>JADHVS010000103.1 GCA_016783865.1 Bacteroidales bacterium
TGCCATCCCTGCCAATACGGTTTAAACCTATCACATAACACTGGTTTTCTATGGCCCTGGCATGAAGAAGAGTTTTCCAAACCATTTTCCTGCTTTCCGGCCAATTGGCAATATTAATTAACAGATCATAGTCTCCGGTATTGCGGCTCCAGACAGGAAACCTCAGGTCGTAACATATATTCAACCGGATACGCCATCCCTTCAGTTCAACAACTTTTATGTCATTTCCGGCTGTAAAGTGCTTATCCTCCTCACCCATACTGAATAAATGCTTTTTATCATAACAGGCCCCCTTACCATCTGGTGAGATCCAAAGGAACCTGTTCAGATAATTACCCTGGTCTTCAATAATTATACTCCCTCCTATAACAGCATTTGCTGAAACAGCTTGTGACTTCATCCACTGGACGGTATTCCCATCCATGTTTTCCGCAAATTCAGCGGTGCTCATTGTGAAACCTGTCGGGAAAAGTTCAGGCAGCAGTATTATATCCGCCTTATTCTTATACTGTCCAATTTTTGTTGAAAAACGATCCAGGTTACCCGGTGCATTCTCCCAGAGGAGATCAGATTGAATTAGAGCGACTTTAAGCATATAATAGTCAATTCAGGAATAAAAAAAAAGGCTGCCTGAACTATAAAAATTAGGCAGCCTCTCTGGTAAAATTAATATATTATTCAGGATGTGATTCCTGCTGATAATCGTCGATAATTTCTGAAACAAGGGGCAAATAATAGGTCCAGTAAAACTTGGAATTACTATGGGGCTTGTTGCTGTAAAACAGCTTCTCAAATGTGCGTATTCCCGCTAATTTGGCCGTTATCATTCGCACATCATATTGTGAAAAATTACCACAGAAGTAATATATGGGTGCCCCATTACCCGATTTTATAATGGCCGGGAACCGGGATGGAATATTATACTGATCCAGGATTGTCTTGCCATCAAGGTTAATATGAATTTTAAATTCAGCTAAAACCGTATTCTGATCGGTAGTATTGATTTCAAACCAGTTTGGATAAGGCACTACATCAGGCAGCGTGATTCCCTCAAATCCTGCTTCACCCGTCTGAATTTCCGGAACATTTACATCGAGATGTACTCCTTCCTCCAGAACAATATATTTTTTATTAACTTCATTGATCAGAATAATGCCGCTGCCCAAATATGGCCACTCTCCATTATTCCCCGATTTAACTGCATCGGCAACCCAGACAGGAATATCCTTCGACCTTTTCAGATTTAAATGGTGAAAGTACTTTCCGCTCCAACCAGTCCAGTGAACGTCTATCAGGTTTTCGGTTCTGTACCTGACAAATTCATCTGTCGGGGGTCCGAAAAAGTTATATTCCATTACGATCAGCTTGTTTTCCTCGTACATCCTTTTTAACAGGAGATAATCAGAATTATTTAATCCTCCTTCAATGATATTTCCCATGCCGCTGGCCATTGGTCGTTCATACCATTCGTTAAAATATACACCACGCATGTCGGCATAATAAATACCATCATTACTGGCCACCACTTCATCGATCTCCTCCATCTTGAAGCTACTGTTGATATCATACTTTTTGGCCTTCAGTGGTTTCTGAGGATGAAATCCAAAATAATCCTTGTTTTTATTATACGCCTTTTTATCTGACTTGACAAATTTCTCATTGTTCAGCAGCCAGAAAAGAGCCCTGTGCTCCTCGTGATCCAAGGAAAGAACAGTCTTATCGAGAACCAGCAAATCTATCGGTCGACTCGGTTTTAAATTCCAGAATAGCCAACTCACAACTGGTATCAGGACCAGAATGATCAGAATGATTACAATGGTTCTTAGTATTTTCATTTTATATGAAATAAGGTTTTCAAATTTCAATACGTAAATTAAGAAAATCAATTTACAAGCACTTTATAAAATTAAAAAAAATAACTTATTAACAGAAAATTTTTAATCAATACGACTTTTGATCAAACGGGACCTCTATATTAGAAAAAAATCAGTATGTTATGCCTGTTGTTGATTTTTGGAATGTTTTTTGAAGTTTTTTAAATAAATGAATCATAAAAAAACATTTTTAGGTATTTTCGCGATGAATATCACAACTAATCAAATTATTAGAGTTATCATGAAGAAAATTGCATTCTTTTTTCTATTTATCGGCATTTCAGGATTTTCATTCCTTCAGGGACAAAACGGCTCAGACATTTACAATAATCCAAACTATGGAGCTGACAGCGCAGCCAGGATGGATTGTGCAAACCATCTCTCAACCATGAGTGAGTTCATGAAGATTGATTTATACAGTTATGCGTTAAGCTCATGGAAGGTTGTATTTGATGAATGCCCTGCTTCCAGTAAAAATATTTACCTGTATGGTATCAAGATTTACAGGGAATATTTATTGATTGAGAAAGATCCTGAACGAATAAACCAACTGGTTGACACCCTAATGATGGTATATGATCGCAGGATTGAGTATTTCGGACAGAAAGGTTTGGTTTTGGGTAGGAAAGGGATCGATTTGTTGCGGTATCAGAGTGAATCCATTGAAGAGGTATATGGCTATCTGGGGCAATCGGTTGAAATTAGCAAAGCTAATACTGAAGAAGCCGTTTTGGTGACATACATGCAAGTCACCAATGCTCTTTTTAAGATGGGTAAAATTGATGCTCAGAAAGTAATTGACAATTACCTGGTATCGACTGATATTCTCGAAGCCATATTGAAAAAGGAATCCAATGAGCGTGCCCATACGGCACTGACCAATGTGGAAGCCATATTTTCCGAGAGCGGAGCAGCTTCCTGCGATGACCTGGTAAAAATATTTACTCCAAAATTTAAACAGGCCCCGGAGGATATAGAATTTTTGAAGAAAATAACCGCATTACTTAAAAAACAAAAATGCGAGGGAACACATCTTTTTGCTGCTACTTCGGAATCTCTTTACAAACTTGAACCATCCTCCGGAGCCGCATATAACCTTGCCAAATTGTTCCTGGTCCGTGAAGAGTATAGGAAATCAGCCACCTATTATGAAGAAGCGATCAGCCTTGAAGAAGATGCCGATACTAAGGCAAACTTCCATTATGAACTGGCCCTGATTGAATACACGAAATTCGACCAGTACGGTAAGTCGAGAAGCAATGCATTGGAAGCCATCAAATTAAATTCCGACTGGGGAGCTCCCTATATGCTCATAGGAAATTTATATGCCTCAAGCACTAAAACCTGTGGTGAAAACGATTTCGAAAAGAGTGCCATTTTCTGGGTAGCTGTTGATAAATTTATTAAGGCAAGGAATGTCGATGAATCCGCAGCAGCAGAAGCCAATGAACTGGTCAATAAATATTCACAATATTTTCCAAACGTGGAGGATGCATTTTTCCATGGGTTCCAGGAAGGGCAACCCTATACAGTCGGTTGCTGGATCAACGAATCAACCACTGTCAGGACAAGATCTAACTAGGAATTTTTCGCTGTAGACAGATTGATGCTGTTCAGGTATTCATTTTCAAATCGTCGCTGCGACAGATAAAATTTCTGTACCTTTCTCGCATTCATTTCTTTTAAAATTTATTTCCTTTCAGATATAAGAAATATCGATTTTCATATACTATTTTTATGGAATATTCTAAATTTAACATAAAATTAATATTGAGAGGCTGATCTTTCCTAAATGGAATAAACAATTTTATTATTTTTACCCTGTTCATTCCAATAACTTCTGATGGAAATTTATTTTATTTTTATCACTGCGGTCCTTATTCTATTGGCAATTTCAGATCTCATTGTAGGCGTAAGTAACGACGCTGTTAACTTCCTGAACTCATCCATAGGTTCAAAAGCCGCTCCCTTTCGGTGGATTATGATAACTGCTGCAGCAGGGATTTTAGTAGGTGCAACATTTTCAAGTGGCATGATGGAAGTGGCCAGAAAAGGGATTTTTCATCCCGATCAGTTCTTTTTTGGAGAGATCATGATCATCTTCCTGGCAGTAATGATTACCGATGTATTGCTGCTGGATATGTTTAACACATTTGGACTGCCTACTTCAACGACAGTCTCAGTTGTTTTTGAATTACTTGGTTCAGCTGTTGCTGTCTCAATAATAAAAATCAGACAGGCAGGGGAGGCATTTTCTAACATGAGCAATTATATCAATACGAGCTCCGCCCTCCTGATTATTTCCGGCATTCTCCTTTCAGTGGTTATTGCCTTTGTTGTGGGTCTGTCAATACAATGGATCGTCCGTATTGCTTTTACTTTTAACTATGAAAAAATGTACAGGTACCTGGCTTCCATCTGGGGTGGTCTGGCAATAAGTATCATTACCTATTTTATAGTTATTAAGGGAGCCAAAGGATCTTCTCTCATCCCTTCCGATACCGTAACCTGGATAAAAGAACATACCTGGACGATTTTGCTTGTGAGTATGGCAGGATGGTCCATCATTCTTCAATTGCTTCTGTTTTTTACTAAAATTAACGTACTTAAGGTAATTGTCCTGATAGGGACATTTGCCCTTGCTATGGCATTTGCAGGGAATGACCTGGTTAATTTCATAGGAGTTCCCCTGGCTGGATTAGAATCATTTAAGACGTTTGCAGATTCCGGTCTTTCAGATTCTTCCGCACTCGCAATGACAGCACTGGCAGGCCCGGTTAAAACCCCTACCTATTTCTTGCTGGCTGCCGGACTTATCATGGTGGTTACTCTATTCTTATCTAAGAAAGCCAAGTCTGTTACTCAAACTGAAATCAGTCTCAGCCGGCAGGATGAAGGCTATGAAAGATTTAACTCAACCGCACTGTCAAGAAACATTTTGAGAGGATCAATACAATTAGGTAGCGTCTTTTCAAAAATATCTTCAAAACCTGTCGCCCAGTTTATTAACAAGCGCTTTGATTCGAAAGCTTTCGCTCTTCGAAAAAAGAAGGAAAACCTCTCATTCGATCTGGTTAGAGCATCAGTAAACCTGGTTGCAGCCAGCGCGTTAATCTCACTGGCCACTTCCCTGAAACTACCCCTATCCACTACCTATGTAACTTTTATGGTTGCCATGGGCACTTCCCTGGCTGACCGTGCATGGGGAAGGGAGAGTGCTGTATACCGGATCACAGGCGTGATCACTGTTATCGGTGGTTGGTTTTTTACTGCATTAAGTGCCTTCACAGTATCATTTTTATTAGCACTTTTAATATATGCAGGTGGATTCATTGCTATAACCATCCTGATATTGATCGCAGGATTTATCATCTTGAAAACTCACGGGCTTCACAGGAAAAGGTCTCATAGAGAAAAGAGCCTCATAGAGGAAGATTCCCTTTTAACCAATGCAGATGGTACAACAGTTATAGACTCATGCACAAAGAATGTTAAAAAGATCCTGACGGTGGTACCTACCCTCTATGAGCAATCGTTGGAGGCCCTGACCGAGATGAAAAGGAAAAAATCTAAAAAGATCCTTAAAGATGTAAATGAATTGAGCAATTCAACCAGGAGATTAAAAAATAACCTGCCAAAGGTGATCTCGAAATTGCAAATTGATGATGTTGAAACCGGGCATCACTATGTTCAGGTAGTAGACTATCTCAGGGAAACAGTAAATTGCCTTACATTCATTTCTCAGCCTATTTTTGAATACATCGATAACAACCATGCCCCTCCCCCTCGAAGTCAGATTGAAGAGATAAAAGAGTTAAGCAGCCAGCTTAAAAAGTTTTTCAAAGAAATTCTGAATCTTCTTGAATCAGGTGTTTTTGAAGATATGGAGAAACTTTCCCAGCAGCAGCGGGATTTACTTGAATTGATCACACGGAATAATAAGCGGTTACTTAAAAGGATAAAAAATAAAGAGACCGGAACCAAGAACAGTACCTTGTACATGAACATCCTTTCGGAATCAAAAAACCTTTTGCTGCATGCCCTTCATCTGATAAAGGCTCAAAGAGCTTTCCTACATTACAGCATTAATAACGGAATCGTGGTAAACACCAAAAACTAACGGAAGGGTATTTATTAGGAACTATTTATCGGTACAGAAGCAACATGGTGGAAGCAACCAGCATCTATCCAACAAACTTATAACCTACACCTTTTATCGTCTTGATATATTCCTCACCTATTTTTTCCCTCAGTTTACGGATATGAACATCAATTGTCCTGTCATCCACAATGATTTTATCTCCCCATACGGAATGAAAAAACTCCTCCCACGTAAATACTTTTTCAGGCAAATGATATCGAGCAAGATGATAAGTGGTATAGTCTCTCTGGCTTTTTTAATAGCCTCAATGCCATTGCTGACTGAATATACCCTAAATCCTTCTTTCTTAAGATTATAGCTAATAAACTCAATGCTGTCAGGATCGTCATCAACAAGTAGAATTTTATAATTCTCAAATTCTGTAATCATATCCGTTAATTTTCCTTTTGCCAGATAATCTAAAATTATGAAATATCATGAAGTATTATATCCACCGATAAAAAAACCTGGTAAAAAACCAGGTTCATCAATTTGTTTTCAATTGATTAAAAATTTTAAACGAACGAAAGGATTAAAAGTAATATAATTGTGTATCTCATTTTTGCTGATTTGTCAGTTTCTATTCTGAATGTAATAATATTATATAGTTGTTAAGTATTTATTTTCCGATGTTTATATTTATGTTAAGTTTTTCAGTAGTGAATTACTCAACTTAAAATTATTTTAATTTTAACACATCCGTTAATCCATTGTTAACCATGCGAATAAAAAAGCATCTGCTGTTAATATCATTGTTGGGATTACCTCTAATTAACCTCCATGCTCAAAATGATACCCTGCTTTCTTCACCAGATTACCCCGAGGGGAAAGTCTTTGGGCGGATCTTCGCAAATGTTTATACAGGTATTGGTCATGAAAATAAATCTTCAGCTTTCGAGGTCAGAAGAGCCTATTTCGGATATTCTGCAAACCTTAACGAATATTTTTCTGCTGAAGTGAAATTGGATATAGGCAGTCCAAATGATATTTCCGAATATTCAAGGATAAGAAGATATGCCTATTTCAAAACTGCAGCACTGTACTACGAGAAAAATAAAATATATTTCAAGTTCGGCATTATTGATATCGATCATTTTGACCTTCAGGAAACATGGTGGGGCCACAGATACATTGAAAAATCTTTCCAGGACAAACATAAATTTGGGGATAAGGCAGATCTTGGAGCAAGTTTTCATTACCGGTTCAGTCCATTTATTTCTGCTGATATAACCATGATGAATGGTGAAGGGTATTCAAGCCTGCAAAGTGATGACCATTTTAAAACAGGACTTGGTGTCTCAATTTACCCACATAAAGATCTGATAATCAGGGTATTTTCAGACCTTGTAAATGACGATTTTGTCCAATCAACTTTATCCACTTTTCTGGGATATAAATTCAGACCAGTTACAGTCGGACTTGAATATAACTACAAGTTCAATAAAAACCATTTACCTGATCATGACCAGTGGGGATATTCATCCTATATTTCATATCAGTTGAATGAAAAATTCGAATTATTCGGACGTTATGACAAGCTGATGTCAAATATACCGACTGAAGGCGATCAACCATGGAATCTTGCAGAGGATGGATCTTCCATAATTTCAGGTTTAGAATATCAGCCTGTTAAAGGATTAAAAATCGCGTTGAATTATCAGGACTGGTATCCCTATGCAGCCAATCTGGATAACCAGTCATATATTTTTTTAAATTTTGAAGTCAGGTTTTAATCGCTAAAAACTTACTCCATTGAAATCAAATCATCTTTTTTTCATTGTACTCCTGGTATTGGCCCTTTCGGTTCAAAACTGCAGGAAAAGCGATTATATCATTGATGAAGAGGAAACTGTTCGGGACCTCGGAAGCGGAACCGGGACTGTAACATGGACCAAAGATAAAACTTATCTTCTGGAGGGATTTGTTTTTGTCAATGATGGACAAACGCTCACAATAGAACCTGGTACTATCATCCGTGCCCGCACGGGGCAAGGGACGGCCGCCAGTGCTTTGATCGTGGCAAGAGGGGGCCAGATAATGGCAGACGGCACCCTAACTAATCCAATCATTCTCACCTGTGAAGGCGATGACCTGAAAGGATCGGTTCCGGTAAAATCAAAGGGGCTCTGGGGTGGACTTATCATTCTTGGCAATGCCAGACTGAATTCAGAATACAATGAAAATTCAATAGAAGGGATCCCCCTAAGTGAACCAAGAAGTGTATACGGAGGTAATAATGACGATGACAACTCAGGTATTCTCAGATATGTCTCTATCCGGCATGGCGGAACGAATATCGGAGATGGTAACGAAATTAACGGATTGACTTTCGGTGGAGTGGGAAGTGGTACAACCGTTGAGCATGTTGAAGTAATATCAAATGCCGACGATGGATTTGAGTTTTTTGGTGGCACCGTCAACTGCAAATACCTTGTTGCCGCTTATTGTGGAGATGATGCATTTGATTACGATGAAGGCTACAGGGGAAACGGTCAGTTCTGGTTAGGTATTGAGAGAAAAAACGAAGGAGATCATTTATTGGAGTGCAACGGTGGCACATTCCCGGAAAATGGACGGCCCTACTCTGTCCCATCTCTCTTTAACCTGACCTTTATTGGTTCGGGGTCCGAATCCGGTTTAAGATTGATCGAATTCAGTAGAAATGCAGGCGGCATCATAGCTAATTCCATCCTGGTCAATCAACAATATGGAGTGGCACTTGAATATAAAGAAGAGGTAGAAAGCAGCTACCAGCAATTTACCAGTCAGCGACTGCGAATATTAAATAGTCTTTTTTATGATATCCAGGATAATGATCCTGAAAACCAATTCTTTGTTTATAGTGAAAATGCCCTTGATATAACTGAACAGGACTCCGAATTCAAAGATCATTTTGAGGATGGATTAAACCGGATAAAGGACCCGGGGATTATTTATTCCGAGGAATCACTTAACCTTGTTCCTCAGATTGCCTTTGATACCCTGGCTGAATACCCATCAGAATGGTTTGATGATGTCCCATTTAAGGGTGCATTCGGCACATTCAACTGGGCATCCGGCTGGACGCTTCTAAGCCAGTCGGGTTATCAAAGCGACTAAAACTTCCTGAAGTAGATTAAAACCAGTTGTTAATCTGATAAATGTTCCTCCCGAATCAGGTCATATATTGTTTTTACCGGGGTAAATGTCTCAATTGGAACCTCAACAAACAAGGTATTCCAGCCAGCCATCGAACCATTCCATAAACCGGGAAGCTCCTGTGCTTTAACCGGTTTACCTGATATCGATTTCTCAGTTATGAATCCTGTTTGAGGATCCCTGAATTCCAGAAGATCGAATAGTTTACCCTGATAGTCTTTGACCGCGCACACCAGGTCGACCGGATTGAAATGTGTCGATTGTTTCAATAGATCTGCCTGCTCAGGCGAGATCTGAGCTGGCTCCACAATCTGAAGGTTAACTGTGCCATCAGTTTGTCTGACCCAGAATGGGCCGCCACCCGGCTCCCCTGCATTTTTCACCATACCTGCTATCCTGATAGGTCTGTTGAGTATCTTTGATAAAGATGATTTTAAATCATTGGCCGATCCAGGATCCACCTGCTCTTCCATTTTACACATATTGGCACCAACGAATTCACAAATCTCCTTCAAACGATCTATCGATACTTCAGTGCTTACCAGGTCCCTGAGATACCCGAATACCCGGTCCTGGAACTCAATCAATAACCCGGCCAGGGCTTGCTTATATTGTTTGGTCAGACCCTTCATCCTGTCAGGAGCAATGTTATCAATATTCTTTATGAAAATCAGATCCTGGTCCAATCCGTTCAGGTTCCCCAGCAGGGCTCCGTGACCACCCGGTCTAAACACAATTTGTCCGTCATCATCGCGGAACGGATTATTATTCATATCAACAGCAATGGTATCTGTATGTGGTTGCTGAATTGTAAACTCAATAATATACCTGACCCTGAACAATTCTTCATAAAATACCCTGACTGTTTCAAGGTGATGTTTAAAAGAATCAATATGTTCCGGCGAGACAGTAAAATGCAACCTGACTTCAGAGTCACCTGATTTTGCGTATTGTGCTCCTTCTACCAGGTGTTCCTCAAATGATGTACGTGACTGATCCGGATATGAATGAAACCTGATCAGGCCTTTAGGCAGATCGGCGTATCCGAGACCCTGCTCAGACAATATTATCTGTATCAATCGTCTGGCTTCATTAGCGCAAACCAGTTCATCCAGGTTCTGTCCTTCTGCTTCCAGTATCTCCTTAAGTTCACTGACAAAGGGCAGTCTGTTGACAGATAGTATCAGATTTTTCAGGCTGGGAAATGTGTCCAGCAATGATGCTTCATTGTCCGCTCCCTCTGCTTTTTCCAGGTAAGCAAATAATTCTTTAAACATACGGGTTGCAGCCCCTGATGCCGGGATAAACTTGACAACTTCAAGCTGGGCTATGCGGTCTTCATAAACCTGTGTGTATTTTTCAATGTCCTGATCCGATAATTGTATAATACCATTACCGGGAGTTGCAGGGGCATCTAAACGTATAAATGGGAATCCATTCCTGAAGTTTTCAAGCTGTACCTCAACCTGTTCGGGCAAAATCCCCCTGGATTTAAATAACTCAAGATCCTCGTTATTAAACATATATTGATTTTATATTATCTACTACAAAACTCACACTCACACCCACACTCGATTCACGACTCACGACTCACGGCTCTCCCCGTCCTCAGGGCATCCAGGTTCAATTTAACCACATCCTCTCCCTTCCTGCTGAACACATCACGAATACCATCCTCAAAGCAGTTGTATGGAATATCGAGGAAGGGTGTAGCAGCTCCTAAAATGACCATATTGCTGGCTTTCTTTGTTCCCAGATCAGATGCCATCTGATCCGCATCCAGAATAATATGGTTCGGGTACTTTCTGATCTCTGCGTAAATTTTTTCAATATCCGGATAATCCGGAATATTAACATAAGGATTTGAATTGGTAATGATCCAGCCTTCCTGAGACAAATAGGCCATATACCTTAACGCTTCCATGGGTTCAACCGCAAGGATCATGTCAGCCATTCCCAACGGTATAAGATCTGAAGCGATTTCTTCATCTGATATCCTTAAATTGGAGTGAACAGCTCCACCCCGTTGACTCATACCATGCACCTCAGCCTGCTTCAGGTTCAGGTTATTTCTGAGTGCTGCCATGCCTATAGACGCAGCGATGGACAGAATACCTTGCCCGCCTACTCCCGCCAATATTATATCTTTTTTCATAAATGGATTTTTTAAAGTTGGTTCTTCGTTCTTCTCTTCACTCTTCAATCTTCACACGTCACTTGTCACTCGTCACTCGTCACTTCCTCTTCCTAACGGCCGTTTGAATACATTCCCGCTCTGATATCACTACCGAAACTCCATCATATTTCAGTTCCTCCCTGATAATACTTACATTTTCCTGGTGGTGCTTTTTCAGAGGAATGATGGTTCTGATATGATTGGGCTCCACACCTATCCCCTTACATATTTCTGCCAACCGGCCGGTGGCCGCAGATTTCTGACCACCCGTCATTGCAGTGGTTGAATTATCGGATATGATGACAGTAATGGGCGACTTTTCATTCACGGCATCTAACAGCCCGGTGATTCCTGAATGTGTAAAAGTTGAATCGCCAATTACAGTAACAGCCGGAACCAAACCGGCATCTGCAGCTCCTTTGGCCATGGTAAGTGATGCCCCCATATCTACACATGTATAAATGGCATTATAGGGTGGATAAGCTCCGAGTGTATAGCATCCGATATCTGAAAATACCCGTCCCTCGCCAAATTCGGCGATTGCATCATTGAGGGCTAAAAAAGTATCGATATGACTGCATCCTTTACACAGAGCAGGGGGACGATTTGATATAAAATCAGGTACCTCATTTATTTTTTTCCCGGGCAGTCCCAGTGCATTAGCTACCAGGTCGGGATTCAATTCTCCGGCTCTGGGTAGATACCCATCCATCCTTCCATTTACCTCCAAACCATCATCTAAATACCCCCTGAGCATTTCTTCCACCAGTGGAAAGCCCTCCTCAATCACCAGGACCTTATTGTTAACTTTCTTAATTAGCTCCCTGATCATATCAACCGGTACAGGATACTGACAAATTTTTAAGACCGGATAGGGAGATTTATGATCAATAAAATTCTCGATCAGGTAATTATAAGCCAATCCGCAGGCTATGATCCCAAATTCTTTATTTGGACCGTCGATAAGTGCATTAAATGAACCTTCTTTCGCCTCCTTTTCAAAATCCTTCTGAAGCTCCAGCAGATGATTATAACTCTTCCTGGCCATGTTGGGCAATAGAATAAACTGCAATGGATTTCCCGGTAATTTGAGTTCATTCTGTTTTTGCATCTCTTTTCTTCTGATCCCGGCCCGGGAATGAGCAAGCCTGGTGGTGAGCCTGAGGACTACCGGAACCCGAAACTTCTCTGACAATTCAAATCCATAATAGGCCATATCATAAGCTTCCTGCTGATTGGCCGGTTCCAATACCGGGATCATGGCAAATTTTCCATAATAGCGTGTATCTTGTTCATTTTGAGATGAGTGCATCGAAGGATCATCGGCTATAGCATATACAAGACCTCCATTCGCACCGGTTATTGCTGAATTGAGAAAAGGATCGGCGGCTACATTTAAGCCCACATGTTTCATACATACCAGTGCCCTTTTTCCTGCATACGACATACCCAGGGCAGCTTCCATCGCTGTTTTCTCATTTGAGGCCCATTCACTCCGGACATTATTCTGCCGTGCCATTATAGAGGCCTGAACATACTCGGTAATCTCAGTAGAAGGCGTACCCGGGTATGCGTAACATCCTGATAAACCAGCATCCAGAGCTCCCTGAGCAACGGCCTCATCGCCCAGTAACATTAGTTTTTCCATCCTTAAAATCTGTATTAGTCAGGATCCTAAATTAGAAAAAATTAACAGGGGTAAAAAGAGTCGTAAGATGTTTTATAATTCCTTGTGATCTGCTTTAGAACATTAGCTCAGCACAGTCATTACCAGTCTTCTGGATCCACCATGATCCCTGAACTCACAGAGGTAAATCCCTTGCCAGGTACCCAGGTTCAACCGGTGATCAGTAATAGGGATATTAATGGACTGACCCAGGATAGATGATTTCAGGTGGGCCGGCATATCATCGGCTCCTTCCAGGGTATGAACAAAATAATGTTCATCCTCCGGAACAAGCCGGTCCATGAAAGACTCAAAATCCTCTCTCACAGTCGGATCAGCATTTTCATTTAAGGTTATTCCCGCCGAGGTATGTTTAAGTAATAAGTTCAACAATCCGTTCGGGGGTAATTCTGGCAAATTTTTTGTTATATATTGCGTTATCAGATGATATCCTCTCGGGAAAGGAGGCAGTGAAATTTCTTTTTGAACAATCATGAATAGCGATTTATAATTAGTTTGAATCCTGCGAGCGCATTGGCTTCGCCGAACTCAGAAACTCGTTTCCCTGCTGCCTGCGGCGGGGTAAGCGAGCGCAATAAAAATATTTACAAAGGATCGAAGATTGGCTTCGCCGAACTCAGGAACTCGTTTCCTCGCCGCTTGCGGCGAGGAGCTTCAATATTTTTTGATTATTTTTAGGCCTTGATTTGATTTTATTGCGTCGAAATATAGTAATACTAATCCTTTTGCTTTCTATATCCCTGGCCGGATATACACAGAAGCAGGACCTGATACAGCTCTCCGGTGTAATCAGAAATGAACTGTTACAGCCCCTCCAATTTACCCATATTCTTATTAAAAATCAACACAGGGGCACTATCAGTGATCAGAAAGGGATGTTTTCTTTTATTGTCGAACCATACGACACCATACTTTTTTCTTCCGTGGGATATAAGAGAGTTGGCCTTATCATTCCTGACACATTAAAAACATTCCATCTTGAATTGGATATCTATATGGAAACAGATACCATTATGATTGAAGAGGTTATTATCCTTCCATGGAAAACATATGAAGAATTTAAAGAAGCATTTCTGGCACTTGAACTCCCGGATAACGATATGAACCGGGCCTACAAAAATATCGCCCTTATCAAAACACAGATCTATTACTCCGGAACCCCCGATCCGGGGCTGAATTATAAATATATGCTTCAGGAACAGTACAATGAACTGTATACAAAGGGTCAAATGCCTTATTACAGCATATTTAATCCCATCAGGTGGGCAGAGTTTTTTAAGTATCTGGAGGAAGGGAAATTCAAGAATAAAAATCGTTGAAACACTTGGCATTCTAAAAGTATTCAAGTCTGCGAGTCCTCAGTCTGCAAGTGAATACTACTAGAGGCAAACCAATAACTCTCCCTGAACAAACACAATTAATCCAAACAAATTGAGTTAATCAATTAAACAAATCCGATCGGGCAAATGAAGTTGCGATTACTGATCCTGACCATGTTACTGTACCTGCCTTCCCTGCTGATTGCCCAGGAAACCGCCATTATTTATGGTATTGTTAAAGGTTACGACGAAACACCCATATTCCTTGCCAATGTTTCTATTCCGGGAACCAGATACGGGATTGTCACTAAAGCAGATGGATCGTATGAATTGACAGTCCCTGCCGGCGAAGAGATCAGGATTGTTTTTTCGTGTGTGGGTTATGAACAGTCGGAGTTTGCCGTAATACCGGAAGCAGGCTCCCGCAATGAAATTAATCAGGTATTACAGGTATCAGTGACCAGCCTGGATGAAGTTTCGGTCAGTGAAGAAATCGACAGAAGCACGACGATCACAAGGATCAACATCAAAACATTGAACCACATGCCTACTACTTCGAGTGGTGTTGAGGCTATGATTAAAACCCTGCCGGGAGTATCCTCAACCAACGAACTGAGTTCGCAATATTCAGTAAGGGGGGGTAATTTTGATGAGAACCTGGTATATGTAAATGATATTGAGATATATCGTCCGTTTCTCATCCGGTCCGGCCAGCAGGAAGGGATGAGTTTCATAAATTCCGACATGGTTTCAGCCATCCGATTCTCTGCCGGTGGTTTTGAAGCTTCATACGGTGATAAGATGTCATCTGTGCTGGATATAACCTACCGCCGACCCACCGAATTTGGTGGATCAGCCAATATTAGCCTGTTGGGAGGAGGTTTACATCTCGAAGGGGCTTCCAAGAACCAGCGGTTTACCCACACAAGCGGGGTACGTTATAAAACATCACAAGACCTGCTGCAAAGCCTGGAAACAAAAGGTGAATACATTCCAAATTTCT
>JADHVS010000104.1 GCA_016783865.1 Bacteroidales bacterium
GTTTACGACCTTTATACCGGGACCGGGACCATCGCTAACTTTATTGCCGGCAAGGCTAAAAAAGTGGTTGGCATTGAATTCATACCGGAAGCCATTGAGGATGCCCGGGCCAATTCCGAATTAAACAAAATCAGCAATACGGTCTTTTACAGCGGGGATATCCGGGAAGTACTGAACCAGGAGTTTGCCGAAAGGGAAGGCCGGCCTGATGTGCTGATCACCGATCCGCCCCGGGCAGGCATGCACCAGGATGTGGTGGAAACCATACTATCCGTGGACCCTGAAAAGATAGTCTATGTCAGCTGTAATCCGGCAACCCAGGCACGGGACATTGAGTTGCTGTCAGGGCAATATAAGGTGGACAGGTTCCAGCCGGTCGACATGTTCCCGCATACCTATCACGTGGAGAATGTGGCCCTGCTCGTAAAAACATAAAGAAGTCATGCTGAATTTAGTTCAGCATCTAATTCAAATACTTTATTCCTACTCAGGCAATTTCTCATCCGGCCAATCCTTCCTGAAATCTTTCCAGTAGGATTTAATGGTAGACTTAATCTCCCTCGACAGGAGCAGTATCCCTATCAGGTTAGGGATGGTCATCAGGGCAATGGTTATATATGACAATGCCCAGACGATCGTTGTATCGGTAAAGGCAGCAAAGAAAAATCCAACCACATAGACCAGCCTGTAGTAGATAACATATTTGTTCCCGATCAGATATGTAATGGCCCGGTCTCCATAATATGACCAGGAGATGGCCGTGGAAAAGGCAAATAGCAGCAACCCGATTGAGACAATGTATTTACCGAAACCTCCCATCACGCTCCGCGTAAAAGCCAGGGTCGTGAGAGGGGCACTGTGCAGCAGGGACATTCCTTCAACAACAATATTTTCTTCTTCCTTATTCCTTCCCTTCCTGGCCGGCAGTTTTCCATCTTCAATTTTTATCTCACCCGTATACAGATGCTCTCCCTGGTAGAACTTCACCTCCTCAGCAAACGACCGGGCATTGATCAGGGTTACCTCACCTGTCATTTCGCCATTCTCGATATTTAATGGTCCGCGATACAGGGGTAACGTATCCTTTTCTTTTCCCGTAAGGAAATGATACACTTTGGCAAAATCGGCTGAATTATCTTCAGAATAGGTCCCTTCCAGGAAAACCATATCTGCATTCTGGAACTGGTTTTGCGCTTTTTCCTTCCATACACCCGATGACAGCAAGACCAGTCCGGTTAGCGTACAAATGATAATGGTATCGATGAAAGGCTCCAGGATGGCTACCAAACCTTCTGAGACCGGTTCATGGGCCCGGGCTGCTGCGTGAGCTATAGGCGCAGATCCCTGTCCCGCCTCATTGGAGAACAGTCCTCGGTTCACTCCCCGGTTCACAGCGAAGACAAAACTGGCCCCCATAAAACCACCCAGTGCGGCTGTACCGGTAAAGGCATCGCTGAAAATGGAAATGATTGATGGAATAATATTATCATAATTGGTACCAATGACCAGTATTGCCCCGACGAAATAGATTATGGCCATGGCCGGAACCATTCGCGAGGTAACTTTGGCTATCCTTTTAATTCCACCGATTATAACCAGGGCCAGTATGACGGAAAGCACACTTCCCGTGATAATATGCTTTAAACCAAATGTGGAAAAAATTGAATTTGAAATACTGTTAATCTGTGGCAGGCTGCCTGTTCCGAATGAAGAAAAAACAGTAGCCACTGCGAAAAATGCACCCAGGACCGCACCAATTTTAATGATCTTTCCGCTCTTTAACCTGAGGTTCAGGCGCTTCTTCATATAATACATGGGGCCGCCCGATACGGATCCATCGGGCAATACATCGCGGTACTTATGCGAGATGGTAACCTCAACAAATTTGGTAGTCATCCCGAACATCGCTGTGATCAGCATCCAGAAAAGCGCAGCCGGTCCCCCGAGGTGAATGGCGAGCGCCACACCGGCAATGTTCCCTGTTCCAACCGTACCCGACAAGGCTGTTGAAAGTGCCTGAAAATGAGAGGCATCACCCACATCATCCTTCTTGTCAAATCTCCCCTTGACCACTTTTATCGCATGACGGAAATACCTGATCTGGGGAAACTTCAGGTAGATGGTAAAGAAAACACCTGTACCCAGCAGGAGAAAGACAAACCAGGGATGACCGCCAATGTATTTATCCAGTGTGGTAAGAAAATTGAGGACCGCTTCCATGCCTTAAGATTGTGAATGATTTAAGGCCAGTAAAAATAGTAATATTTATTTAGTCATGGATGGCCCCTGGTTTCGGCCCGGCTGATTCCTCGTTCAGCGTTCAGCGTTCAGCGTTTCTCTTCCTTCACAATTCATAGTTCATTAATCGATATTCGTTATTCCTTCCGGGGATCGGCACAAAAATTGCTATTTTCGTATGAACGAATAACAGCCGGAATATGAAAAAAACAATTCGGATCGGTCTTGCTCTGCTGGCTGGGCTCAGCATTGCATTGGGGGCGCTCCATGCCCAGGAGCCCTCACTCAATCAAAAAGTAGCGCTGGTAATTGGTAACTCGGACTATACTATAAGCCCGCTGCTGAATCCGGCCAACGATGCCCGCGACATAGCTGTTGCCCTGAGGGATAATGGTTTTGAGGTGCTGGAATATGAAAACCTGCCCGACCTGGAAGAAATGAAAAGGGCCATCCGGTCGTTTGGTGGCAGGATCCGTAATGGTGGTGTGGGATTGTTTTATTATGCGGGACATGGTTTGCAGGTAAACGGAGAGAACTTCCTCGTCCCCACACTCGCAGAAATATATTCTGAGGAAGAAGTGGAGTATGAAAGCGTTGATGTGGGTTTCGTCCTGGCACAAATGGAAAATGCCGGCAACCGGATGAATATCATCATCCTGGATGCCTGCCGGAATAATCCATTTGCACGCAGCTGGCGGTCCGCCAGCCAGGGACTCGCCTTCATTGATGCACCAACCGGTACGCTGATTGCCTATGCAACAGCACCCGGGAAAGTGGCCTCGGATGGTTCCGGCGATAACGGACTCTATACCGAGGAACTGTTAAAACAGATAAGGATCGAGGGAATAAAGATTGAAGATGTTTTCAAGCAGGTCAGGGCTGCCGTGGTGAAACGCAGCGAAGGAATGCAAACACCCTGGGAATCCTCTTCCCTGATTGGTGATTTCTATTTTGTTGAACCCACCCTCGCTGAAAAGTCAGAGGTGTATGAAGCTGAAGAGGAAATCATCCCGGAAGCGGTCCCTGCTGCAAAAGAGGCCGCAGACGACATGGAGTACAAACAGAAGAAAATGATGGGTGCGGGAGCAACTGCGGCAGTCAGTGCAAAATGGAAGGCATCCAATAATAAGTATACCTTTTATATCGACAACAGGGATATCACTTCAGAAACGGTCAATGCTTCGTGCGGCGATCATCTGCTCATTTTTCATACCCCTTTGTCCAGGTATTACCTGTTTGAAAATTTCTGGGGATCCCAGGACAATTCATTCCATGAAGCACTGGCCCTGCCATACGATGCAACCACCCTTTGGATGTCGCACGACAATAAATACTGGATCTATTATAACGGGATCGATATTACAAAGAGCACATCAATCGCCTCTTATGATGATCACAAAGTGATTTATGACCATACATTGTTGCAGTATTATACCATCTATCATTTTGAGAAGTTCTCCAATGGATACCCGGTTCCCCTGTATCCAATATATTCTGACAATGGTACACTCTGGCGGTATGATGGCAAATATTACTTCCTGTACGTGGATGGAGAACAGATCGGATCACGAACATTCAGCAACTGGAGCGGGAACGATCTGATTGTTTATGATGAGAATGGGACGGCTTCTTATCTGCTACCCGACTTTTATAACAGCAAAGACAACCTGTTAAGGACGGCTGAAATTATCGCTGATGCAGGAATGATCATGTGGAGCAGGAGCGACAATAGCTATTATTTATATCGTAAAGGCGAACAATTTGCCGGTATGGAAACGACTGTTGCCGAATATTGCGGGAATGACCTGCTGGTGTATGAAAAAACAACCCAGCAAACCTACTTGTTACCTGACTGGACAACCAGCAATGACGGGCAGGTTCGCAATGCGACCATTCTCTTTTCTCCGTCTGGTGTTTTCTGGCGTCGTTCGGGAAATGATTTCTGGATTTACCGGAACGGTCAGACCATCGATTTCAAACTTACCCAGCAATGGAACGGTAATGACCTGGAATTGAACGATGAGTTCCTGGGTATCACATATTTACTGCCCGGCTATGCCAACTCGGATGATAATGCCTTGCGCCCTGCAAGAATTAAAAACTAAAATACGTATATTTCGTCCGTGATTCTGACGGGAAGGTTCCCGGCAGCTTAACGCATTAGATGAAAATAGATATCCGAGAAGTTAAAAGTAAGGCCGACCGGCGCCTTTTCATCAAACTGCCTGCCCGCATCCATGCGGATCATTCCAACTGGGTTCCACCTATTTATATGGACGATCGCCAATATTTTAATCCCGCAAAGAATAAATCCTTTAAATACTGCGATGCCATTTTATTTCTGGCCATTAGAGATGGCAAGGTGGACGGACGGATTATGGGCATTATCAATCATAGGTACAATGAGTTGCACAACGAAAACCATGCCCGGTTTTCCTTCATGGAATGCTGGAATGCGCCCGAAGTCGCAAATGCTTTGTTAGAGGCTGTGAGACAATGGGCCGGGAAAAAGGGCATGGATAAGCTGGTTGGACCGCTTGGGTTTTCAGATAAGGATCCCCAGGGCTTCCTGGTGTATGGATTTGATGCCCCCATGGTGATCGCCACCAATTGCAATTTTCCTTATATGGTCGACCTTGTGCAGGAAAATGGTTTTAGTAAAAAAGTCGACCTGGTGGTATACAAGGTAGATATCCCGGATGAAATACCTGAATTATACCGGAATATCTATCAGCGGTTCATGGAAAGAAACAATGTCACTATCGAAGAACCAACCAGGAAAAAACACCTGAAATCCCTGATCAGACCTGTTTTATCTCTACTGAATGACACCTTCACAGAAGTTTATGGATTCGACCAGATGGAGGGCAAAGAGATGGATGAATTCGCAGCCCGGTATATTCCCATACTTGATCCGAAATTCGTCAAGGTAGTTAAAAACAGTAAGCTGGAGGTGGTGGGCTTTATTATTGGAATGCCTGATGTCAGTAAAGGTATTGTAAAAGCAAGGGGACGGTTATTCCCGTTCGGGATTTTTCAAATAATTCGGGCGGGAAAGAAAACAAAACAGCTAAACCTGTTACTTGGGGCCATTCGTGAAGATTTCCGCGGGATAGGATTGGATGCAGCACTGGCTGTAAAGATTATTGAGACAGCCACTCGGAGCAGAATGGAATATATCGATAGCCACCTTGAGCTTGAAGATAATACGAAAGTACGAAGTGAAATGGAACGTTTCGGAGGAAAGGTGTATAAACGGTACAGGATTTTTGAGAAAGATATCAGGGCGGAAAGCTAATCACTCTCCCACCATTTTCAGATAGTCGATCATCAGCGGGATATCAAATTCCATGATACCATGCTGCACGAGGTATTTTTTATCCTGCTCAAATACACCGGTTAACCATTCGAAATCGCCGGCCGACTTAATAAGGGCATTCCTGTAATGTTCGATGGCCTGTTTCTTTTCACCCGAGCACCATTCCACATGGCCCAGGTTTACCAGGTCGTTCTTGTTTACCTCCTTCTCAATGACCTTGTTAAAGTATTTTTTAGCCTGGTCAAATTTTCCCTGGACAAACGAACACCAGGCAAGGGGACGAAATACCTTGAAGTTTTTCGGGTTGTTGTATTCTACCTTGAAGAAATATTTCAGGGCACTGTCGTAGTCTTCCATATCCATGTAGGTATGTCCGATTGATACCTGGATAAACTGGTTTTCAGGATCCTGGGATTCCACTTCCTCATAATATCTGAGAGCTTTTTCAGGTTCATCGAGTTTCCTGTAGCAAAATGCAATTTTCTTATTGAGCCAGTTCTTGTTCTTATCGAATAATTCTGCCCTGTGGAAGTAATCGAGTGCCTTTTTATATTGTTGCAGCTTCAGATAACAGAAGGCAACTTTTTCAAATATTTCGAAATTATCCTCCTCACTGGAAAGGCTTTCGTATATATTTATCGCTTCCTGGTAATAATCCTTCTCGAAATAAAATTCAGCAATGTTGCGCAATATTTTCTGATCCTCGATTAATATGCTTATCAGCTGGCTTTCCTCGATCCTGAATGGCGTTTCGAAGATATCTTCAAATTCAGACCGTGTTGGATACAACTTAAAAAACCGGTAGAGGTCCTGCAGGTACTGTGTGTAAATGGTCCGGTCTTTCAGGGTATCATCAAGCATCTCATCACTCGATGAAAGTTCGTTCATGGCCTCCATCTCCATGTTGAACATTTCCATCATCATGTTCTTCTGAAGTAGTGGCAAATGCCTGACATTCAGACAGAATGAATACTTATCCGAGTTGCAGAGGATGGATGAACGCTCCATTCCTTCAACGAATGTTGACACATCAAATCCATCATCCTGGCCGGTTAGTGCACCGGTAATATTTTCATTCTCCTTATAAAAAGGCAGGAACCAGTTGCTCAACTCGTTGAAAAACGGGAATCTTTTCAGCATGGCAAATGCACTCAGGAAAACATCCGATCCTTCCATCTGAAGAGTGGAGAATTCTTCAAGTTTATCATAGAGTCCCGGGGAATCTTCAAAAACCGTTTCCCATTCGGGATTTTTTTCATCCATGCCCTTTTCAGAAAGAAGTTCTCCGAGATCCAGTTTTTCTTCCAGGGTAGATTTGATTTTCATCATTTCCGGGAAGATCTCTTCCCTGATCTTCCTGGTCACCTTTTCTGTTTCGCGCGCTTTCAGATACTGGATGACAATCGCCTCAACGTTTTTATTGAAATTTTTATGTTCCCTTACCAGTTGGAGTCTCCGTTCTATTTCAGGATAATAGATTAATCTTTTATCATGGATGAGAAGGGCCAGGATAAGGCCGGTGATTGATCTTTGCCAGATCTGGTGCTCGCGGGCTTCGAGGAAATCGAACATCAGGTTGACCTTCTCGAGATCAAAATGACGGATCAGTGAAAGGGTAAGTGCACTGACCAGGATTGATTTATCAAACCATGGCAGACCCCGGGTATTGATCACCTGTTTTACCATGGTGATCTCGTTTTCCCTGAATTTATCTGTTAACCAGATGATCCTGAATATATTGACAAGATACTTTTTGTAGGTATCCATGTCAATAGCGGGTGGCTCTTCTGCCCTTTCATTCACATCGGCCAGGATTCCTTCGATTTCTTTCTGGAAGGTCAGGTTATCGATCAGTTTGCCTGATTTGGTTGAAATGAATTGCGAGGATTTTACGATCTCTCCCTTCATCTTGTAATACCCGAGCAAACGCTGACTTAATATGATGTCCTCCCTGATATCATCGGTCAGTTCCAGGATATTTCTCATTAACTTTTTGTACACTTTTTCCTTTTCAGGATCATCCGATAGTTCAAATGAATATTTCAGGATATTACGGTAGGTCTCCTTATGTTTATCGAGATTGTTTGAGAGGTCCCTGTTGTTGCATTCAACTACCAGTAAATCAAGGGTACTGAAGGTCTCTTTGATCCTGTGTGCCGATACATCATCAAAAACCTGGTTATATTTTTCTTTCAGTTCAGTATAATTCATTTCCGCTGTATTTGCGGAATAAATCCCCTCAAAAATCGACCCAATCAATGGAAATCAGCTCCGCAGGAGCCAAATTGTCATGGAAATCAGGAAAATATACCCCCTGATGGTCATCCTGAAGCCCTGATGGTCATCCTGAAGCCCTGATGGTCATCCCGAACCAGGAATATCGGTCATTCTGAACTTGGTTCAGAATCTCCTCCCAGACAGTAAAAGATCCTGAACCGAGTTGCTAATGACATCATGATGAAAAACTGTCATGCTGTCCCCGCCGGTAGTCGGGCACGGCGCTAGCCAGCGGATCAGCATCTGATTATCAGCTGTTTAGATCCCGAACCAAGTTCGGGATGACACCAAAAATCTAAATCTCTTTCCCCAGCAGGATCTCGTCAATCTGCTTCTTAAACATCACTTTGGTCTGGTCAACTGATTGGGCTATCCCCGACGACATGACCGGTCTGCCTTCCATGGGGCAGAAAAGAAAAGTCGGGATACTCTGAATACCGAATATCATAGCCAGCTCCTGCTCGGTCTGGGTGTCTATTTTGTAGATATTGATCTGATCGCCGTATTCTTTTGCCAGCTCTTCCAGGATAGGTGCAGTCATGCGGCAGGGCGCACACCAGTCGGCGTAAAAGTCTATCAGGCAGGGCTTATCTCCTTCAAACACCCACTTTTCAGTGTTCTTTTCATAATCCATGACCTTCTTAAGGAAATCTTCCTTAGTCAGGTGCACAGTGACGTAGTTGTTGGCTGCCTCATCATTACCAGCCAGAATTACATCATTACCAACCTCCGTTTCCGACTTTACTTCTGATTTGCTGTTACAACCTGCCAGCCCGACGGCTGCGATGATTAATGCACTTGCGATCAAATTCCTCATTTGTTTTTCTTTTGTTAATTCTCAAATCCCACCGCAAATATATTTTATAAATATCCTCTGAGGCCATTATCGGCCAGGATTAACATTTTTTTAAATGATATTCTGGTCCCGTGACATATTGGCAGGGGAAGTCTACATGCAATTTTCCAGGGGACTTATGACTTGAAGGCAGACTTGTAACTGGAAGACTTGAAGACTATTCCTATAGCGCCTGGTAAACACCTGAAGCAATCTTAATATCCTGCACAGCTACTCCGGTAAGATCGGCCACTGTAATCTGGCCGTTTGAGGTTCGACCTTTAGTAGTGCCCGATATGATGGATCCAAGCTCTGTCAGGTTTTCTTGCCGGATTGCGCCAGCTTGGATGGCTTTGAATATCTCACCTCTTAACAGGCACTGCGGAATGCTGTCGGCAACTACCAGGTCAGCCTTCTTTAAAATATCGGGATCCAGTTCCTGCTTTTCCGGAGTATCCGATCCCATGGCGGTGATATGTGTGCCGGGTTGAAGATCCGAGCTAAAAAGGACAGGATCTTTTGCGGAAGTGGCGGTTACGATAAGGTTGCACTCCCTCATGATTCGGCTTGCATCCAGGGTGGTATCAATATGGAATTTCTCCTTTCCTATCTCTGCTTTAAACCGGCTCAAATTTTCCTCACTACGCCCCCAGACCAGGACTTCCGTGCAATTAATAATACTTTGCAGGTATTTAAGTTGAAGCCTTCCCTGCATACCTGTCCCGACAATGCCAATTTTATTCACTGTGGATGGTGCGAGATATTTTGCAGCGATGGCTCCTGCCACGGCGGTACGGATCTCTGTCAGGTAACCTTCATCCAGCAATAAGCTGATAAGCTCCCCGGTCATCTGGCTGAATAAGAGCATCATGCCATTCCCTGACGGAAGTCCAAGGGATGAATTTTCAGAAAATCCTGAGGCAATCTTGATTACATAATAGGGTTCTCCTGAAATATAGCCGTACTTGATATGGACTTCTCCCCTGTCCAGCAATAGTTCTCCAACCGGGGGCACGGTTGCGCGACCACCAGAATAAGCAACAAATCCCTCTTCAATTGATGAGATCAGATCAATCTTTGGCAAGGCCCCCTTTATTTGTTCCAGTGTAATGATTTTCATGATGCTCTGTTTTTAGCTCTCTCCCAGGACGGATTTCAATGTTTCCAGGCTAATATTCCCCCCGCAAATAATGATCACAACCTTCTTACCTTTTAATTGTTCCTTGTATTTCATGAATGATGCAAGAGCCACTCCCGCAGCTCCTTCAATCATCATGTGATGGGAGGACATGAATAATTTCATGCTTCCAATGATTTCGTCTTCTGAAACAGTAATGTAATCATCAACCAGGTCGCGGCACAGTTCGAAGGTGATGGCACCGGGCTCAACACCCCCTGCCGTGCCGTCTGAAAGTGTAGGAAGCGATGGCAGATCAAGAATTTTTCCCGCTTTCACAGACTGTATCATGACCTGGGAATTTTCGGGAGAACAGCCGATGATCTTTATATCCGGACGAACAGATTTCAGGTATCCGGCTACACCAGATATCAAACCTCCTCCACCCAGCGATACAAAAACTGCATCAATCTCATCGAGCTGATTGATCAATTCAAATCCGATGGTCCCCTGCCCTGCCACCACCATCGGATCATTATAGGGAGATATAAAACTCATGTTATTCTGCCGGGCATATTCCCTGGCAAACATCTCTGTTTCAGCATTATCTGTGCCATAATACCGGATCTCCCCTCCTATACGGCGGATCGATTCGAGCTTGGTTTCCGATGCGTTTTCCGGGACAAAAATTATTCCTTCGGCTCCGAGCTGGTTTAATGCAAATGCAACTGCAGCGCCATGGTTTCCGGTCGACGCAGTAAGAACTCCTTTATCGATTTCCTTTTTTGAAAGTGCCAGGATCTTATTCAGGGCGCCCCGGACCTTAAAGGAACCTGTATGCTGCAGGTTTTCGAGTTTCATATAAACCCGGGATCCTGCAATTTCGCTGAATGCGGGGGAATATTCCAGGTAGGTTTCGCGGATAGATTTCCTTATCCTGGATTCGGCCTGCTCAACCTGGTCTTTTATTTCGGAAATTTGCATTTACTGGTTAATTATTGTGCCAAAGTCATCCTGAAGCACAGAACTCAGAAACTGAGATTTATGATGAGTTGACATTTAGTCATCCCGAACTTGCCTGCCCTGCCTGCCCCGATGCAGATCGGGGATGCAGATCAGGGTTTCGGGATCTAAATCACTGATAATCAGATGCTGAAACAAGTTCAGCATGACTATCTTTCAAATGGATGTCATTAGCAATTTATTTCAGGATCTAACAGATACTGATCCGTTAGCTAGCGGACAGCATGACTGATCTTAAACATGATGTCATTTTCAATTCATTTCAGGATCTCCCTTATCAATTCATGTATCCTTGCCAGTCCGCCCTCCACATAATCCTTCGGCAGTCCGAAGCTGATCCTTAAAAACCGGTCCATTCCAAAATGGTCGCCGGGAACAATAAGCACGCTCTTCTCATGGACCAGCCGTTCCGTAAACTCTGTGGAATTAATATCCAGGTTGTATTTGATAAAGGCAATGGCAGCAGCCTGCGGAGGAACGCATGTAAAAAGACCCGGATGCTCATTCATCCAGCCCTGCAATACCGGGAATCCCTTCCTGATATAATCCCTTGCACGCTTTCTGATCAATGGCAGCACCTTTTTAGAAAGGGCCAGTGCTGCCAGTTTATTTGACAGCATGGAGGCACTGATGGTGGTATATTCATGCCGTGCCCAGATGGCATCCACAACATCTGTTGGTCCCACCAGCCAGCCCAGTCTCAGGCCCGGCAAGCCGTATGACTTGCTCATGCTTCCCACGGCAATGACCCGGTTGTATTTCCCGTAAAATGAAGGGGTGACCTCGTCGGTGAATTGCTCGGCACCGGCATACACCTCATCGGCCAGGATCCATGCCCCCACTTTTTCTGCCACGCGGATTATTGTATTCATTTCAGGTTCTGTGAGGACATATCCCGTAGGATTGTTTGGATTGCAAACAGCGATCATTTTTGTGGATTCGCTGACCACATTTTCAAGTTCATCCAGGTCGGGCTTCCAATCATGGTCTTCCCGGAGTGAAAAGGTTTTGATCACATAATCATGATTTTTAGCCACACCCCAGATCTGCATGTAGTTCGGAAGCATAACCACGATCTCGTCCCCCTTATCCAGAACAGTCGTTACCGAGTTGAAATTTGCCTCAATAGCTCCCACGGTGACCAGCACGTTTTCCGCGGTGGCACCATTATACATGCTAGCGATATTTTCTCTCAGTTCGGGGATCCCGTTCGCATGCGGGTAATTGATTTCGGTGGCGAGCAGTTTATCCTTCATGACAGGATTCAGTTCAAGCAACTCATCCAGCGTCATGGGATGCACCCCGCTCTCCGACAGGTTATATTCCACTTCCTGCTCATACTTTGACATGAACCGCTCCATCAAAAAAGGCTGAAATACAGACATATGTATTCAATTTATTGGTAACATGTATCAAACCAGCCCCAATTTAGTCCAAGAGGGTCTGAAGTAATTCCACCTTATCAGGCTTCTCATAATGTTAAATTTTACAGACAAACAGCAAAGTAAAAATACAAATATCTAATAAGGAGTATCTATGGTTTACGTCTTATATTCCGGTAATAAATGTGCTAATCTTCAATTAGTACCAGATTTGGACAGTGGTTTGTCCGGAATCGTACAAAAAATGGCCTGCAGAACAGCCGATAATGATCATGCACTGAGATTTAATTATCTGTTATTGAAATATTTACACCAGATGGCCCGGTATTTGAATTCAGGAATAGGTTCAACCAAAACCAAGCAGCCATGAAACCTATCTTGTCTCGCCTTACTGCAATTCTTCTTTTCATACTCACTCTAACCAATCTATCCGCCCAGCCTGTTGAAGCCGGTTTTGATTCCCCCCGGTGGCAGTTTCTGAATGCCGACACCATTCAATACGAGGGAAGGCTGGGGCTGATTGGCTCGGCACTGTTATCCGATGTGGAGTTCACCAACGGGATTATTGAGGTGGACCTGATAGTGACAGGAGAGCGGAGTTACCCCGGACTTATATTCCGGATGGGATCGTACGAAAATTATGAGCGGGTTTATGTTCGTCCCCACCGGGCGGGACTCTATCCCGATGCCATTCAGTATTCACCTTCCATCAATGGTGTAACGGAATGGCAGTTTTGTAACGGGGATGGGTATACGGCACCGATCGTTTTACCTGAAAACGAATGGTTTACAATGAAAATGGAGATCAAAGGCACACGGGCAAATCTATATATTGGAGATAATACAGATCCGGCATTGGAGATGCATAACCTGAAAAACGGGGTAACCAGCGGATCAATCGGCGTGTTTTCTGACGGGAGAAGTCCCGCCGCCGTTTACTCCAATTTCAGGTATGAGCTAACCGATGACATTAAATTCGAAGATCCGCCTTTTACAGACCTTGCTCCGGGAATGATCCGCGATTGGGATTATTCAGGACCTTACAAGTATGCAGAAAAGGATATTAAAAAATACCCGCTTAGCGATAAAAATAAAGAGATCAACTGGCAGAGTATTTCAGCTGATCCGGCCGGACTGGTTGATATAGGTCTGTATACCGGCCGTACCGGGGCTGAACCGGATTATATCATAGCAAAAACAATCCTGCATGCCGAAAATGCAAGGACCATGGAGCTGAATTTTGGCTACAGCGACCTGGTGAGCATTTTCCTGAACGGCCGCCTGATGTTTACCGGCAACAGCGCATACCAGTCACGAGATCCGTCCTTCCTGGGAATCATCGGGCTGTTCGACGCCATTTACCTGCCCCTTGAAAAGGGTGACAATGAATTGGTATTAAAGGTGTATGAGACATTTGGGGGGTGGGGGTTTATGTGCCAGGATGGAGCGGATAATTTTTATGCAGATGGACTCAGCAAGGGATGGGAAACAGATGTGCTCTTTAAGATACCCGAATCGGTAGCTCATGACCCGGCCGGGAATGAGTATTATGTTTCCAATTATGACGGGTATAATCCGGGACAGGCCAGCCAGGCGATCGCAAAAATAAGCTCTGGTGGTAAATTGATCGATGCCGGATGGCTTACAGGCCTGGCCAATCCAACCGGTATTACAGTACATGATGGCAAGCTCTATATTACTCAGCGTAAAGAACTTACAATAGTCGATATTAAAACAGCCTCGATTGAGAAGAGCTATCCCAAACAGGATGCTGCCTTTATGAACGATGTGGCCGTATCGCCCGATGGGGATATTTTTGTATCCGACTCAAGGAAACATCTCATATACAAACTGGAAGATGGTCAGCTGGTCGATTGGCTGGCCGATGATGATATAAAAAATCCAAATGGCTTGCATATCCTTGACGGTAATCTTTTCGTGGGAAATGGAAACAACTACCTGATGAAGGTGGATGTTAAAACCAAAGATGTTTCAAGTGTGGCGCATTTAAACACGGGGATCATCGACGGGATCAAATCGGACAAAAACGGGAACCTGATCGTATCCCATAATGAAGGCAGGCTGTTCCGGATCACCCGGGAAGGGGAAATTACAAAAATCGCCGACCTGACCCCGGAGGGGATCCGGATGGCGGATTTCGATATTAACATGAAGGATGGTGTGATCGTAATTCCCACCTTTACCCGCAATACTGTGATTGCAATTAACTATTCTCAACAGGAATGATCTGAATAGATTCTTCTCCTGATTTTCTTTCTACTTTCTACTGTCTACTGTCTACTGTCTACTGTATTCTGAATTCTATTTATTAATTTGGTATTGATTTACCGGAAATAGTTATCCACTAATTCTATATTATCATGTTCAAAAAACAAATTTTCACCATTGGATTGGCCATCCTGCTTGTTAATGTGGCCTGGTCCCAATCCGAAGAAATCACCACGCTCCGGCTGGAAGATTATTTCAATATGGAGTTTGTTTCCTCTCCACAGATCTCACCCGACGGAAACCAGATCATCTACACCCGCCGCTGGATAAATAAATACGAAGACCGTACCGAGTCCGATCTTTGGATCATGGACGCAAACGGTAAAAACAACCGCTTTTTAATGAAAGGGGGCAGCCCGGCCTGGTCGCCGGATGGCAAAAAAGTAGCTTTTGTAAAAGAAGGGGAACCACAGGGGGAACAGGTCTTTGTGAAATACATCGACCTGGAAGGTCCTGCCACTCAGGTTACGCGGCTTGACGAAAACCCCGGGGATATCCGGTGGTCGCCCGATGGAAAATATATTTCATTCGTCATGATCGTTCCCGAAAAGAATAAATGGGATATCAAAATGCCAAAGAAACCAAAGGATGCAAAATGGACGGAAGAGCCCAGAATTGTGGAGGACCTGGTATACCGCCGCGACCGGCAGGGATTCCTTAAGGAGGGTTATGACCATATTTTTATCGTTCCGGCCGAAGGAGGAACAGCCAGGCAAATTACCGAAGGGAACTGGGACCACGGGAGCGGTGGTTATTCCTGGACAAAAGACGAGAAGTACATCCTGTTTTCGAGCCTGAGAATTGAGGAA
>JADHVS010000008.1 GCA_016783865.1 Bacteroidales bacterium
AAAAACGGATAAAGTGACTATATTATTATCGTAAACACATATTCCTCTTGGGATATATAATGTTTGCGATTTTAATTTATACCCATGTAAACGGTTATAAATAGATACTTATCTTTTCATAGCCGTTTACAGATGTATTAAAACGGTTATTTTCGTTTTTACCTTTTACTTAACAGGATCAAATTGTACATAATCCCAAAATAACATACCAAATTTGATATTCCTAAGTGTTATTGTATGCTCAGCGGTTGTGGGGAATTCGGCATCAGCAATTACCTGCAAACCTCCCTGACCACCAGTACCACCATAATTTCCTTCGTAAATATAGGGTGTCGGTTCTCCATCGAGGTAAGCTACACAATTGGTTATATCATGCCAGCCTGGCTGGAATATCGAAATTGTGTATTTCCCTTTCATTACTTTTGGAAAAGTTATAGAAATCTCCCACCAACCCAGCATAGACAAACAATCATGATTCATAATTGCTGAGTTATTCGGTTGATAATAGTATAGCAGGTAATCGCCGTCCCATTGGATTTTAGTAAAGGTATTTGCACCATCAAACCATCTTTTATAATATTTGCCATAATAATCCCCATGCTTAAGGTCGAAAAAGTCAGTCGTCTCAAAAATAATAACAGCAGGTTCAGGATCAGTTACCGGCAGAATATCATTAATTGCATGCAATGCTCCGTTTTTTGCAGGAGTATTTGATGCAGGAATGATAAAGCCGGTATACTTGTTGGTTTTGCGATCGAAATTTATTTTATAATCAGTATCAATCGTAAATGATATGTTATTATCTCTGGATAAGATTGGATAAATTCCAGTGTTCAGGTCCGACAGGTAATAGCTGCCATGCAAACAATGGTATTCGATGTACTGATAAAATGGATTATTCAGAAAAGTTACACTGTCTGGGTTGGCGCCGCACCACTTAATCAAATCTCCAACATTATTTATTCCATAGCGCTGATAGATTGTATCTGCTACTGCCAATACTGTAAATCTGGTACGGGCAACACTATTTCCATAAGGAAAACTAATTAGCTGCAGGGTGTCTTTCAGACCAGTAAGGCCAAGTCCTTCTGAGAATATTTTATACGAAGGATCTGAAGATATTACACTGAAAATGTCTTTCGTAATGGGGTCTATTACTCTATCTATGACATGAATATACCCATTAGCACAACGAATATCCCTATCGATAATTTTGGAATATTTAGAAACAATAATATCTGCTCCCTGAAATTCGGTGACCAGATAATCACCTATCGCGTTTGTCTCTCTAAGTGCACCCAAGCCGAAGTCGCCGGCTCCTATTTCACTTCCAACAATATGATAAAGGATTAATTCTTTCTGAAATGAATCACTAAAATCCGCTAATGAATTTACATTCTTAAGCATGTAATATGCAAGCATAGCTTCGTCGGTAGGGAGAAATACCGTATAGGGACCTCTAACATTCAGCAAAGCTCCCATCCCTGTGGCCTCAATAAGTTTTTCAAACTCAGAAAATTGATCAGGATTACTGGCAATATAATCTCCGATAACCTGTTCCTGAGATTTTACCTCCCATAATTGAGGTTCTTCTGCACAGAAATTAACAACCATACCTGTCATTAACAGAAGAACAAATCTGAATTTGGATTTGCTAATAATTGAATGAATTGAATGATGCTGCATTTTCTTGTTTTTTTTGATAGTTATGATAATAGATTCGCTGTATTAAACTATTCTAATGCCTTTGACCACTCAAAGTGATTGAACTGATTAATGAGATAGGTTTTTTTAATTGAAAGCCTGTTTATTTTTTAATTCTTCGTACCATTTCCGCATCACAGAAAAAGCATTTTTCTTTTGTCCTTTATCTGATACTAAACCCTTATGATGTCCGTCGCCAGCTTAATCTGAACTTTTTCGGGTAAAAAAAATAGGTGTAGTTTCATATAAAGTTACTCAATTTATCAGCACGATGCTATGCTGATAGATTGAGTTTTTTATTTATGAATGCAAAATCCGGTGTAATTGAGCCATCATTTTCGGTCTGAAATGAACCGGTTTTCCCGAATAAAATATTTTTGCATAAGTTATTCATTTTTAATTACTACTTAGATGTACAACTTTGTCTAGAAGTGTACTGTCCGATTTTCAGGGAAGGCTACACAGGTTTATTATGATTCTCAATAAAATTGAATGTAGGTCTTCAAAACAATCCGGAATTTTCAAGAGGAAGAAATGAAATATGGTTTTAACAACCGTCCGGGATTTTTCAAACAACTAATATTGACATAAATAGATAAGTATGCCAAATAAACTATCCATATTTTTGTCTTCGAATATATAAGCATCTAATGTGCTCTTTTACTGTATCCGGAAGGATAACAGGCCTTCGCAGTTTTTGCAATGGACGCCCTCACGTCGCCTGAACCATAACCCAGTACACCGGCGGAATGTTCCGATTCAAGGAAAAAGTCCCTGCTGATGATATCCTTGAAAACATGTCCGAGATGGAGGCCTGGTTCTTTTCCCATTTTCCGGTTCCGTCGCATCATCACTCTTCCAGCAAGGGCAGCTATCCAGTGAGGAACATGAATGAACCTTCTCCTGACACCAATGGCAGTGAACATAATGGCAAACATCTCTTTCCAACGTATATCCAAGTCGCCAATTGGATACCGGGCACCTGCCTTCCCATGAGCTATTGCCCCCGCAATAGCTTCTGCAACATTCTCCACGCAGATCATGGAAGATCCTCCGTCCGGGTAAAGAACCGGATTCATTTTAAGCAGCCTGTCGAAAAATACTTCCTTCCAGAGAGGTATACGCCCCGGCATTGTGCCAAAAATGTAGGGAAGTTCCAGGATCATGGTTTCCATCTCTGACCCGGAGGCAACCAGAACCGCTTGTGCCTGCCGGATTCTGGCTCTGATATAGGGATGCTTTTTATCCAGTTTTAAATGAGGCCATTTCCGGTGGAAATAGCTGAAATATGAACCGAGCAGCACTGCCCGTTTGATACCTGCCAGGCGTGCAGCTTCAAATATCCTGGCTGAGGTCTGTACCAGTTTTTCTTTAAAAAATACATCAGCAGGAGCATCCGGTACAGACCGGTCATCAGGCCCCATGGCATAAACCAGGGAATCAAAGCCATCCAGGTGCTTACTTAACTCATCATTGCCAATGGAAAAAATATCACTGTATATCAAGGGTATCTGCTCCGGGAACCACTCCTTAAGCTCAATATCGGGAATAGCAAGCGCAGTAACATCGTACCCCCGCCTGAGCAATTCCAGACCGGCATGGTATCCCAGGAACCCTGTGCCACCAATGATCAGAACGTTTTTACCCTTACCTTCCATAAAACTTATTGTTCAGGAATACCCTGGGATGTATAATATGTTCTTTGTTCAAATTATTTAGGTTTTGCAAAGACTTGAGTCCAGTATGCACCGCTTGTTGCAACACCCAGTTCTGTTACCTTATCATTCATTATGTTTTTACAGTGTCCCGGACTATCTAACCAGGCTTCAATGACAGCTTTTTCAGTTGAATCCTGCGAGCGCATTCCCCGTAGCTTGCTGCGGGGTTAGCGAGCGCAATTAAAAATTTATATAAAGGATCGATGATTCCTCGCAGCTTGCTGCGAGGAGAGTCAATAACCTACGGCAATATTTTCTCCGCAGGTACTCCATTTATAACCAATTGAATCAAGTCTGTCTCCCGCTGAAGAACCGTCACTACCTGTATGGCTTAGATTATTATTCTCATCCATGTCATCACTATGATCTTGGGCGGCCATTTCAAGCTGGTCATTCTAAACAACATCATTAGCAGGTGGATAATAATCATCTCCACAATTGCAACCAGAATTTCGTACTTCATTAACTAATATTAAAAGTTCATTTTTATCAGGATTTTCTGGTGCTTCAAGATATAATGCATCTTTTTCACAACTACCTAACCTGGACAAGCCAGAACCAAAAAGGAATAAAGTTGTAACTTTCTCTCATGGAATTATTGACAACAGCACATAGCAAAAACATTAGTGGAGTACTAAACTGCCTTGACAGAGTAATATTAACGGGCACCCTTCCACAGGTTTGCCATTCTCAAGGAATGACATCTTACCTTTATTCAAAGGGGGTACGTATTTTTGACTATCCCAAATTTGCAGAACCATTTAAGAATGAATTGCGAGCCAATGCAGAACAACTGGCACAAGACAACGGTATAGAAATAGAGTTTGTTGCAAAATCTCATATCCGCAAAGAAGATTTGGCAAAAAAAGTATTGGATAAAAGAGGTACACACACAGGCCTTGTCCATATAATTTCGGCCATGGAAGCCTGTAGCAGTTACACACCATGGCACGATAAACAATCAGGGAAGACATTTCTCAAAGGAGCGCAAAGCAAATGCCTGCATTACTATTTCTATTTCATAGACTCATATCTTGGCTATGGCTATGTTAGAGTGCCCACATGGTGCCCGTTTAAATTACAGGTTTATATTAATGGGCACAATATCCTGGCAAACGAACTGGACAAACAAGGCATGAAGTACTCCATGATAGACAATGCATTTGATTACATCGAGGATTTCAGCAAGGCACAGGAAATTTGCGATAATATAGCTATAAGGAAGATACACAAGCGGCTTGACCATCTGGCAAAAACTTATTGCCCGGTATATTCATCATTCAACCAGGTATATCATTGGAGCATAATGCAGGCTGAATATGCTACCGATATTGTTTTCAAAAAACAAGAATACCTGCAATCTATATATTCAGAACTTACCGCTACTGCTATACATACGGTAAAGCCGGATAATATTGCCACTTTTCTTGGACACAAAGTTGACCCAAGATATCACGGCGAAATAGGCAACAATTATAATATCCGTATTGAAGGCAGCCGCATTAAGCATACAATGGGCAAAAGCTCAATTAAGATGTATGACAAGTTCTCCAAAATACTCCGTATTGAAACCACAACTAACGATGTTAGTTTTTTTAAACACTACCGGGAGGTTGTACACCGCGATGGCAGCAAATCTATGCAATATGCCTCGCTGAAAAAAAACATTTACAGTCTTACTCTATTAGCTTTACTGTTCACTTCTTCCAATAAGCGATATTTGGAATTTATTTCGGCTTTTGACAACAAAGAAGCCGGACGTAAAAGGCTCGATAAAGTAACAAAATCAAAACAAGAGAATAATAGGAAATACAAGGGGTTCAACTTGTTTTGTGATACAGATCTGTCTTTATTGCTTACCGTTTTAAGAGGAGAATACAACATCTCAGGATTTAGAAACAAAGACATAAGGATGAGGCTACTAGAGTTTAATACTGGAAAAATATCAAGACTTATTAAACGGCTGAAAGTATTTGGTCTTATAAAAAAAGCTGGGAAAGCATATAAATACTACTTGACGAAGTTGGGAAAAGAACTTGTTATTACTGCTGAAAAACTTAAAGAAACAGTATTAATCCCAGCATTGAATTATTAAACTTTTGCCAAATATTACACGAATATTATTGATAAGACACTAATAGCACTACTGCTGCTAATCCCAAAAAGATAAATGTCCTGGATGTTTTCATTTTAATTTAAATCCTACATTTTAATACAACCTTTATATTAAGCTCAATAAAAGTCTGGAAACAAAAATTTTATCTAATATATCTACTGGTACTAAAATTACTAAAAATCAAAGAATTTAAAAAAGTCCGTGTTTTTACTCGCAAGTTCTATGTGGTGGAAATATTGAATACCCAATTTATGATGAAAATTGTTTTTAGGCTATAAATATGCCCCCGGATAAATTAGACATGGGGCGAATAGTGAGAATGATCTACGATCTGCCGGTATTTGAACACGATTTTTTTAAAATCTTCCCAGGTGTCCCTTTTCAATGCCGGGTTCCTTAATAATGCAGATGGATGATATACAGGTATGGCCAGCCGATTTTCACAGTTGATCCATTGGCCTCGGATTTTTGTAATTCTCATTTCCGGGCCGATAATCGTTTTTAACGCAGTCGCACCTAATAGAATCAGGATTTTCGGATTTATTAATTCTATTTGCTGCAGTAAAAACGGTTTGCATAGCTCTATTTCTTCCGGTAAGGGTGTCCTGTTACCGGGTGGCCTGCACTTAAGAATATTGCTGATATATACATGGCGTGTCCTGGTGAAACCACAGGCATCTAAGATCTTATCGAGTAACTGACCAGAATATCCAACAAAAGGACGACCTTGCAGGTCTTCATCTTTGCCCGGCGCTTCGGCAATAATAACAATCGGGGCATAGCTGTTGCCTTCGCCAAAAATTACACTGTTCCTTGTTTTGGACAGGCTGCATTTATTACAATTTAATACTTCTTCTTTTAATTCTTCTAATGACATTTCCCGAATATTATATTACTATATTCAGACTTGAAATTGAGGTTAATCCGGATTTATTTTTCGTAAATAAAAATGCCAGTCCATATATTTAATTTCAACCAGTTTTCCTTCTGTTATTAATTTTTCTATAATTACCCAGTCTGACCCCGAGCGGTCCAGAAAACTCCTGACTGCATCTTCCCGCATTGGATGCACAGCAGTTATACTCAATATATCTTCCTCTATATCTCCTGTAAAGGCGAACGCATTGCCTTCATACCCGACCAGGTATTCAACATTTTCAAGATATTCATTAAAGATCTGGTAGCTACGATTAATATTTTCTTCAGTTGGAGGCTGGACATTTCTTTCTGCAGGTGGTCGTGTAGGAATGGACAGGTAAGCTCTTGCAGGTTTTATATTGGCCAGGTACCTGGCTATTTCCTCTATTTGTCCTTCTCCATCATTTATGTCTTTCACGAGCATCGTTTCCGTTGTCAATACTCCGCTATACATTTTGGAAAATTCTATTATTCCATCAAGTATATATTCTAATTTCAATCCGGGGTATGGGCGGTTTATCTTCCTCCAGGTTTCTTCATCTGTGGCATCTACTTTAACGGAAACCCAGTCTGCTTTCAATAATACCTTTCTAACTTCTTCACTCCATAACAATGAAGAATTGGTAATCACCGCTATTTTAATTCCGAACTGACCAAGCAGGTCGATCTCCCGGCCAAGATTGATATCCAGAGTGGGTTCCCCGTCAGGTACGAAAGTGAGATAATCAATTTTATCACCACCCGACCGGACTTTATCTGTCCTGGAATGTACATCTTGTAATATCAAATCCGTATCATAGTGTTCCTTCCGATCGATTTCCATTTTAATGGTTCGGCCAATCTGGCAATATATACAGGAATAAGAACAGATTTTTGGAGGAATATTATTAATCCCCAAACTTTGTCCTAAACGCCTGGATGGGACCGGGCCAAAAGTTATCATAATATTCCAGGTTTTTTATATGTAAAGGATCCTTCCGACACCTCCCTCAGAATATTTCTCAGGAAACAGGGATTTAATTTCTGCTATATGCTGGGTGCAATGAGTGGGACAGATCAATTCAACATCCTGAAACAATTCATATTCACTGAATCCGTGTAAACCACCGATGATTGCGTAAATCTTTCCGAATTTTGAGGCAGCTTTAATTATTTTTTTCATTTTAGGGTGTGAACATCCTACAATCACAACCAGGCCTTTATCAGTTTTCACTACCATCGACTGTTCAATGTAATCCAGCTCTCCTGTAGAATATATATTGTCATGAAGCGTCGTGGATTTACTAACATGGACTACATCCTTTGCATGACGTAATCCTCTGAACGAAGCCGGAACATAAACTGTAACATTATTATTCTCATTCAGGAAAGCTGAAAGACCACCTATATGGTCGAAATGGGGATGAGAAATAAATACATCCTCAATAACAGTGGGATTAATGTTCAGCTTTTTCATATTATTCATGAGAATAGCTCCGTTTGAACCGGTATCGAAAAGGATGGTCCTGTTTTGAGTTTCTACAACACAGGAAAATCCCCAATCAGATTTCAGTCCTGATTGGAAAACAGTATTATCATAAACAATAGTGATCTTCATTTTATTATAGTTCCTTTTTTTATTACATATTCTTCCGTTTTTGCACCCACGCGGGATGCTATTAAATCACATTTGGTAATCAGCAGGAAATAAATACTCTTATGCGGCACATCTATTAATCCTTCCAGATTTCCCTGTCCCTTGGAAATGACAATATCCGCCGTTCTGAAAATATTTCTGAATTCCTCAGAGACTGAATCCCATACAGCACCGGGAGCATCATCACCTGTAGTGATCACCTTTGCTACTTCTTCCATGCCTGTCATATTAGCATCCTCAAGGGTTACATCGTTTATGACGGGGCGGTCCCGGACAGCGAAATACTTCTCGGGTACATTCATGTAAGTTAGAAACAGTTTGTCCATCACAATTTCACCGCAGTTGTCACCAATATAGAGCAGAGTGTCAGCATGTTTTAAATCATGGCGAAGATGCAGGGAATCGTCAATGGCCAGTTTGACTCCCATTGCCTTGTTTATCATATCCATTACGTCCATTTGTTTCTGTGCACCAAAATCGATTACATTACCGGCAATTGCCAATCGCATTGCCGCATTAAAAGGATCCTCAGAATCATTAACCAATCCCTCAAATTTTGGATACAATCCTAACATCATGTGGTTGTATTTCTCTTTTATCTGCTGATACGGATCCGGGTTCTGTAAGAAATCACGTATCATCCTGTGCATCCTACGTCCTAGCATGGGAGGCGATTGATCATAATCAATCGTCGCCAGATCCTTAAGTAAACGGCGTAGCAATGCCTCTTGCTGAGATTCCGGTATCACACCTGTTTTAACCAACCGCAAATAGCTGTTAATGGTACAGGGTATGCACTCTGATTGGATATTCATCCTTTCAATTCTCTTTTTATTTTATATGTCATGAAAGACGAAATTCGTCACGTTTTTAATTATATAAATTCCTGATCTTCTCATTGGATACAGTTGGCTTAATCAGCTTTTTCCAGCTCTCTGATTTCCATGTTCCAAGCTTCGAATGTGTCTCAAAGTATTTTTGTGGTATGGGATGTGTGCCAACGACTACTTTCATATCGTATTTTTCCCTGATGAAATCCTGGAAATGTTTGATGTAAGGACAGGGTGGGTATCCAACAACAAATCCCGTTGCCAGGTGAATTACTTCTGCACCGTTTTTCTTCATCTCTTCCGGAACGTATTCTATGTTACCGCCCGGGCAGCCACCACAATTTGCATATCCGACCACTTCAACAGGAACATCTTTTTTGTAAATATCAAATGCCCCCTCCCTGTTATACATGGCCCTGAAACATTTGCCGCCACCGCAATCGCCGTAACGGTCACAAATAATGATTCCGATCTTTTTCATTGGATAATTATTAAAAGGTTCAGTCTTTGGCATTATATTCTTCAATAAATGGGTTCAATCAAGGGCATTCAAAGTTTTCCCCGGGTTGCGTTCAGAAACTATTGCATCTCTTACGTCATTCATGGTAAATCCGTATAGTTGACGCATTCTGCCCAATCTCTCGTTATCAGATGTTTTAAGTGGAATGTTTAGCTTTTCTTTTATCCGATTAGCCGGTACATTATATTTTTCTGATACTTGCCGTATAGTCATATAACCTTTTACTTCAATCTCAGATTTTATTTCCTGGCGTTTTATTCTACGCAGGTAATGTACATCTGTATGAGTATCCTGAGGTTCGCTGATAAGATCCCTGTTTCTTTCTGGCTGAAGTATTTTCTCCTGAGAATGGGCGATTGAAGTATCTGAAACACTGTTTGAGTAATTCATTTGCCGGTGGCCATAACCATATTCCAGTTCGGAAACATTTATGTTCACAATGAAAGGAAAAATGATTAAGGATGCACCTGATATCACCAAAAGAGAAACAACTGCAATTCTTAAAATGCGGTTTACAATATAATGCCTGAAAAACCTTATAATTGAATTCCAGTGTAAGATTAAATGAAGTATCAGAAAGCCAGTTAGCAACAGTCCAATGATAAGATGAATCTTGCCCCATTCGTGCCTGTCCATTCCCCAGAAGGTTATATCAACATTCCTTCCATATCTGATCCATCTTTCCTGACCTGTTATTAATTCATATTTCATCAGCAATCCTATACCGATGATTGCCATCATCAGGATAAACATTATCGTGTTAATCCAATAATTAAGATTATTTTTTTTCACCTGCTGGCTAAAATTGGTTCAGGGAATTAGTCTTATAGGCATCAAAAGCTTTCTTGATGGTCAAATTCCCTGCTCCCGTGTAAATTCTGATTTTCGTGCTGTCAAGAATCTTTGCAGCATTATCGCCCGGACCATTTCCGGTGATCAGCACATCTGCCTTTAGTTCAAACAATTTTTGTGCAGTTTTGGGTCCTGCACCATGGGCTTCATTTTCAATTGCCCGGTTATCAAAATGTGTAAGTTCACTTTTTTCTTCATCATATATCAGAAGATATTCAGTCCGTCCAAACCTGGGATCCATCATGGAATCCCAATTTGTTCCTTTTGATGTAAAAGCTATTCGCATAATGTTTGTTTAATTTTATTCCAGGTATCTGATACGATCCCTGTTAGGTTATTATCTGAGAATTCAACAATTGTTTGTCCGTATATCATTGATTCAGTGAAAGTTTCATCATATGGCAGATTGGCTAGATGTAGAATATTCTCCCGCTTTAAAAAGCTTTTGATTCTTTCAGTTATCGGGATATTCAGGTCTGATTTATTAATGATGCAACCTGCTCTGATTTTGAATTTCTTAACTAATTGGTATACCCTTTTCAGATCATGCAGCCCTGAAACAGTTGGCTCAGTGACCAGTACTGCAAAGTCAGCTCCTGAGAGTGATGAAATGACCGGGCATCCGATACCGGGGGAACCATCAATCAGGATCCAGTCTTTGTTTTTACCTTTTGCAATATTCCTGGCTTCATTCTTGACTTTTGCAACAAGTTTCCCGGAATTGTCTGCACCAATTCCAAGTCTGGCATGTACCATCATACTGCCGGTTTTGATATTTGAGATATACCATTGACCAGCATTTTGAATTTCGTTTTTAATAGCATTGTCAGGGCAAACCCGGGCACAATATCCACATCCTTCACATTCCATGGGATCTATGAGGTACATATCATCAATATGTGAGACAGCATTAAAACGGCATACATCAAAACATTTTCCACATTGCGAACAATTATCCTGGTTAATCATTGCCAGTTCTCCGCTATAAAAATCTTCTGATTTACTATAATCCGGTTGCATCAGAATATGCATGTCTGCTGCATCTACATCACAATCGGCTATGATAACATCCTTCCCTCCAAGGCAGGCAAATGATGCTGCAATGGAGGTTTTCCCTGTTCCTCCCTTCCCGGAGATGACAACAATTTCCTTCATTTACTGCTTACATTATTCATAATATAATCACGGATAATTTCCATCTGTATTTCCATCTCCGGAATTTCCGTATAAATCAATTTACCGCGGGAATATAACTCAGCAATTCTGCGGTCATTAGGAATTTTAGAAATTACAGGGATGTTCTCATTATGGCAGTAATTCATCACTGCATCATTCCCGATACCATGGCGGTTAATCACAACCCCACATTTTTTTTTCAGCTTTTTCATGGTATCAACCGCCAATTTCAGATCATGGAGTCCAAACGGCGTTGGTTCTGTAACCAAAATCACAAAATCGGCATCTTTTGTTGCTTCAATTACAGGACAGGATGTGCCGGGAGGAGAATCATAGATTTTAATGATATTATCAGGGAAGTGCTCATCAATATATTTATTTGTTTGAGATATAAGTTGAGTTGCCTGCTCCTGGCCAATATCAAGCCTGCTTTCGACAAAACTCAATTTCCCATTTTCAAAATGTTGAAGCTCACCCATTTTTTGCGGGACCATGGTAAGTGCTGACGATGGACATAGTTCAGAGCAGGCAAAACATCCGTGGCATAATTGAGGGAAGACCAGGATGGTTGGGCCAAGTTGGATCACTGCATTATAATTGCAAACCTCCTGACAATTTCCGCATAATGTACAATTATCCTCAATCCATTCCGGGATCGATTTAAATTTATCTTCTTTTCGTATCAGCCTTCCCTCAATAAATAATCCTGAATTTGGTTCCTCCACATCAAGGTCTGCCAGGATAACTTTTTTCTTCCTGGAAATATAACTTGCCAGATTCGTTGATATAGTAGTTTTACCGGTACCCCCCTTACCGCTCGCGACAGCAATCTTCATTTGATGAATAAATACATGGCCTGCCTGTTATCGACCGACGTCAGACCTTAATTATACAATTTTATATTACTAACTTTGATTTTTCTCTTTGAATAGTTGAAGCGTTTTTTCGAATGTTTTTATTGCTAATCTGACACAATCAATTTTAGTGTCTGGCACGCCTCCAAGATGTTCAATTATATCTTCCGTATTTATGTTTTCTGCTTCAATGAGATATTTTCCTTTAATCATTTCCAGAAGAGCCGATCCAGCAGAAAAAGCTCCTGCACATCCAATGGCTTCAAATTTTGCCTCTTTTATTACATCAGAATCAATGGTTAAATACATTTTCATTGTATCACCGCAAGATCCTGTGTATGAAAGTTCCACACTAGGATTTACTATTTTCCCAACATTCACTTTCTTAGTGTAATATTCGATAGCTTTATTTGAGTAGCCCGCATCTTTTAGCAGATCATCCATTATTCTGACATTGGGAATAATGGTATAAAGGTGCTATGCATTATATCCTGCTTCATTTTTTACAATAAGAGTTGTTAATGGTCACATAAATTCTGACCGGTTTGAAGTTGATTATCCAGGTATTGCTCTACAAGGTATTTCGGAGTAGCGCTTGAAACACCAATACAAACCTCAATGTTGTTTTGTGCAAAAAGTTCCTGAGCCTTTATGCCCATACCTCCCGAAATAATTACATTGACTCCCTGGTTGGCCAGGAACCTTGGATAAGCTCCCGGTTGATGCACAGGCGGATCAATGAATTGAATACTTACAATACTATCATTCTCCGTTTCAATGATTGCAAAATTTTCACAATGGCCAAAATGGGGTGTCAACATTTTATTTACAGTAGGAACAGCAAACTTTTTCATGTTTTTCATATTTTACTTGTTTGATTACTAGATTATTTTGAAATGTCAGATCAGCGGGACCATACGAATCCCATATCAACAGCATCAAGGCACCGTTTCGTTTTGATAATTAGCTGAAAATTTAAAGGATGGAGGAATTTAAGCCTGGGTTTGCCTCTTATCCCTGAGCAGCTCTTCTCTTATCATAGTATGTCCACATTCGGGGCATTTTAATGTAGTGCATTTAATTCCTCTCTGGTGAGGGACTTTTTCACCGCATTTTGCGCATACACAGAATCCACCTGTGCCATAAGCGCCTCCTTTATTACGGCCACCACCACCGCCCCGGCCTTCACCCTTGCCTTGCCCCATATTCATTCCTTTTCCAGAAGCTTTCATTGTTCCTGATTTTAGCTTTAATTATACACTCAACTCAAAAACAGGCAAACATAACCTGGCCTGTTTAACTATTTATCATTTTCCCTCTCCGATCCCGGAGAGGCGTTCTTCTAAAGAAGACAATTGGTCTTTGAGAATCCGGATCTCGTTTTCGATCATTGTCTTTTCTGAAACATCTGGGATCGTTCCGTAAAAAAAGTTGCCTGAGCCCTGATTGAAGGCCCGACCGAATCCTCTTCCATAACCAAAACCACCCTGGAACCTCCTTCCAAATCCTCTTCCACGGTTTTGTCCCATGTTAATAAATCCCGGATGTTCATTGCCGACGCAATATCCCATCTGTCTTCCTGTTTTCGGACCTTCTCCATACGGTCCTGTTCTGTCACCTCTAGGCATAATTACCTCCCTCTTTTTTTATAGTTATAATCGCAACATTTTCCATGCCCGAAACCACCTGCCAGATTAATCAGGTTCTTTGAATGACAGGCCGGACATTCTGTTACGATTGAATTAAAATTTGTTCTGAACATATGACCACAACTCTGACAACGAATAATATTATTTCTAAAATGAATGCTGCCACCCTCAATGGTGAGTAACATACCTTGTATAATAAAGTCAGCTATTTTTTTTCTGGCCTTTTCAATAAGCCGGGTAAACGTGGACCGGGATATCTCCATTTCATCAGCTGCTTCAGCATGCGACAGGCCTTTGTAGTCAGCAAGGCGAAATGCTTCAAATTCATCAAGTGTCAACAGTATCTGGTCGAGATCCTGACCTCTGACTCCTATCGGTTTAAAGTCTGAGAAGAGAGGTGGCTCCAGTACAATTCTATCTGATTTGGGTCTTGACATAAAATATTTTTTACAAATATAGTGCACATATGTGCATAAATAAAATTTTTTTACTTATTTTTATAAAAATAATGATATGAACCTCAGAAAAGTATTGTTAACAGCAGTTGTCATTTCAATGGTCACCGGTGTTTCAGCACAGAGAGCCAATAGAGGTGACATCTGTCAGGACATACCGAACCTGACTCAGGAACAGAGTCAGGAAATTAACAAGTTAAGTGTCACACATCAGAAAACAATGGATGACTTACGGACAAAATTCTGGGCAGAGTCCGATCCTGACAAGGCTTCTGAAATTAAAACACAGATGAACACGGAAATGGATAACCATTACCGGAACATTTCTGATCTTCTCCCTCCTGAACAGCAAACATGGTTCGATCAGAATTGTAATGCATACAGAAGAAGTTATTTCCGCGGAGGAAGTTATAGCAGATCCGGCCAGGGGTATGGGCCTAGGGGGGGGAAGAGGTCGTAGGGCCTTTACCATTTAGATTTGATTGGTAGGTACATGCACCTCCCTAGCCTATGGACATGGTCGATAAAATGTAGCCAGATATCACTTACGATTCATATCGCAATACCTTGTATGAAATTACCCTTCGCCCACTAAATGCGAAGAATTAAAAAAAAAGTAGGATACCAGGAATGAAAAAATGGAAATTGTATATCTTGTCATGCATCTGGAGTCCTTTGTTGGCAGCGCAAATCGTATTGGTTTTCATATTTGGGATGGTCAATGAAGTTGGGCTTGATATAGTAATGTACATAGGATTAGTGATTTGGGGGATTTCCTTTATTTTTGGCTGGCTTCCTATACTTGTTTTTAAGAGAAAAGGTGGTGTGCCAAAAGGAAAAAGCTTTGTTCATACTACAGTTCTTGTTGACAGTGGTCTTTACTCGATTGTGCGCCATCCTCAATATACTGCAGGAATATTGTTCAGTCTTGCACTGGTTCTTATATCACAAAGTTGGTTAATTACAGCAATGGGTGTAATTATAATAACATTGTTGTATGTTGATATTTTAATGGCAGATAAGCTTGAAGTCGAGAAATTTGGTGATGACTACAAACGCTATATGAAAAAGGTTCCAGGAACGAATTTCATACTGGGAATTTTCAGGCAGTTAAGACGTTGAAAGAGAAAAAGAAAATGTATAGAAAAGAACTATTTCCCTGCTAACCAATTCAATAAAAGTTCTTGACTGGCTGAGGTATTCTGACGGATTACAGCCAGCGTTTTAAATGAGAAAAACCAGGATGAACAAGAATGATATTGATTTCATTTTTTGTTTTATTTTGTTGTAAAAATAATTGGAATTTTCCATTTGATTTTACCCTCTCCTGACCTATTTTGAGCTATAATGGGAATTATTCATTTGTAAAGGTAAAGAAGCCCGGTTATATCAGCCAGGTAGGTCAAAAATATGGATAACAGAAACGAAAATATGGGTGCGATCGCCCAGACAATAAAGAATTTATTCACAGAGGTTTTTTTCAGGATATTTTTAAATCCAAGCCTGGCCACACCCAAACCAATTATGGATGCGGTATTTACCTGAACCAGGGAAGATGGAATGCCTTTAAGGACTGAAGCTAAAAGCAATAAGCTGGCGGTAATAAAGGATATGAAAATCGCTTCAATAGGACCAAACAGGAAAATCCCTTTCCCGGTCTGCCTGACTAATTTATGGCCAAAAATTGAACTTCCTATACCAAAGCTGGGGGCTATTATCAACGTGGAAAGTATCATGATGATAATGAAATTATTGCCTTCATCCTTTATATTTAATTCATTTATTGTCATGGATGCAATGGGACCGGATGCATTTGCCACATTGTTGGCACCAATGGCAAAGGCAACATAGGCTGACATGATAATAATGAGGATTTTAATAATTGGATGACTGGAAATACCGTTGAAGGTAAAATATCCTTTTTTCCGCATAGGTGTATAGATATATTTACCAATTATATAACAGAGAATAAAGGAAATAACCGGCAATATGAACCAGGCTGGAATGATCTCGAGCAATAATTTGCGTTCGTTTAGCACACTGAAATAACATGCGGGTCCTGTTACTGCCAGAATCGTTGCCTGACTGGTGGATTGTGGAATTCCTATCAGGTTGGCAATAAACAGGCTGATACCAACAGAAAATAAAATAATTGAGACCAGTGAAAAACTCATCATTTCTGCAGGAAGCAATTCTTTTCCTACCGTAGTTGCTGTTGCTTTACCAGCAATCAGAGCACCGGCAAATACCATGATTCCAAAAAATCCGGGAATTACACTCTTCCTCAAAATATTTGCACCATAAGCAGCCGAAAAAGAAGGAGCAGTGCCACTTCCACCCATATTTATCGCTAAAAATATCGCTATCAGGAATGGGATTAAAAGATGGTTGAATAATGGAGAAATCATTTTGATTAATAATATGCCAATAGAAATTCCTAAGCAGAGCCTTTTGATCATTCAGTTTACTCAATGCTTAGGAATTTAAAGATGGCCAGTTAAGATTTGCATTACTATCCGCGATGGTTATTCTGAAATCATCTCAGACTTTATTATATCTTTAAGGGCTATGGTCGTTTGATAATCAAATTCAACTTCCTCCTTTAGGGTGGATTCAGGTTGTATCATTATGTTTATCAGCAATTTGCTTGCAGAATCCCTGTCTGTATATTCCTGGACGTCTTTTTCGATACATCCGGGGATTTTACCCATGTCTTTTGTCTGAAGAATAATGATCCGGTCACTTTTCCCTTTTTCATTTGTAATTTTTTGGATTTCCTCAAGATCAGTAAGCAATTTTTTCTCCCTGGTGTGAGCTACTTCAACAGGGTAGGCCTGACCAAGTAATTCATTAATAAGCAAGTATCCTATTCCTTCATTATTCTGGAGTACATCATTAAACGCAAAAAGTGTAACTTTCTTATTAAACCTGTTCATTACCTGGATTTTGCTGATAGAATTTGGTAAAAAACTTAATCTGTCGGTTTTTAAGGATCCTTCTCTTTTTTTATTATCGAATATACAGTAAAGAACATCTGCTATTTCACTATTTGAAACGGGATCTATTCCATAATAAAATAATCTGTTTCTGCGATATTGGGTTTCATATAATGAATTTGGTTCATTAAATGCAGTAATTTTCGCATCAGGAAATTCCAGGTTTATTCTTTTAACATATTCAGGCCCCTGGTTCGAAAATGAAGTGGCATTTATCCCTACAACCCTGATCTCACCTTTAGCCAGGATATCTAAAACTTCTTCAACGGAATTGATATTCCTTGTAACATAGCCCAAGTTAGTAAATTTCTTACAGTAATCATTTTCCTTAATATTTTTTTTGCCCAGAAACAATATCTCCCTCGTATCACAAAGCCTTAAATCCTGATCTAAATTTTCTGTTTGTACTTTGGCGATCCAATTAATTTTGTTAACGTTTTTTTCAAGTAAGTATGGTTGCTCTAATAATTTGGTGTTTATAGCCATAATTTTCCCGTTAACAGCAGATGGAATAATTCTTTTGGTCTTATTAGTTAACGATACTTCGGCCAGGGGCAAACCCCTATGTACTATGTGGCCAACGTCCGGCATTGTAACATATTCAACACCTGCATCCGACAGTTCAGTTAAATGACCTCCTGCCTGGACCAGATCATCAGACAATGAACGGAACCAGGAAGTGTGATAGAAATAATACCGAGATCCAATATCCGCTTTCTTATGGACAGTCGTTTTTTCGATTGAAGAGATTAATTCTTTGAAAGTTATCTTTTTAACAGATTCCAATATCTCTTCAGGATTGAACGGTTTTAATATATAATCAGAAACTCCCAGTTTCTTAGACATTCGTTTACTTTCAGGGGTAGGATAACCTGTAATAATAACTACAGGGATGTCAGGTTTTTTCATACGGATATCACTCAATAGTTGAATTCCATCTTTGTCGCCCAGTTTGAGGTCTAATATTATGGCATCATAAGGATTCAATAAAGCTTGGTGAAAACCTTTGTCCGGATTAATATTAGTATCTACCATATATCCGGCCTGTGAAAACAGCCTGTCGCAGCTGCTGCATACACAGATTTCATCATCTATGATCAATATTGACGGTTTGTTTTTCATTGTCTTAATTTTCTGTTTATAGGATGACCAGGTTTATATTTCAGAAGATCAATTAATGTGCCATGCATATAATAGCTGTTGATATTTTTGCAATGGTCTTATTAACTGTATTTTACAATTGACAAGCATGTGATGAAAAACATGATTAGGTACAATTTTGTAAGATCTGATTATACAGTGTCTATAATAATCATACACTTACCCGGAATAAAGCATCCCCCTGATCTGAGCTAAGATTTGTTCATCTGTAAAGTGTTTGGTCTTAACCGCTCCCGTAGGACACGCTGAGCCACAGGTTCCACAACCCTTGCATAATACTTCATTTACTACAGAAACATTATTTTCCGGATCGTATTTAATGGCAGTATACGGGCAGACCTTGACACAAGTCTGACAACCACAGCATATTTTTTCACTAATTTCAGCAGTAGTGGTTTCAATCTCGACATTTCCCTGGCTGATACTGGCAAGGATCCTGGCTGCTGCTGCTCTTGACTGTGCAACTGACTCAGGAATATCTTTGGGTCCCTGACAAGTGCCAACAATAAATACGCCATCCGTTGTGGTGGCTACGGGATCAAGTTTCGGATGTTTTTCCATATAGAAATTGTTACTGCACATGCTAATTCCGGCTGCATGTGCAATATCCCTGGCATTTTCTTGGGCTTCCATCCCTACCATCAGGATAGCCATATCAACCGGGATCCCGATTTTCCTGCCTGCCATTTTTTCATCCAGTTCAACCAACAGATCACAATGATTATACTTGCTGCCATTAATTATTTTAGGCAGACCATTTTCCTGGTCAAACATGAAAAATTTAATGTTTTTCCTTGAAGATTTTGTATATAACTCCTCACAACCTTTTCCAAACACCCTCATATCGGAATAGATTTCATAAATATTGGAATCCGGAAGTTCAGACTTGATCTGGTTGGCATATTTCAAAGCGGTCATGCAACAAGTATGCGAGCAATATTCATGATACTTTTGGTTTCTGCTTCCCACACAATGAATTATGGCTACGTGTTTTGGTTCTTTTCCTTCTTTTGTGGTAATCTCCCCCCCTTTTAATATTTCTTCAAATTCCAGGGATGTGATTACATCGGGAAATTTTCCGTATCCGTATTCCTCGATGCTACCCGGATCAAATGGTTTTAAGCCTGTTGCAATGACAACATTACCGAATATTAAGTTTGTTTCTTTATTGTTCTTTGAATAAACAGTGGCCTCAAAATTACCTATATAACCAAAAATATGTTTTATTTCAGACTCCAGGAACAATTCAATATGGGGATGGTCCTGAACTCTTGCAATGAGAGGATTCAGCATATCGTCTACCTGGGTCATAAAAGGATATGAAAGATCAATATGTGACACCATTCCGCCAAGCTTGCCTGTCTTTTCAACAAGATAAACATCTCGTCCGGCATCAGCAATCTCAACTGCCGCATTCATACCGGATATCCCTCCACCAATGATCAGTGTGGCAGGTTCAACAGAAACAGATCGTTTGTTCAATGCTTCGTGGAAGGCAACACGGTGTACGGCAGCATAGACCAATGCTTTGGCTTTCTTTGTAGCTTCTTCACGATCGTTATGCACCCATGAAACATGTTCACGAATATTAGCCATCTCGAAATAGTACGGATTGATATCGGCCTTTACCAAAACTTTCCTGAATGTAAATTCATGAATCCTCGGTGAACAGGCAGCAACAATAACCCGGTTAAGGTTACATTCTTTAATATCCTTAATGATCATATCCTGTCCCGGATCAGAACACATATATTTATAATTCCGTGAGATCGCCACATTAGGTAGTTTTTCAACATCTTTGGCAATGGCTTCAACATCAACCATTTTAGCAATGTTGGTGCCACACCAGCATATATAAACTCCTATTCTTATATCATCCATGTCAGTTACTTTTTACGGCTGCACCTTGTTGATTGATTACCGCTTTCTTAATATTAGAAAAATATATTGCAAAGGGCCTGTAAGCCAGGTGTGACCATTTGGAGAATGGCACCTCTATCATAATCATTGGAAACAAGACCATCAAATGCAGCACATACATACCATAGGTCAGATTTGGAAGTCCGTTTATTCTGAAAAGATGCACCAGTATCCCGGTAAACCCGGTTAGAAATAGCAGGATCAGAAATGTCCAGTCTGAAATATGTGAGTGCTTAAGACGCTCCTTATTTTTTTTAATCCTGCCGTATACAAAATACCCTGTTCCCAGGAATAGGGCAATAGTTGCGTAGTAACCCAACATTCTCTGAGGATGCCACCATGGGTATATGGTATCTGTCTGGAACCATTTCAGGAATCCGATAATCAGGACAAACAGGGTAACATATCCCGACATCAGGAGCCAATGGAGAATCCAATAATTTCTAGAATCACATTTCTTAAATTTCCATTGTGATACGAAATTAAAGGCAAGTGAATAAAACTCTTTTATATAGAGGGCAATTGAGGCTTTTATATTTTTATCCCTGCCAATAATTTTTAAATACATGTTGAAAATGTTAGAAATCAGGAATATTGAAACAGTTGCTGCCATTATCAAATCACCAATGTGAATGATTTCAGCCGGTGCAAATACGTTTAATTGCACTCCTCCTTCATTTGTAAGCTCTTTTGGCATCGGTCCATGGAACAGCAGGAAGAGAACAAAAACAAATGCAGATAATATGCAAATCAATGCGAATTCCCACTTTTTTGAGGTGTAAATTTTTCTTGCAAGTCCGGTCCAGTCATATGCGGCTGTAAGATAACGCCTGAGTGTCATCATCAATTCCCCGGGATTGGCACCCCTGGGGCATTTTTCGCTGCACTCACCACAGTAATAGCACAACCATGGTTCGGCACAAGCCTCCAGTTCCTTTTTTAATCCCATCTGCAAAAACTTGATCGGTTTTCTTGGAAACAGTACATTCTTTTCCGTCAACGGGCAGATGGCTGTGCAGTTTCCACAATGAAAGCATTCGTTCCAGTTCTTTGCACCGAACTCATTCATACTTTTAAACAGATCCGGGTCAATATACTCTCTCATAATTAATCATTTTAATATCAGACAATTCCATTACATTTTGTTCAATTTGCCGGAGGGATAAATAACCGGTATCTTTCTTAACTCTTTTTTTAAGGATATTTTGTATTACCCTTGCTGCGGCAGCAGAAGCATGGGCTACAGTTGCAGGTATATCTTTTGGTCCCTGGCAGGCTCCTGCAATTGTTATGCCTCCGGAACAGGTACTCACCGGGTCAAAAATGTTATTTGCTTCCATTAACCATCCATCTTCTGTGGTATAAATTCCCAGCATTTCAGCAAGTTCTGAAGTATTTTCACCGGGTTCTAATCCTACTGAAAGAACCACCATATCTACTTCTTGCTCAACCATGGTGTCGTTCATTATATCTTCAGTACGTAATAAAAGATGACCATTTGCCTCCTCAATTTTTGCCGGACGGCCACGTATTATATCAACACCTTCCTTTTTTATCCTGTTGTAAAACTCTTCATATCCTTTTCCAAATGCCCGTATATCAATGTAATACTCATATACTCGGGCATCCGGAAGTTTTTCTTTTACCAGGTGAGCCAGTTTCAAAGAGTACATGCAGCATACCTTTGAGCAATAAGGATTGTAGTTTATATCCCTGCTGCCAACGCAATGAATAATGGCTATGCTTCCCGGTTCTTCTGAATCAGGAGTAAATACCGGGTTTCCTCTTTTATCTTTTGTCCTGAGGTTGATTTTCCCGCCCGTCGGACCTGAAGCATTTACCAACCGTTCAAACTCCAAAGATGTCAGCACATTGGGATATTTTCCATAACCATAATCCTCAATTCGCCTGGCATCAAATGGTTTGAATCCGGTGGCCAGAATAATATTCCCTACAGTAATCTCAACTTCTTCATCTTTTTCGTCGAGATTGATACAAGAATCAACCGGACAGTTCTTTACACAAACCCCGCATTTACCATCCTTGATGTACCTGCAATTTGCAGCATCAATCAGGTATTTATTAGGAACTGCCTGGGGGAAAGGCATATAGATTGCTTTTCGCAGGGTCGTACCTGAATCAAATTCACTCGGTACAGAAGTCGGGCATTTTGAAGCACAGTTCCCGCATCCTGTGCATGATTTTAAATCTACATACCGGGCCTTCTTAAATATTTTTGCCTTATAATTACCCGGTTCGCCTGACACTCCTTTAACCTCACAATAAGTCAACAGTTCAATATTGGGATGCTGGCCAACTTCAACCATTTTGGGAGTTAAGATACAGGCGGCACAGTCCAGTGTCGGAAAAGTCTTATCAAAGGTAGCCATATGGCCTCCTATAGTGGCTGATTTTTCAACCAGGTAAACTTTGTTGCCACTGTTTGCAATTTCCAGGGAAGCCTGGATTCCGGCTATCCCTGCTCCGATAACCAGTGTGTCGGAATTTACCGGATTGTCATCAGGCTGAACTGCCATGTCAAAGCATATACCGTATAAAGCACTTAACAAAATAGCCCTGGCACGTTCTGTATGGGATTTATAAATGGCACCATGATCTTTGAAGCTGGCAAGTATTACGTCCTTCGGATCATTTCCGGCGATGATCATTGCTTTTGTAAAAAAATTCTTAACCTGACCCGGTGTGTCACCTGCGATGATTATTCGTTTCAGATTATTTTCCCTGATTTTTGTTGCCATATGACGCGCTTCAGTAAGAGGGAGGTCTGTTGAATGCCATATGGCTGTGACTCCCGGTATTTCATATGCATAGTCAGATACAGCGGAAATATCCACCGGATCCGGATTTTCATAAAAGGTATCGTCCAGGAAATAAATTCCGGTTTCCTTTCTGACATATCGATTGGGTATATGTATCTTTTCTATAATCTCAGGTAAAAAGACAGTTTTATCAACTTTTACCACATCTCCGGCCGGACCGGTATAAAAGGCATTGGATAAGATGTCCGAAATCTTTTTTGTATGTATCGGGGGGGTAGCGTAGTCAAAAAACCGGCTCTTACGGTATAATGGTTCGAGCGGTGAATTGATTTTATCGAATATTATGATCTTTACATCTGCAGAATGTTTATTAATTTTTTTAATATATTCAGGCCCCGAACCAGCAAAAGGTACAGCATCCATCACAACTGTCTTTATTAAACCTTCATCCAGTATTTTAATTACTTCATCTATTGAAGATGTATTCTTTACGATACATCCCAGGTCAATCAATTGTCCATAATATTTATTCTGATCGTCTGCATCTTTGCTGAAAAATAAAACATCCCTGGTTAAACTTGCTTTTAAATCCTTTCCGATATCAGAAGATAATATTCTTGCAATCCAGAATTTTTCATAGTTGTTGTTTTCAATGAGGGGAAGATCATTTTCCAGTTCTTTATTGACTTCAATAATTTTTCCGGAAATGGCCGATGGAATAATCCGTTTTGTTTTATCAGCAAATGTTACCTCAGCCAAAGGCAAATCTCTGTAAATTAAATTGTTAACATCAGGAATAGTAATTGATTCAATCGTTTCACTGGTTAAGCCCGGGATTTGACCGCCAACCCTTATGGAACCATCCAATCCCTTCTGTGACCATCCATCCTTGTAAAACCTGAAATGCTGTTCGGCACATTCCCATTTTGGTAAACTGATAAATTGTTTAAAATCAAGTATTTCTTCCTTTGGCAGAGGTGTTGTATGCGTAATAATATTGGTGACCGGATCCAGTATCTCATTTGGCATAAAAGGTTTCAATATGTAGTATTGCACTCCCAGATGAGTTGCCTCTTCCTTACTTATTTTTGTTGGGTACCCCGTGATGATTATTACCGGAATATCAGGCTTTTTTTCCCTTAATGCCGATAACAATTCCATCCCATCCATTTCATCCATCATTAAATCCAATAAGATGAGATCATAATTATTTGTTATGGCCCGCTGATATCCTTCTTTCGGATTTGTATAGGTATCTACTTTATAATCTTCTATTGACAGGATACGGTGACAACTTTCACACACCAGGGGTTCATCATCAATAACTAAAATTGAAGGTTGATGGTCCATTTTTTTTGATTAATTATTGCGTAATGGTAAAATTATGAGCAGTTTGATTCTGCATAGAATGTCAATTACCATGCCAACAGGTTTGACCAAAAATTACAGGTTAAACGAACTTACTTATTAAATAATAACAAACTGAAAAACAATAACATATGGCAGTTGTGCCAGAATGTAGTATGATTTGTTAAACCTGAAAATAGTTTACTATTAACATACACTGTATGTTTATATTATACACTCATGGAATGATCTCGAGCAATAATTTGCGTTCGTTTAGCACACTGAAATAACATGCGGGTCCTGTTACTGCCAGGATCGTTGCCTGGCTGGTGGATTGTGGAATTCCTATCAGGTTGGCAATAAACAGGCTGACAGCAACAGAAAATAAAATAATTGAGACCAGTGAAAAACTCATCATTTCTGCAGGAAGCAATTCTTTTCCTACCGTAGTTGCTGTTGCTTTACCAGCAATAAGAGCACCGGCAAATACCATGATCCCAAAAAATCCGGGAATTACACTCTTCCTCAAAATATTTGCACCATAAGCAGCCGAAAAAGAAGGAGCAGTGCCGCTTCCACCCATATTTACAGCTAAAAATATCCCGATCAGGAAGGGGATTAAGAGATGGTTGAATCCTGCGAGCGCATTGGCTTCGCCGAACTCAGAAACTCGTTTCCCCGCTGCTTGCGGCGGGGTTAGCGAGCGCAAAAAAAAATAATAATATAGGATCGAAGATTCCTCGCCGCTTGCGGCGAGGAGCTTCAATAATGGAGAAATCATTTTGATTAATAATATGCCAATAGAAATTCCTAAGCAGAGCCTTTTGATCATTCAGTGTGCACAATGCTTAGGAATGTAAAGATGGCCAGTAAGATTTGCATTTCTATCCTCGATGGTTATTTTGAAATCATCTCAGACTTGATTATATCTTTAAGAGCTATGGTCGTTTGATAATCAAATTCAACTTCCTCCTCATGAGAGGATCCGGGTTGTATCGATATGTTTATTTGTAATTTGCTTTCAGAATCCCTGTCTGTATATTCCTGGACGTCTTTTTCGATACATCCGGGGATTTTACCCATGTCTTTTGTCTGGAGAATAATGATCCGGTCATTTCTCTCTTTTTCACTGGCCATATCCTGGATTTCAGTGGGATCATCAACGGATTTGTGAAATCTAAAGTAGTTTATATCCAACGGGAAAGCCATACCGAGCAATTCTTTGGTAAGCAAGTATCCCACTCCATGAATTTTTTGTAGAATATTGTTGTAAGCATAAAGGGTTACTCTCTGGCTGTAACGGTTAACAATGGATATTTTATGGATGGTATTGGGCAGGAACCTGGATAATTGGGGATTTTTAAGCATTATTCTGGTATCGTCAATGAATGCACAATGAAGAAGGTCAATGATTTCTTTATTTTTAATGGGATTAACACCATAATAGAATAACTTATTTTTACGGTAACGTGTTTCCTCATTTTCATCCGGCTCATTGAAAACGATAATTTTTACATCGGGGAATCTCCTGCTTAGTTTTTTTACAAACCGGGGACCAGCTTCCGGGAAATCCCTGGCATTCATTGTAATTACTTTGATTAAACCTTCATTCAGTATGTATGATGCCTCTTCGAAATCATTGGTAAAACGTGTTAAATAGCCATTCAAATCCAGATAACTGAAGAATTCATTTTCTTCATTCCGGGTATCGGTTAAGACTAAGATTTGTCGTGCTTTACTGCTCAGTAAATCTTCTTCCAGTTGATTTGGCTTTACAGTGGCTATCCAGCAATTTTTAGTGTTGTTTGTTTCCAGCATTTCCGGATTATAGTTGAGCTGGTCATTTATACCAGTAACCAGTCCGCTGACTGAAGAAGGAATAATCTGTTTCAACTTGTTGCCCAGCGTTACCTCCGCCAGAGGTAATCCCCTGTAAATGAAACTACCCACCGTGGGAAGCTTAATCTTTTTTATAACGTTGTTCGATAAATTGGGCAGGTATCCGCCCATGCGAACTGTGCCATCGGTTTGCTGCTGGAACCAGGATGATTGGAAGTAATGAAATTCGGAATAAACCGATGCATCGGTCAATACTGTTTTATCTCCGGGTAAGTGAATATTATCTTTCGCTATAGCCTTCTGGACGGGCTCTAATAGTTCGGCAGGTGTAAACGGCTTGATAATATAATCCGAAACGCCTAAGGTGGTCGACATCCGTTTGCTTGCTTCTGAAGGATATCCTGTGATGATTACAACAGGTACAATGGGCTTTTGTTTTCTGATCCCATACAATAATTGCATGCCGTCTGATTCAACCAGATTCAGGTCCAGAATGATGGCATCGTAAGGATTCAATAATGCCTGACGAAAACCATTGGTGGCATTTATGTTGGTATCAACCTTATAGCCAGCCTGCGAAAATATTCTGTCACAGCTTTCGCAAATATGGTTTTCATCGTCAATTACTAAGATATGAGGGGAGGTATTCATAGTTTTAAATGTTAAATATTAATGCTATAAGGTATATTTCACATGCTTGAAATCAATTTGTATGCCACGATCCTGTCATCTTATTTTAATTTTTGTATCTATCTCTTTGTCAGTTATTTGCAAAAATAATCCAGTCCAGAACAAATGATTTATTTTAAAATTTTGTCATAAGAAAACATACAGTGTATGAAAAAAAAGTACATTTTATTCTGAATTGATATCATTATTTTGTAATTTTAAATCATGTCGCTTCGCAACAAATTAACATTTGGATCGATCCTCATCATTCTGCTGTCATACATCATTCTGGCAGTAGTGGTAAGCATTAATGTTAACAAAGATTTTATACGCCAGGTCCAGATACGCATACACCATGATCGTTTTTCTGCTCATAATATTTATGAAGATTATGTTGAGAATATTGACCAGATATTGCATGCTATTTCAATTAGAAGGACCATAAACTTACCCCTTGAAGAAGAAATCGAAGGCGATCTGGGTAAGGTCTTTCAGAACGTTTACAACAATAGCGGAATTGATATGCTCACGCTTGTGGATCCCAATGGTAAGGTATTATACAGGGCGCATAATCCTGACAGCAGAGGTGATGATATTTCTTCCTTATCCATTGTGCAAAAGGTATTACAGCAATGGGAATCTGCCAAAGGAACAATTATCATGTCCCCTGAAATGATGAAAAGAGAAGGAGATAATTTATGCGAAAGGGCTACTATTCGGATTATATCTACACCAAAGGCTAAACCATCAGCAAAAGAAATAGAGGATAGGGGAATGTTTATTGCTGCAGCAGTACCATTCGTTTCCCTTCATAATGATGAAATACTTGGTGTCCTTTTAGGAGGGTATTTGTTGAACAGAAATGATGAGATCGTTGATAAAATCAAAGAGAAAGTGTTTGAAGATTCTATTTATGGGCATATAGATGTGGGTACTGCGACCATATTTTTTGATGACTTACGGATATCTACAAACGTATTATTGAAGAGTAATGAACGTGCCATTGGCAGCCGGCTCAGCGAAGAAGTGTATAAACATGTTATACAAAACGGCAAAGTCTGGTCAGATCGTGCTTTTGTTGTTAATGACTGGTATATTACTTCCTATGAACCATTGCGCGATATAGATGATCAAATCATTGGATCTCTTTATGTGGGAGTTATGGAAGCACCCTATAAGCATCCTCAGAAAATCCTGATGCTGTTCATCCTGATTATATTCCTGTTCAGTGCCTTATTGGTATTCCTTCTGACATTTTTCTATATGAAACGAATGTTGAAGCCTATTGACAATATTGTATTGACGTGTAAGAGATTAATGCAGGGTGAGCTCAGTGCCCGATGCATGATCAGGCCATCAGGAGAAATCGGCCTATTGTGCAGCACCTTAGACCAGATGGCTGATTCCTTTGAAAAGTATGAAGAGAACAGACAAAAGGAAACACTCTTGCAAATTGGCCAGAGCGAAAAACTTGCATCGATTGGCAGGCTGGCAGCAGGAATAGCACACGAGATAAACAATCCACTCACTTCTGTACTGAATTTCGCATACCTGGTTAAGCGAAAAAGGACCGGTGATGAAGAAGACCTGAGAGATTTAGATATCATTATAGAAGAGACCAACAGGGTTCGAAAGATTGTCTGGGAATTGCTTGATTTCGCCCGGCAATCTCCTGCCAACAAAGAAGACCTGGATATAAACGAGATATTGCAGCAATTGGTTTCCCTGATCGCTAAACAGAAGGAATTTCGCAGTATCCGTTTCATACAAAATTATGATAATGGATTGCAATCATTCCAGGCCGACAAAAATCATATCCAGCAGGTATTCCTGAATTTTTTACTGAATTCGGCAGAATCCATAACAAAGGAAGGTACCATTGATTTAAGCACCCATGGAGCAAATGATCATTTTAGCATAACAATAACAGATACGGGTTGCGGAATCAAATCCGGTGAACTGGATAGAATATTTGACCCGTTTTATACAACCAAACCTGTTGGTAAGGGCACTGGACTGGGATTAAGTGTAAGTTATGGCCTTGTCAAGCAATACGGAGGCGAAATCCAATGTGAGAGCAAAGAGGGTGAAGGCACGACGTTTACGGTGACTTTCCCATATTATTATAGCGGGGATAATAATTCATCTCCATAATATAAACAGATATCCTCAGACTAAATAAAGATCAATCATTGAAAAGGAAGATATTAATCATTGATGATGAACCGACCCTTGGCGCCGGTTGCAAGAGGGTACTGGAACAGGAAAACTTCGAGGTGAGCCTCCGACAGAATGGAAGAGACGGTCTGAAAGATGCATTATCTGATGAATATGATCTGATTTTGCTGGATTTGATTTTACCCGAAATTGAAGGGATGGAAATCTTAAAGGCCATTAAATCAAAGGGAATCAGATCTGCAGTAATTATTATAACCGGATATGCCACTATACAAACAGCAGTGGAAGCCATTCGACTGGGTGCTGCAGATTATATCAGTAAACCATTTTCGCCGGATGAGTTGATAATCAATGTAAAAAGGGTTTTTGAACACCAGGAACTGAGAGATGAAAATATTGCTCTCAGGAAGGAATTGAGCTTAAAGGAAGTATTTGAAGGGATCATTGGGGATAGTGTAGCGATGACAAAGATTTTTGAGCTGATCAATCGGGTTGCTCCAACTGATAGTAATATTCTGATCACAGGTGAAAGTGGTACGGGGAAGGAGGTTATTGCACAGGCAATACACAGAACAAGTTTACGAAAGCACCAGCCTTTCATTGCCTGTGATTGTGGTGCACTTACCCCTACTTTATTGGAAAGTGAACTTTTCGGACATGTCAAAGGATCCTATTCAGGAGCCATATCAACAAAGCAGGGCCTGTTTGAAATTGCCAATAACGGAACATTGTTCCTTGACGAAGTGTCCAATATCAGTATGGAAATTCAAAGCAAATTGTTAAGGGTGCTTGAAACGAGAATGTTAAGAAGAGTGGGTGATACAGCGGAACGCAATATCAATATAAGATTAGTGGCTGCTTCCAACCAGGATTTGACTAAATTGGTTAATGAGGGTAGTTTCCGCAATGATCTCTACTACCGGCTGGAGGTTATCCCCATTCACCTTCCACCGCTGCGCGAAAGAATTGATGACATTGTCAAACTGGCCACCACATTTTTGGATGACATTAGAAAAAAAAGTAAAATCAAGGCCAGGTATTTTAATCCTGAAACCATTGAAATACTTGAAAATTATTCATGGCCCGGAAATATCAGAGAATTGAAAAACCTGGTGGAACGGGTGGCCATACTCTGTGATTCAGAAACAATTGAGGCAAAGCACCTGCCCAAAGAAATTAAAAATAAATATTTAAACCCTTCGATTGGAGAGGTCCCTGCAACATGGGAGGAGTTTAAATCCTACAAAAATCAGTTAAAAAATGACATGATCTCACAGATTGAGATGGAGTTCATCAGAGCTGCATTAAATGATGCCGGGGGAAATGTCAGCAAGGCAGCCAGGAAGATCGGTATGCAACGGACAAATTTTCATTCCCTGCTGAAAAAGTACAACATCCAATCGGGAAATTATTAAATCAGTTCAGGTTCCCTTTTTAATCAGTTGAGGATTTCATGATCCTGCACCAGTAATTTTATTACCGGTTCTATTTTAAAAATTCATCTGCATGGCAAATTCAATATTAAAATCATCACGAAAAGAGAGCTCAATATATTCTGCACTTTTAAGAACCTGCTTGATGTGCTCATCAAAATGAACAGAATTTAACGCAAGTATCGTTCCGGTTCCTGCTGCATTTCCAACGGCTGTAACTTTGCCTTTAAGACCGGCTGGTAAAAGTCCGATGACAAATGCATGATCCGCATGGATATAGTTGCCAAATCCACCTGCAAGATATAGCCGGTCAATGTCATTAAAACCAAGTTTTGCTTCCTTTATTAAAATTTTTATACCAGCAGCAATGGCAGCCTTGGCTAATTGTACCTCCCTTATATCCTTTTGTGTAATGAAAATAGGAGCACCTGTGCCTGAGGCATTAGGTCCTGCCACCTGGTAATCCTTTTTCATGAACCCGGTGTGGTCCACCTGTTGTGTATCTATCAGGTGAGCAATCAGATCAATCAACCCGGAGCCGCAGATGCCCATTGGAGGCACCTCCCCAATGGTTCTGAACCGGCCGGATTCAAAGGAAGATATGGCTCCTTCCACGGCTCCCATACCGCAGGAGATATTTGCTCCTTCAAATGCAGGACCGGCTGCAGTGGCGCAACAAAGTATCCCTTCGGGAGTGACCAGGGCCAGTTCTCCATTGGTCCCGATATCCAAGTAAAGTGCATTCTTTACTTCATCAGTTGTCTGAAGTGAGGCTATCCCGGAAACAATGTCAGCTCCCACATAAGAGGCTATGGATGGAAGGATTGTTATCATTGCCCGGGAATGACAATGCAATTGAAGTTCTCTCCCGGTCATTTTTTTTTCTTCCGTAAATACAGGAGTGAATGGAGCCATGGCAATGGAAGCAGGATTCACACCCAACAGGAGGTGCAGCATTGTGGTATTACCTGCTGCTGTTATTTTAACAATATCGTTTTCAGAGATATTTGCCATGGATGCAAAGTGCCCTAATTGGGAATTTATGGCGCCTAATATTTCTTTTTGCAGGCGATCCAGTCCCTCCGGGTACTGCTGGCAATAATTTATCCTTGAGATCACGTCACCTCCATACTTTGTCTGGGGATTCATCATCGAACGGGTTTCAACCAGCTGTCCCGTGCTTAAATTTACCAGGTAGAAAACCAGGCTGGTTGTTCCAATGTCAATGGCTACCCCGTAGGGGGTGTCTGAAAGATTTACACTTGGGCCCGGATCAAAGATAACTTCCCTGGTATGTTGGCCCTGTGCATCCAGGATACTCAATTCCCTTTCATCCGGCAATACGATCTCAATGTCATTCCTGAGTCGGTAACTGCAAGCTGTAACGGTTCCTTCGCCCTTGATATCGATCCTGCATTTCCCGCATTTTCCATTCCCTCCACAGGGTGAATAAATACTTATCCCGTTGTCCCGGAGTATTTCCAGCAGGTTCCTGCCTGGATCAGATTCAATAATACTTATAAGACCTTTTTCAATCACTGTTATTCTTGCCATAGAATGCAGGAATTATACGGGTCGAGGAGAGTCAATACTCCATTCTTAATATTTTGAGGCAATCAGTGAATTATCTTATCCCAAAGAAATAATCTTCCAGCATCGCACACAGGGTATGATATACCGGGACATGTAATTCCTGGATTCGGGGTGTCTCACCAGCCGGAACCCGGATACTCACGTCGCAGTGATCCTTTAATTTTCCGCCCTTCTCGCCAGTTAATCCTACCACTTTGAGTCCCTTTACCCGGGCTGTGTAAACGGCATTCAAGACATTTTTCGAATTTCCTGATGTGGATATAGCAATCAATACATCACCCGCAGCACCGTAACCAATGACCTGCTGGGCAAAGACCAAATCGGCAGATTCATCATTAATTATGGCAGTTGTCAAAGAGGATTGAGATACAAGGGAAATGGCCGTTAATGCAGACTGCAAGCGGTTGGCAAGGTATTCGCCATCTTCACCATATGATTCAGTAAAATTTCGTTTTATATCTTCAGGAAGTGGCCGTCGCAGATTGAATGCCTTCATCAGTTCGCCTACCATATGCTCTGCATCTGCAGCAGATCCACCATTGCCGCAGACAAGTAATTTCCCCCCTGTTTGATAAGAGGATCTGATTAATTCAAATGCGGCTAAAATGTCTGCTTCGCACTGAGCCAGGACAGGATAATTATGGAAAAGCTGGTCAATCATCTTTGGTATTTATTATAATAAACGAAGATAATTATTTTTTAATCTTCAGTCATCCTGAAGCAAATTACCTGCAGAGCAGACAAGTTCAGAATGACTCTCTGGCTGGTATTTACACAGCCCTTGAAGCAATCGGCTATTAATGTGTAAATATTGAGAAATTAACACTTCCATAACGCCGCATCTCTTTAAATTGATCGTGATTGTTAAAGTTGTGTTTTTTACCATGTTCCAGGATGAACCACCCATCGGATTCCAGGATTTCTGCTTTAAAAACTGCATCAGGTATCTTCTCCAGATCTTCCAGAAAATAAGGAGGATCCGCAAATATTAAATCATATTTTGATACCATCGCTGGTAAAATCCGGGAAACATCCCTATGATAAACCTCGATATTCTCAAAGCCCATGGAAGCAGCCTTCGATTTGATAAAATCTGCATACCTGGAATTGATCTCAACCATATCCACCTGCCTGGCTCCCCTGGAGGCAAATTCATACCCAATACTGCCTGTTCCGGCAAAGAGATCAAGCACTGACAGTTCCTCAAAATCAAAATAATTTGCCAGGATATTAAACAGGGCTTCTTTTGCGAAGTCGGTGGTGGGCCTTGCCTTGAACTGTTTAGGAACTGGGATGTATGTCCCTTTATGAGTACCGCTTATGATCCGCAAGAATAGAGATTAAAAAGGTTGATAAATTGATGGTCCTGAATCTTATCAAAATTAAGTGAGTACTGAAATTGGTCATCAGGAGATGCCAGTTGAACCGATTTAATATATTTCTTAACAGTTTCCATAGTCCCGGAATCCTTATTGACCTGTCCCGACAGCACAATTCCGGTTTCTTTCGTATCCAGCCTCAGCTTATCATATACATGAAGGACAAAGTAAATGATGTCTTTTTCATTCCTGTACATAAAGGAGTTATGCAATAACAAGCTGCTTCCCTCGAATACCACCACATCAAAAAAGTTTTCCTGGAAATTGGCATATACCTTTTTGCCCGGTTCATTATGCCCCTTCAAACAGTACTCAATAAATGGTGTGGCCTGGTTAAAAAACTTTATCCTGGGATAAAACTTGATAAAAGTATTGGCAATCTCATGATGAATAGGATAGATCAGGTAAGCATCTAACTGCTTCAGGTAGTTGGTGTGAAGTTCGTCCAGGTCGTTTAATACCTGGTTAAATTCGAAATAGGTCTTTAAACTGTTTTTATTATACAAGGCCGAGGGCAGGAGTGTGGTTCTTGAATTTTCCCAAATACAGAATACATCTTTATAATCTCCCTGCAGCAGGTCATCCTCACCTATGGTCTTTATCAAATGGTCGGAATATTTGTATTCCGGCATATCAGATCCGAATGAGATCTGTTTAAGGGCCAGATACTTGAGGCTTTTAGAGTCGAGGATAGAAAAAGAAAGTCCATTCAGGTTCGCCTGAATGGACAAATGATAAAAAGGCGTATCTAGTGGATTTAGTGATTTATCAATTAACCTGATGTTATCCATCTATCAGGTAATTACTCCCAGTTACCGGCGTTATTGGTGGCTTCTGTTAATGAACCAACCCGCAAACCCGGGTATCCGGTTATTTTTTCTCTTTCTTCAGTGTAATTAATTACCAGCTGAGGATCCAGGCGGGAGAGCAGAATTTTATAAGGAACCTTAGCTTCAAAAACCGGGACCCTAACCTTGGATCCGGTGAGGAACCACCCGGCACCCAAATCAAACTGATAAGATCCGGCATGAGGGACAAATCTGAGTGAGTCGATGGGATAAACCCTGGTAAAGAGTGAATCCAACACACCTATCCTTACAGTGTCCCTGCTAATTATTCCCTGCTTTACAGCCTCTTTTTCGGTCATCCCTTCCTCCAGCAAGCTGTCCGGGATACTACCAATGGCTTGTACTACCGAAAAAGTTCCATCTTTTACGAATGTTATCAGGGAATCAAAGTCTCCTGTATACCTGGAGTATTCTGACTTGAAAGCAACTTGGGCAGAACGAATATCTTTTAACCTTTGGATAGTGGACTGCTCAATGGTGAGTTTTTGCTTATTGAAACGAATGGGTTTCATAATACTCTGATACAGAAGATAACCCAATACCAGAATGACTGCGAGTAAAACGATCTGAATGGCTGCTTTCATGCGATATTTATTAGAAAGTTCAGGTATGGCTGCAAATTTAAAAGAAAAAATTAAATATTTGATTTAAATTACAGCCAATTATTTGCAGGCATGCTAAAAAGGCACATTGCTGATCTCCTGAGGGAAAATTTCGATTACACATTTACTGAAAGTCAGGAAGAATTAATAGGTCGTCTGGGAGGTTTTATTGCTGACCCGGATCAGAAACAACTTTTTCTGATAAAAGGATATGCAGGTACTGGTAAAACCTCACTCGTCAGATCACTGGTTAAAACTTTAGACCAGGTGAATTTGAATTATGTGTTAATGGCACCTACCGGTCGTGCAGCAAAGGTATTGTCGGCCTATGCTGAAAGACCCGCCTATACCATCCACAAGAAAATCTATATTCAGAAATCAAACCAGGACGGGATAGGAGTCTTCACCCTGGATAGAAACCTTCATACGGAAACATTTTTTATCATTGATGAGGCTTCCATGATAACCAATGAATCACCGGATAAGAGCATATTTGGTTCAGGCAGGGTGCTTGAGGATTTAGTAAACTATGTAAAAAATGATAAAAATTGTAAGCTTATCCTGATCGGTGATGCTGCACAATTGCCTCCGGTGGGGTTGAATGTGAGCCCTGCACTGGATATCAAGGTATTGGAAGGCTTAGGGTTCTCTGTTCAGGAGGCTTTTTTATCCGAGGTGATAAGGCAATCGGCAGATTCGGGAATATTACACAATGCTACCTACCTTAGGGATCTTCTTGGTAATGAGCAAATTAGACTACCTAAATTCTCTATCCGGAATTATCACGACATTCTTACTTTATCGGGAGGGGATTTCCTGGAAGAACTGGATCATGCCTACCAGAAATTCGGACAGGATGAGACTATTGTCGTGACACGTTCAAATAAGCGTGCGAATCAATTTAACAAAGGTATAAGAAATCAGATCCTGTGGCGGGAAGAGGAGATTGCGGAAGGGGACTATATAATGGTTGTTAAAAACAATTATTTCTGGCTGGAAGATGATCAACCTACCAATTTTATTGCCAATGGTGACATTGCAGAGATCCTGCAGATTGAAGGATACCAGGAAAGATATGGATTCAGGTTCGCCGATGTGGTGCTCCGGTTTCCTGACTATAATAGCCTGGAGATTTCATGCAAGATCATTCTCGACAGCCTTATGATTGAATCCGCCTCACTTGGCCAGGAAAAAAACAAAGAGCTGTATTTAAGTATCCTGGAAGATTACCCCGATATAAAAGCCAAGCGCAAGCAATACCTGAAAGTCAGGGAGCACCCCTTTTACAATGCCCTGCAAGTCAAATTTGCTTATGCTGTAACCTGCCATAAAGCACAGGGGGGACAATGGGAGGTTGTATTTCTCGATCAGGGATATATCTCAGAGGAGATGATCAACGTCGAATACATCAGGTGGCTCTACACTGCATTCACCAGGGCCACAAAAAAGCTCTACCTGGTCAATTTTAATCCCAGGTATTTTGAAGAATGAACCGAAAATTAAAATCGATAAACCATGAAATCCTACCGCAAAGAACTCTGGTTCGAAGCACCCAGCCGCCGGCAACTTATAAACATTACCCCTGAAGTAGAAACCGCACTCCATGAGAGCGGGATACAGGAAGGCCTCTGCCTGGTAAATGCCATGCACATATCAGCGAGCGTATTTATTAACGACGATGAATCTGGACTTCACCATGACTTTGAGGTATGGCTCGAAAAGCTTGCGCCTGAGAAACCGTACTCGCAATACAAACACAATTCATTCGAGGACAATGCCGATGCACACCTTAAACGCACCATCATGGGTCGCGAAGTGGTGGTTGCGATCACAGATGGACAGCTCGATTTCGGTCCTTGGGAACAGATCTTCTACGGGGAGTTTGACGGTATGCGAAAGAAGAGGGTACTGGTGAAGATTATTGGAGAATGATGAAGAAGTCGGCAGACGGCAGTCAGCAGTCTGCAGGCTGACTTTTCGGATGGCCGGAAATTGTATATGAAGAACTTAATAACCTGGTTTTCAGATTGTTGTATTGTTTGTTCGAACTTAATATTTTCTAAAAAACTCCCAGATTACCTCAGCCGCATTGATACCTGAATTGTCGCCGGTGACAGGCCATTTATGGGCATGATTGCTAATTAAATAACACCACACTTCATTTCCTCCGGTTCCATTCCTGTGATAATATGCAGTTGTATTCGTACTTATTGTTACAGTTTCAGTAGTTGTGCAGTTATTCAAGGTTGCCCAATAGCTGATGATATGATCAAGTGGAGGTTCACCTCCAAAGCCAAAATATGCTGATACATCGCCATCAATTGGTACATCTGCATCATCTAAACCGTGAAAATGTAACACCGGAATAGGAATTATTGGAGTACAATTGTTCCAGGTGTAATCACTCATTAATCCTGCAACAGGTGCGATTGCTTTGAAAACATCAGAAGTTTCACAGGCAAGTGTATAACTCATAAATCCTCCGTTAGATAAACCACAGCAAAAAGTGCGGTTTGGATCAAGATCATGCTCTTGTTGTAAAAATTGCGCTAGCTCTGAAAGAAAGCCAATGTCATTAACGGTGGTAAAGCTTTGGTCAAATCTTGCATTCCAATGAGAACTGCCCCTGTTAGATATTGTTCCCTGAGGGTAGCAAACAGCAAATCCGGCGGTGTCCGCAATTTGATCAAAGCCGAAAGGATACATGTCAGTTCTTGACTGATAAAGACCATGGAGCACAAATATCAATGGTGCATTTGCAGGCAGGTTTTCCGGTAAATAAATACTGTATCTTCTGGTTAAACCATCATGCTCAAAACTGAGCGATGCAAGCGTTGTGGTAGTGTCATCGGGTGGGGGTGGGGGAGGTTCAATACCGTCCGGGCAGGAACTGAATATAAATAAGCTTATTAAAAACAGAACTGCAAATGCAGCTTTTAATTTCATGATGGTTGATATTTTATTATTTCGATTACTCATTTTTCTCTTTGTGAATTAAATGTAATAAAATTGAGTCCAATCTTCAAATAATTGAAGTACAAAAAATAAAATAAAATAAAAAGATATCAAATACATAGTAAAATAAGACAGTTTTTATAAAGTTAAGGTACCTGAAATGAAGTAATTAATTCTGCTTTGTAAATGCCATGCACATATCGGCAAGCGTATTCATAAATGATGATGAATCTGGTTTACATCACGATTTTGAAGTATGGCTGGAAAAACTCGCACCCGAAAAGCCCCATTCACAATACCGCCACAATTCGTTTGAAGACAATGCAGATGCCCACCTGAAGCGAACGATCATGGGCCGGGAAGTGGTTGTAGCGATTACCGGAGGGAAACTCGATTTTGGTCCCTGGGAGCAGATCTTCTACGGCGAGTTCGATGGCCTGAGAAAAAAGCGGGTACTGGTTAAAATAATCGGGGAGTAGCCCTGGTTGGCTTATAATGTGCTTGATATCAATGAGATGCTGATCCGCCAGCCGGCGGACAGCATGACGCCAGTTGAGATGCTGACCCGCCTGCCTGCCGGCAGGCAGGTAAATTCAGCATGACACTAGATAATCCCCAGTTCCCCCTTTATCCTCTCAATTTTTGCATCCAGGCCAGCAATTGACGAATCATATTCATCCAGGTTCGCCAATGATCCCTTTACACTGAAATAGAATTTTATCTTGGGTTCGGTACCTGAAGGCCTGATGGATATCTTGGAATGGTCTGCCGTAATATACTGCAATACATTGGATACGGGCAGCCCTGTATCTTCTGTTTTCCCGGTGGCCGTATTCAGCCTAACCTGTTTCAGATAGTCATAAATATATGTCACATCCGAACCACCCAGCTGCCCGGGAGGTTCATTCCTGAAATTCTCCATCATCGATGCAATTTCCTCAGCGCCTGACTTGCCCTTTTTATAGATCGACATAAGGTTTTCATGATACAACCCAAACTCCTGGTTGATCCTGATGAGCAGCTCATATAATGACAAACACTGGCTTTCGGCCCATGCGGCAATCTCAGCGATCAGTGCACACGACATCACTGCGTCCTTGTCCCGCACAAACTCACCCGACAAATAGCCATAGCTTTCTTCGCCCCCGCCTATGAACCTCATCTTACCTTCCATGCGATTCATGATATCGGCAATGAATTTAAAACCGGTGAGGACATCATATACTTTAACATCGTATTTTTTGGCGATATCTGCCAGCAATTCAGTGGTCACGATTGTCTTTACGATATATTCCTTACCCGTTAAATTACCCTTTTCTGACCACCTGCGAAGCAGGTAATAAATGAGCAATGCCCCGGTCTGGTTTCCGTTGAGCAGGATCAGTTTATTGCTTAAATCCCTGACAGCTATACCCACCCGGTCGGCATCCGGATCTGTAGCCATCACCAGGTCCGCACCCACCTCGTCGGCTTTCTCCAGTGCCATTGCCAGAGCAGCAGATTCTTCGGGATTAGGGGAAATAACCGTTGGAAAATTACCATCCACAATATCTTGATCCGGTACATTATAAATCTGTTTAAATCCAAATTTTTTAAGCGACATCGGGACCAGTTTTACGCCTGTTCCGTGTATGGGAGTGTAAACAATCTTAATATCCGAATGTTGCTGTATAATATCAGGGGACAATGACAATTCAGCCAGTTTCCCGACGTAGATATCGTCGAACGATGGATCAATCATCCCGACCTTACTATCATCCCCCTCAAAAAGGACCTCATCAATGCTTTTGATATTGTTTACCTCATTGATGATATTCTTATCATGGGGACTGATTATTTGTCCGCCATCCTCCCAGTATACCTTGTATCCATTGTATTCTTTCGGATTATGTGAGGCGGTTATGACTACCCCGCTCTGGCATTTGAAATGACGTATTGCAAACGATAATTGGGGTGTGGGCCGCAGATCATCAAAAAGATACGCCTTGATATTATTATGAGAAAAAATAGCTGCAGTTGTCTCCGCAAATAACCTGCTGTTATTCCTGCAGTCATGCGCAATGACAACCCTGATCTCATCCCTCTCCTTAAAACATTCCTTCAGGTAGTTGCATAAACCCTGGGTGGCCATACCCAACGTGTATATATTCATCCTGTTGGTCCCGGCTCCCATGATGCCCCTCAAACCTCCTGTCCCGAATTCAAGGTTCCTGTAAAACGAATCGATGAGCTCATTTTCGTTGTGCTCAAGCATTTGCCTGATTGAACTTTTCGATTCATCATCGATATTACTGTTGAGCCAGGAATTGGCCTTTTCTGTGACGGATTGAAGGATAGAATCTTTCTGCATGTTTAGATATTTTTATATATAGTTGCGAGTTGCGGGTTACGAGTTGCGAGATAAGATATTGTAAAATAGAATTAAGTAAAAATTTCTCATTATTTTTTAAGCCGAATTGTGTACCTGTTGTCCAAATACCTGGTACCTGGTAACTCGTAACTGGTAACTTTTTTTAGGTTAATTCAGCACAACACTTTTTCAGGCTGTGTGTCCAGTATGGAATCTCGATATCGAGCCATGACCTGATCTTGCTCTTATTCAAAACACTATAAATGGGCCGGATGGCCGGGGTGGGAAAATCTTTTGTCTCAATCGGTTCAATCCTGCATTCAATTCCCATAAAATGGATGACCTGGCTGGCCAGGTCGAACCAACTGCACACACCTTCATTGGAATAGTGAAATATGTCGTGTACAGGTGAGCCTGCCGGCTTACCTATTTTATTAATCATGTGAATAATCGTTTGCGCCAGATCACCTGCATATGTAGGTGTTCCTGTTTGATCAAATACCACTTTCAGGACGTCTCTTTCCCGACCCAGCCTGATGATTGTTTTAACGAAGTTATTTCCAAACGAGGAATATAACCAGGAGGTCCTGATAATAATCCCTGTTTGCATCCCGCGGATATATTCCTCACCGGCATGCTTGCTTTTTCCATACACAGAAATGGGATTGGGCTTTACGTTTTCTTTATACGGACGATTCCTGGAGCCATCAAAAACAAAGTCGGTAGAAAAATGAATGAGCTGGATATTCCGTTCGAGACATTCGCGGGTAATCAGCTGAACGGCTTCCAGGTTCAGCTCATAGGCTTTTTCTTCCTCTTTTTCAGCCTGGTCTACGGCGGTGTAGGCAGCACAATTAATAATATGATCCTGCGGATTCTGATCGAGGAATTTTTTTATTGCACCGGGATCAGTGATATCCAATTCTTCGATATCGGTAAAACAAAAATCTATCGCCGATTCCTTGTCAGACAGTCTTTTTAATTCATTCCCCAACTGGCCGTTGGCACCTGTAACCAGGACATTCATCCGGATTAGATTTATTTCGTAAAATTAAAAGTTCATTTCTGCATAGCCGAAAAGTGGAAGATCGGAGTCCCTGGAAGAAATGGTCATTTCATCCGGTTTAATTTTCCAATCAATGTCCAGATCGGGATCATCAAGCCTTATGCCCCTTTCATGCTCTGGATTATAGAATTGATCGCATTTGTAAAAAACGACGGCTGTCTCACTTAAAACAGAAAATCCATGGGCAAATCCTTTCGGGATGAAAAGTTGCTTCATGTTTTCTTCCGACAGCTCCACCCCGAACCATTTGCCAAATGTGGGAGATCCATTCCTGATATCGACTGCCACATCATAGATCACTCCCTCCAGCACCCTCACCAGCTTTGTTTGAGCAAATGGTTTGAGCTGGTAATGAAGTCCCCTTACAACACCACGCATCGATTTCGATTGGTTGTCCTGAATAAAGTGGGTTTTGAGCTGGTTCCGTTCATATTCCTGCTGGTTATAGCTTTCGAAAAAGTAACCACGCTCATCCCTGAAAATTCTGGGCTCAATGATCAGTAATCCCTCAAAATCTGTCTTGTGAATGGTCATCTGAACTACAAATTATCAAAGGTATAGATCTTCTCTTCCGCAATCTTTATGAGGTATTCACCATACTGATTATTACGCAATGGTTCGGCCAGCCGCAGCAACTGTTCCTTATCGATAAAGCCTCTTGTAAATGCAATTTCTTCCGGGCAACATATTTTCAGTCCTTGCCGCTGCTCAATGGTCTGAATGTAATTTGAAGCCTGAAGAAGGCTTTCATGTGTGCCCGTATCGAGCCACGCCATGCCCCTTCCCATGATATTTACCTTAAGCCTCTTTTCATCCAGAAACAGCCGGTTTAAGTCGGTAATTTCCAGCTCTCCCCGTGCTGAAGGTTTCAGGGATTTGGCTTTCTCCACAACATCATTGCTGTAAAAGTAAAGACCGGTTACAGCATAGTTGCTTTTCGGTTTTTCAGGTTTCTCTTCAATGCTCAGTGCTTTTCCCCGGTTGTCAAACTCAACCACGCCATAACGCTCCGGATCATTGACATAATACCCGAAGATGACTGCTCCATCCTTTAATTTCGATGTTTCAAGCAATACATTGCCAAATCCATGTCCGTAAAAAATGTTGTCACCCAGGATCAGGCAGACAGGATCTGATCCAATGAATTTCTCTCCAATGATAAATGCCTGGGATAATCCATCAGGTGAAGGTTGGATCTCGTAGGAGATACTCAAACCAAACTGGTTGCCATCGCCCAGCAGATCTTCATATAGTTGAATGTCTTTAGGCGTGGAAATGATCAGAATTTCACGTATTCCAGCCAGCATCAGCACGGAAAGCGGGTAATAGATCATCGGTTTGTCATACACCGGAATGATCTGCTTCGAGATGCTTTTGGTGAGTGGATAGAGTCGTGTTCCGGCTCCGCCAGCCAGGATGATTCCCTTCATATTATGTTATTTCTTAAAATATTCAAATGTATACTGTAATCCCACATCCAGACTGACCTTCGGCTCCCATCCGTTCAATAATTTTTTTGCCATCCGAATGTCTGGTTTTCGCTGGACGGGATCATCCTCAGGCAGAGGTTTGAAGTCAATTCCGGAACTGCTGCCTGTAAGCTGAATGATTTTTTCGGCCATTTCAAGGATGGTATGTTCCACAGGATTGCCCAGATTAACAGGACCGGTAATATCATCTGGTGTTTCCATCATCCTGATCATTCCTTCCACCAGGTCATCGATATACTGGAAACTCCTGGTCTGACTCCCGTTGCCATATACGGTCAATGGATTGTTCTGCATTGCCTGAACAAAAAAGTTGGATACCACCCTGCCATCATTGGGAAGCATCCGCGGTCCATATGTATTGAAGATACGGATGATCTTTACCCTTACCTGGTTCTCCCGGAAATAATCCATACACAAGGTCTCGGCACATCGTTTGCCTTCATCATAGCATGATCTGATACCAATTGGATTGACATTGCCCCAGTAATCTTCTGTCTGGGGATGCTGTTGAGGATCACCGTATACCTCACTCGTTGAGGCTTGCAGCATTTTTGCCTTGATCCTCTTAGCCAGTCCCAGCATATTAATGGTCCCCATCACTGAGGTTTTAACAGTCTTTATGGGATTGTATTGATAATGAACCGGGGATGCCGGACATGCCAGGTTATATATTTCGTTCACCTCAATGAAAAATGGCATAGTAATATCATGCCGGATAATTTCAAAGTAGGGATGTTTAATCAGATGAACGATGTTCTTTTTAGAACCTGTAAAATAATTATCGAGGCATATGACCTCATTTCCATCATTGAGAAGACGCTCACACAGATGAGATCCGATAAAGCCGGCTCCGCCTGTTACCAAGATCCTTTTCATATATACGATTCAGTTATTATTTGATGAGTGCATTTAAGAAACTGACAACACTACAGGGATTACCTTCCAATTCCAAAGTATTTAAATCCCTGCTCCTTCATTTCAATGGCATCATATATGTTCCGGCCATCGAAGACGACTTTTTCTCTCATCAGCTTGTTCATCACTTTGTAATTGGGTAACCGGAATTCTGACCACTCTGTTACTACTACCAATGCATTTGCATCTATCAGGGCTTCATATCTGTCATTGGCATAAACCACATCATCCGGAAGCTGTTTTTTAGCCTGTTCCCTGGCCACCGGATCATACACATTGAGCCTGGCTCCATTTTCCAGCAATTTCTTAATGATAACCAGCGATGGAGCTTCTCTCATATCGTCCGTGTTTGGTTTAAATGAGAGTCCCCATACGGCTATTAACTTGTCCTTCAGATTTCCACCAAAGTAATTATATATTTTATTAAAGATAATTAATTTCTGATCATTATTAATGGCATCCACCGCCTTAAGAACGCGCAGTGAATAACCCTTTTCGTCTGCCGTGTTAATCAATGCCTTCACATCTTTCGGGAAACATGATCCTCCATATCCAACTCCTGCATACAGGAATTTATTGCCTATCCGGCTATCTGAACCAATGCCTTTCCTGACCATATTGATATCGGCACCTACAATTTCACACAGGTTGGCTATATCGTTGATGAAGCTGATCTTAGTGGCAAGCATTGAATTGGCAGCATATTTTGTCAGTTCAGCACTCGGGATATCCATGAATATAAGCGGATGCCCATTTAGCAGGAAGGGTTTATACAGCCTGTTCATGATTTTTTCTGCCTTTTCTGAATCGATGCCAATAATGATCCTGTCGGGCCGGAGAAAATCTTCTATTGCGTCTCCTTCTTTTAAAAATTCAGGATTTGAAGCCACGTCGAAAGATATTTTTTCCCCCCTTGCTTTCAATTCTTTCTGCACTGATAACCTGATCTTTTCGGCTGTGCCTACGGGTACGGTGCTTTTAGTGGCAATCAGGTGGTAATCATTCATCATCCTGCCAATCTTACCCGCCACGCTGAGGACATATTTCAGATCAGCACTGCCATCTTCGCCAGGCGGAGTGCCTACTGCGATAAAAACAACGTCTGAGCCTTCAAGACCTTCCTTCAGATCGGTGGAGAATCTGAGTTGTTTTTTCTCTACGTTGCGCTGGATCATTTGTTCCAGTCCAGGTTCATAGATGGGCAAAATCCCTTTATTCAGGTTCTTTATCTTTACCTCATCAACATCGATACAGGAAACATCTATACCCGTTTCCGCAAAACACGTCCCGGTAACCAAACCAACATAGCCAGCACCAATGATGGTTATTTTCATGGTCGTTTAATATATCAAAAACAATGGATTTCAGCGATTGACAAATATATCCTTTTTTAGGTAATTATGGGATGTATCCAATGGCAAGCCGGAATTTTGATTTTCATTCCCTTTTGTGAATCCTGCGAGCGTTGCGCCGTGCAAACCCGTGAGGTGGGGATTGACTGGCGAACAAATATAATAAGTTTTGAAACACCTCTTAGTTTCCCTGCAGGTAACCAATCCTGTCCGGCAAGGGCTAGCTACCCACCGGAA
>JADHVS010000105.1 GCA_016783865.1 Bacteroidales bacterium
AGACAACCTGGATTCCATATTCGGCTGAAAGTGCACTCAGGGCTTCTTTGGCCTTATATATGCTCCAATTAGCCATCAGGTATCCTCCATCCTTGGTCCCGTCAGAATAGCCCAGCATAATGGTTTGTATATTTTTCCTCCTGTAAAGATGCTTCCGGTAGGGTACAAGTTCATACAATTCTTTCATCACATTGGGAGCATTTCTAAGGTCATTAATGGATTCGAAAAGGGGCACGAAATCCATCCTGAGCCGGTTATGTTTCCATCCTGCCAGGAGAAAAAGACCATAAACTTCTATGACATTCAGGGCAGAGGCTGTATGACTGATGATATAACGGTGGCACCCATCTTCCCCGTTTGATTCCTGTATTTTCTTTACAGAAGCAATGGTTTCAAATGCATTCCGGTAGAGATCCTGATCTTTTGGGGCTGGTTTGGCTTTACCATTAATCCCCATCAGAATTTTAATCTTCTCATTCTGACCAAGAGCGTCGAAATTATCAGGCAGTAAATCAGAATTATTTGATATGGATTCTAAAATCGTTGAATGAACAGCACTGTCCTCCCGAATATCCAGTGAGGCAAAATGAATTCCGAAAAGTTCCACTTTGCTGATCATATCTTCTACATGATTGAGGAAAAGACCTTCGTGAACATCGATCAGGATTTGCCTGATGTTTTCTAACGAATGCAATATTTCTGCCCGTGATATGCTTTTTCTCTTATCGTGTTTCATCATGCTTTCGTAGAGCCTTTTTTCCAGTAATGAAACCTGCTGGTAAACACCCTTAAAAGTAAGCCTGCGTTTCAGGTTCCTGACATCATTATAATAGCAGGTAATAATTGCATTCCGTAAAGCCCTGGAAACGTTAAATGCCGTATCAGATTTAACATTTGGATTTCCATCACGGTCGCCTCCGGGCCAGAAGCCGAGTTGGATCAACCGGTTATTGGCAGGAACGATTTCCGGGAAATGTTCTTTCAGATTAGACAGGATTTCCCCCGCTGCAAAATAAAAGATATTCTTCAGGTACCAGATCAGGTTAATCGCTTCATTGAAGGGGGTAGGTTTTTCACTTTTTAAAAAAGGAGTTTTTCCTAATTGCTGCAAGTAGCTGTTTACCAATGCAGTGTCGTTGATTTCAATGGCTTTGGCCAGGTCATTTATAATGATCAGCACTTCGCTTGGATAAAATTGTGTGGGATGGGCAGTCAGGACCAACCGAACCGAAAAATCTTTCAATTTGTCAGCCAGCAATGGCTCGGCCTGGTGGTGAATAACCTCTGATTGAAGGTGGTTGAGCGTTCCTGGTCCATTCATGTCATGGACCTTTGAAAAGGATGCATCCTCAAGCGCATCGAATAAGACCACCTGACGCTCAGCATATTGCACAAACCTGAATAACAGGTCGATAAATTCGGTCTCAGACCGGTAATTTGTATATTGTTCAAGGAAAGTCCGGACAATTTTAACCGGATCGTGTCCCTTGTTATAGCCCTCTTCGCAGTGCAGAAGAAAACTGGATACCAGGACGCCGGTTTTTTCAATCCGGTGAAATGGCAATGCTGTAAAAAGACTATTGTAAAGCTGAAATTTCAGCCCTACTTCTTTATTAAATATGCTCAGCGGATTGTTTTCAGAATATCCCATTTGTTCTCAACCATTACCGAAAGATCAAAATTAAGATTTTTATTCTGCATACTCCAGAACCTGGCCATTCTCGATTAAGCGTTGCCTTATTTCATCATAGGAAAGGTCGTGGATACCAGTCTTTCTTTCTATTGCCATCGCAGCCATTGTGCCCGCACTTTGCCCCAGTATCATAAAAACCGGTTCCATACGGATCGAGCCAAAGGCTATATGGGAGCTGGAAAGGGCAACCGGTACCAGCAGATTGGGGCATTCTTCCTTTTTTGGCAGAATAGCGCCCAGTGCGATCCGGTAGGGCTTTGGCGGACGTACTCCAATATCCCCCTCATTTTGAACAAAACCATCCGGTTTTATGTACCGTTGTGTATTATGTGAATCCATGGTATATGAACCCATCCCGATCGATTCATTAACAGGTTTTTTGTCCATTATCTCATTTTCTGTCATCACATATTTCCCGATCATTCTTCGTGCTTCACGAACATAGATCTGATGGGGCCAGTGCCCGTTATCCGGGAACTCATCCTTCGATAAACCCCACTGTTTCATTTCGGACCGGACTTCTTCAGGAACACGCGGATCATTGGCAATGAAATACAATAATCCTTTTTGATAGGTCTCGTGTTCTTTTAATATTTCCTTCCGGCGCTCATAAGTAGCTTCAGGATAGTCATAGTTCATCCCGATGTTATCAAAACTGAATGGACCATGATTATTCACATCGGTTTTTGCATTGGGAATGGGATCAAATTTATTGAAGGTTTGTCTCCAGCCGGCATCATAAACCCTTAACAGGAGTTCATATTGGGTGGAATCATAAACCTCTGGCCTGGCAAAGGGTATGCGGTTTTCTTCAACTTTTGTAAGGCAGGTCCTGAAACAGTAAGCCTGTAATTTATTATCTCCTGCATCTTTTTCACCAGGATGTTCTGTTGAGATCCGGGCCAAAACTCCACTGGATGGATCATCCGGAACTACATATGGGCTGATCTGCATGTCACCAAAATGGTGTCCGTGGTGTAAAACACCTACCTGAACACCATCCCACTCTTCACCATATACCGAATTGGCCTCTCTTCCTACGAAATAATTTACGCCTGCAGCGGCCATCAGGTCACCTTCGTAAGTGGCATCGACGAAGACTTTTCCTTTATAGGTTTTCCCGCATAATGTGGTGATGGAGATAATTTTACCATTCTTCATTACGACTCCCTTCTCCCTGTTGAGCCACTCATCCCGGTGTACCTCAATGTTATATTCCGAGACGAAATCTTCAAATATTTTTTCGGCAATATTAGGTTCGAAGATCCACATGGTCTTAAGGTCACCGTCGATGGCCGGAGTTCCCTGTCCTGTGTTTCCATATTCTTCCTTCTTCTGCCATTTCCATGTTTCAGGTTTCTGGTAGTACTGGTAAATGCGCTGATAAAACTCCCTGGATAATCCTCCGATTACCCCTTTGTTTCCGGTATCGGTATAACCCAGTCCTGAAGAAGAGAGTCCGCCTAAATGAATATCGGGACAAACAATGATGACCGATTTACCCATTTTTATAACCTGGACGGCAGCTGTAATGGCGGCTGAGGTTCCTCCATAAATTATTACATCAGCTGTATTAGCGGGATCATTACCTTTATCATTTATACAACCTGTAAGGAGAATCCCAGGAATTACTAACAGGCTCAATAATAGTTTTTTCATGCTAACATGTTCTTTATATTGTTAATTTTACTTTCCCTTTCTATAGAAAATGTTCTATCCTGGGAATTGCATAATTCATATAAGTTCAAGGCCTTTTCGAGGTAGGCCTGGCGCAAATCCGGACCGGTTCTCATCCCCATTTCTTTAAGGAGATCGCCCAGAAGCTCAATGTTCGGACCTCTCATTCCATCAATTTTCATCAGATAGTCTTCAATTGCTGAATGATCAAGTTGTAGAAACTCATCCATCTCAAAGCCGATTTCCCGGAACATCTCATTCGCCTCCTTTAACTCGTAATCGAACTGGATGGGAAGTTTTTCCTGCTTCACGATCAATTTTTTAATGATCATCTGCAGCATCATACCGATCTTTTCGATTTCCCGGAGTATATAATCTTCTTTTTGCATGTTTATTCTAATAATTTGCCATAATGAGTTTTCCAGTTATTTGCAATTTCAATATAGGATAAATATCCGTTGTTATTAATAAATGCGAGTCATTCTCCCCGGGTACCCGGGGAGAGGAGCTTCCAAAGCACCGGACCTTTATATGAAGACCTTATACCAGGTTCGGTCAGTCACCACAAAAGGAGTATGATCTATACCTATTTCTTAATAAACATATGAGAGGTTTGGCTCTCATTGGAATATATGTTGATTATATAAACACCGGCCGGGTAATCCATTACGTTAATCCTGAGGAGGCCATATTTGTTTTTTTGATTATAAAGATCATTCCCGGTTATATCTGTAATCCGTATGGTATTTTCTATAAAGGTTTCCGGGATATTCAGATATAAAAGATCATGGACAGGATTCGGCCAGAATTTAATTTTTCCACGATCAGAAAGCCCTTCCGTATTGTTTTGAATTGCCTGCATGGAAATCTGAATGGTGGTATCTGTCTCCAGGAAGAAATCCCCACCTCGTTGCTCGTAGCCATCCTTCGTAATCAGATAGCTGTAATAGGCCGCGATTGGAAGATCATCAAAAAGGGCCAGTCCGATTGCATTAGAAAGGACCGAATCTCCATTAACAACAACCAGGGCATTGTTGACAGGTGTGATATCTTCTGTCAGATTGAACTTAACATCACCATGGGTTCGGATTAAATAGAAGAGGATTGTTGTATCGGATGTGATGGTTAAGGTTCCCTGTTCTTCCTGGAAAGATGTCTTATGAAACTGATAATCGAAAGGTCCTGGCGGTAGTGTAAAAAATGCTTCTCCCTGTGTATTTGTTACCTCACTATCCGATCCAATGGTGACATTTACTCCCCAGAACGGATCGTTGGTTTTACTATCCAACAGCTTCATGGTGACATTGACAAGATTCTCTGACAGGTATACGGTGAGCGTAGTATCGCTGAATATTACTTTTTGCTGTTGTAAGTATGGGAAATACCCTTCTTTATCTATGTTGAGCAGGAAGCTTTCGGGAACCTGATTAAATAATATCCTGCCAGATCCATCCGTGGTTTTTAATTCGTCGTATATTTCCACATTGCAGCCAGGTATGACTTTACCTGTTCCTGCTTCTTTGACTATAATATTAACATTATATGAACCGGTACCCTTTGGTTCGCTCAACCTTCTGTCAAGCTGATCGAGATAAAGTGACCAGGGCCTTAAATCTTCACCCTTTCCCACGCCTTCGAGGAAATCTCTGGGTGTAGTATTATAGGAATAACCTCCTGCAGAACCTGAAATTGGGTCTAACAGCACTTCATTGGACGGTCCGGAGGTTCCGATAACATATCCCCATCCAAGTTGTCTCGATTCAATAATATAGTTTTTGTTTGGATGATAAGCTTCCCCTTCTGTGTTATAAAATACTGATTGGGTGGAGGAGTATCCATGAATGGCGCTGCCTCCATAAGGTCTGAAAGTGGACTCAAGATAATCACCATTTATTGTGAAAACATCAAAAAGGTTCGACATGCTCAGGTACATATGGAAGTCACTGGAATATTTTGAATTTTCTCCGCGACAATTATGTATTACGTTCCCATTGCTGTAAGGATACTTGAAATCATAATTATGCCTGCTGTGGTTTGCCCGGCTGTTACTGATCAGGCAATCGTTGGATTGAAGGGTATACATGTATCCGTTTCCTCCTCCTCCTTCATACTGGGGCTTCTGGAAATAGCATGAATCGATGGTAATATTGCGACACTGATCCAATAAGAGGCAGTTACTAAGAACATGAATGTCTTCAGAATTAACAGGTGGTTTATAAGTATGTACATTGTTTACCCAGCAATTTTGAGCGTATTTGAACTGGATCGCATGTGAAAAATGAACATCATAGGCACCGGTCCCGATAGTATTGTATGATTCCTCCTCCCATCCCGTTTTTGGATTTTCTTTATTCCCGATCGATAAATGCTCAATACCACATTCACTGATGTGGTTACCTGCATGATACACCCGGGAACTATCCCTGGTCTTTAGAAAATAGCGCGTAGGTACATCAATGATCAACAGGTTTTTTTCTGCATTGATGGAATCAATACGGCGCATGAAAGCCACTCCTTTAACGGCATCGGCAGTCCAGATCCCGGCCATCTGATGCTCTTCGATCCACTGTTCAGTGGGGGAGGAGGTAACAATTACATGATCCCCCACATTGAATCCTGCAACCGAATGAACAGGGATAATACGGGTTGGTTCAGTGAGGTCAGCAGTTATTTGTGTAACCGTGCCGGTTTGTGAGAACCAGTTGGACCAGTCGCTTCTCACATGAATGATGTCTTTTTGCCTCATGAATGTTTCATCGTGGAACAGGAAGGTGGAATCGACCCCTGCACCACGCAGAATGATACTGTCGTATTTTATATGCAAGCCATAATCTGAACTGGAAGGAGTTTTGATCCGATAAGTGCCGGCAGGAAGGTAAACCACTCCGCCGCCTGAAGCCCCCACCTCATCCAGGGCTTGCTGGATAATCGCCGTGACATCATCTATACCGGTGTTATCAGCACTGTAAGGGGATTGGGTAATATTTACAATATTTTGGGTAATGTAAGGTATTTCAGTCTCTCCCTGGTGGTAACCTGCATATGAAAAATCATGTAAAAATCTTCCCTGGGTGTCTTTATAACCGGGTTTCCAGTTTTCAGGATAAAGGGCACTGCGCCATTCAAAGCTGGTTACGAAGTTGTGGGATTCAAGGGTTAAAACGTTTGGATTATTGTATACTGCTTTTATATGATCGTCAGAATTTTGATCAAACACCAGGTTGCTCCATGACATAAAAAAAAGCCAGGGAGCTTCCTGTGCAAGGCAATCACCTGGTTCCGGGATGGGGCCATTTTCGGTCATGGCAATCAGTTTTTTACCCTGGGTGAGCCTGTATAAAACGTCGAAGGCATATTTCTGAGTTCCATAGTTATACTCACCAGGATAGGAATCGTGACCAATGATATCGACTTTATTGTTTCCCGGATACCAGTCCTCTTCGGGTGTTGACCACACCCAGATCAGGTTATGCAGCTGGTGATGGTTTTTCAGCCGGTCGAACATGATATTGTAAAGTTCTTTACAGGGTTCCGGGCCTTTTGCACCCCACCAGAACCATCCTCCGCCGGCTTCATGCAAAGGCCGCCAGAGTATTGGAATACCTGCATCCTGAAATTTCTTCAATTCGGCAGCGATATCATCAATGTCCCTGATAATGTCATCATATTCCTGTGTGCCCGGTGTAACGGCCAGGGTAATATCGAAAGTGGTTTGATTCGTGTAAAAAGTATTGGTTCCGGCCGATCCGCCGCTGGGTGAATGCCAGTGCCACTGGTATGAAATGATTCCCTTTCCTTCGGTAGAGTTATACCAATCGATCAGGGCATCCACCGATCCGTCATCGTCTTTGCCGAAAGTGTGTTCGCCATCCACCCACAGGTAAGGGTAGCCTTCTGTAAAATGCTGGAAATCACCTACTCTTAACAGAGGGGATTTGCCTGTAAGGTTTTTGATATCGGCGTAGTTGCCGTGCGTTTGTCCGGAGATAATTCGTTTGCCAAATTGCAGTCGCAGCAATTCATAAAGCGCTTCTGTATTTTCTGTAGCTGCTGAATCCACAAGGTCAGGAGCTATATCATAGATGTTTTTAGATGATGTATAAACCATGAATTTATCTATGTCTGTCCAACCCCAGTTTTTCCGTACGGTAAAGGTGTTGGAACCTGTCTCCAGCAGATAGCTTCCGGCATCAACGATTTCAAATGAATCGGTTTCCGGGAACCTCACCGGCGTGGAAAATCCATCGTTGATGATTACATCCTGTGTCTTAGTCCCGTTTGGGCCATTATAACGGATAAGCAGTCTGTATATATCGGTTTCAGGTACAACCATAGTAACAGTTACCTTATCTGTGGCCTGATCAAATCCTGTCACATACCCGCTTCCGGAAAATCCCGGATTGCTGTTACCAATAGTAACTCCTGTTAAAACTCCATCTTCAGCCTCTGCTTCTGCAACAAGATAACCTGTCTGATAGAAATTTTCTGCCCTTGTAAGGATGAGTGCATGGACAGAAAGGGGAGGAAGATCCAGGGTTACCCTGTTGTCCATTAATTCAATTCCGCTGACCTCGAGAGCGTTGCTGCTGTGTGAAATAAAAGTTTCATTTTGGGGCAGATCAGAGAGGGAATACATATCATACGTCCCATCCTGCACCGGGTAGTTATTCAGGTTAATTATGGATTGCTTTGACTGGCTTGTATGCCGGTTAACAACAAAGATTGTGATTGAATCGTTTTCGCCGTTAATGGTAGGATAGGCAGATACAAATTCCTCTTCGGAAGAGGCTGCCCCAATAAAATATTCCTGGCCATACCGGCTGAAAAGATGGATCACTTCATCCATGCCGGTCTTCCAGCTCCAGGGTGTAAAAATTTCCACACCTTGTCTGGCAAACTCACCGAGTGTTGAGGCATACCATAATGCAGTTACATCGGGGTCATCACTGTTGATCCCTGTCTCAGTAACCGAAAATGCAACTCCATGATCCGGCCCCATGTATTGTTCCAGCCAATTCTGGCAGCGCATAAATATATATTCCTTTGTTATCGAATTGTCCCAGCTCCCCGGTCCGGTCCGTTTTACTCCGTTAGCACCCGGGTAGTCATACGTCATATCGAAATATACCCGGTGTAGCTGGACGATATCTTCAGGAGCGGTTTCCCCCGGGTAAAAATGTATATCCAGCACATCAAGCAACCGGATCCCTGAGATTTCCTGTTCCTCGGCTACCCGTCTGATAAAATATTCGAGCCATACATGGTCCCTGCCATCATAATTGATTTTACTACCCTTATAATTATACCATTGCCATTCATTGGCAGGTACAGGTCCCACCAGTTTAATACCCGGGAATTTTGCACGTGCCTTTTTAGCCACGCTAAAATACATTTGCATGAATGCTTCGGCTGAAGGCTGCACAGGCCATACGTCATCATGCGTACCCTCCCAGATCTCGGGTTCATTGTCCATATTCCAGTAACGTATCCTGTTTGAATCAAGACCCCGGCCTCCCTCTCCGAACCAATGGTCAAGGATCCCTGCAGTGGAATCTGCTGTCCAATCTTCCAGGTAAAGTCCGGGATCACCATCCACCAGGGCATCCTCTCCGCCGTCCGGATTAACCTCTCCGCCTCCGCAGAGGTTCTGTCTTACACCTTCCCACCACTTGGCCTGGTTGTAATCCCACGAACTGAAATTATAGGCGTTCGTTTTGGCTGCTTTACCGATCAGTTGAAATGCCCACATACCCTGGGCTGATGGGATATTTTGCTGAAGTGATTGTGCTGCATATCCCCAATCGTGAGGAAAAACATTATTGTACCAATCGGGATGACTGGACAATTTCCTTCTCCAGTTATATTTTGTAGAGTTATTTCCACCATTTTCACGGTACATCCTGATTCCCAGGTCACGCAACCGCTGCCATTCGGATGCATTTAAGGGACTGCCTGAATTGTCGGACAAACTATTGTTTTTCGCGTAGATATAGAGTGAGATTGGTTTTTGTTCGGATGCCGCATCAATACCAATAGTAACGGCTTGCTGTGCAGAACCGTTCTGATAAAAGATAATAAAGCAACAAAAAATTGAAATGAGTGTCTTCAGCATATTCTTATTCCTTCCCCGCAAAATCCCTTAATAATTCACGTGTTTTAATCCCTGATTCCTTAAGGTCACCCTCTTTCCAGTTTCCATCAGAGCTGGCACTTGTGTTCAACATAGAGCAAGTTTCGTCCTTATCGGTAATTGACCAGCTTACCCAGCTGATCTTGTTTTCCCGCATCCAATCGATCCAGGCATGCCATTCTTCATAGTCAATAGGTCCGTCACCACTGGCCTCCATCCCTGCAGACTCTGATACAAATAAAGGGACCCCTTTTTCGAGGGCATAGTTGCCTCTGTCCCTTAAAAACTGATGATGGGTGGCGGCATAAAAGTGAAGGGTATACATGATATTCTGATGCCCGGTTATCGGATCATCGGCAACAATGTGAATATCCTGGTCCCAGTGGGGACTGCCAACGAGTATAATATTGTCGGGATCAATTTCCCTGATGGTTTCGATCAGTTCGACTGAATATGATTTAATCTCATCCCATGAATCTTTTACAGGTTCATTGAAAATTTCATATATGATGTGCGGATATTCACCGTATTTTTCAGCCATTTCAATGAAAAAGGCTCTGGCTGCTTCAAGTTGAATACCATGGCTGTGCCAGTCGATGATTACATAGATGTCATTTTCGATGGCACCCTCAATGACTTCCTCCATTAAATCTTTCGACCAATCAGGTGACTCCAGGTATCCCTTTTCAGGTTCAATCCCCATGGCAGCTCGTACCACATCGCATGACCAGTCATCCCGTAACCATTTAACTGCCTGTTGGTTATAGAATCTGGGCCACCAGTTGTGCCATCCAAAGCTGACACCCTGAAGCATAATGGTTTCACCGTGCTGGTCAATTAATTGGGTTTCCTTCACCGAAAGATTACCGTGATCTTTAACCGGCTGGGACAGGGAAATTCCTGTTACAAAGACAAATAGGAATAGTAACGAAAGTAATTTTTTATCGCTCATAATATGTTTCTTTTTAAGGTAGTCTCTATTTAAAAGAAAAGAGCCTGCGACCGCAGGCTCTTTTCTTTATTAAGGCTCTTATTCCACTATTAGCTTGTAACGTCCGATGGCTACATCGTCGTCACATACTATAATGAAATAAATACCGTTAGGCTGGTTATCGAGTGAAATTACTTCAAGTTCCTGATAAGTAACAATATCCCGAACCGCAACACCCAGCATATTATAAACACGGATCCGGTTTCCGGGCTCAAGGCCGGTAACTGTAATCATACCTGCACTTGGATTCGGATATACCAGGATGGAACCATTGTTTAATTCATCTATGGCAACACCATATACATTAATTATATAATATGCCGTTGTTACTCCATCGGCTGCAATTACCTTTACTAAGTCACCAGCCGTCAATGTACCTGTATTTTCGACATCGTTTTCATCGACAACCATAGCGGTTGCACCAGGCGCAGGGATAAGGTTCGCAAGGAATGCGGAGACTTCAGTAGCATCATTAAGTCCGCCACCGGAAATTTGAAGTGTTACCTGGTTTATGCCATAAACATCAGACAATACATATGCAAGATAAATTCCAACTTCATCTTCCTCTTCGGCCAGCATAGAGAAATAGTACACCTTGGTCACTTCACCATCCTGGGAGGTAACGATCAGCTTATCATCCCTCGATATATCTCCAAGTGCTCTTGGATGCCCTAATTTGTCTACAATTTGCATGGAAGCTCCTGCTGCCGGGACCACATTCTTTAACAGGGACTGAACTGTTGTTCCTGAAGGAATCAGTTTGATTAAAGCATTATCCTGATCAACCGTAAATACCTCGGATGTTACAAATGCATCGGATGCTGTGGAAGTGGGCGTCAGCTGGTAAAGGATGGTAGTCGTCCCATTCTCAGCAACCACTTCAATAAAGATCTGGTCATTTACCGTAACATTGACATAATTGGTATCAAAATTTAACTTTTTAAATGGCATATAGTCACCTTCCGCATCAATCACGGTCATGGTGGCAGCCGGATAGGAGGTGGATATATCAGCCACAACATCGGCCAGCAGGTCACCATACTCCATTCCGCTTACAGTACCGGTGGCCCCGTCATCAGCTACAACATATACTGTTGAAGTAAGTGTTGCAATGTTGTTTAATCCCTCTAAATTAACCTCCAAAACATATTTGGTCATATTGTCCTGGTTGGCCGATATAACCAGAAGTGTGTCACCGTCTGCAAGGATGTCGCTGCCGGAAAGCGTATCACCACCCGAACCACTTATCAGTTTCAGTGTCTGTGCAGTATCCGCTTTATTGATATTGCTCAGGAATACATCCACTGAGGTCCCCGTGATAACTCCCCTGATCAGTTCATCCAGAGAGAATCCTCCGCTTGGTTTATAAACAACAGATGTAATTCTTGATTGATAAACCGTTACCTCATTCATGAAGTGAGTACCAAGATCCTGGGAGCATAGAATAACATCCAGCGGCCATGGTACATTGTTCGCATCGAAGTAAGCACGGTTAAAAAATAACCACTCGCTTTCTTCCGGAGTATTGCCGAATGATTCCCTGGCTCCCTTTTTGGGTTCGAAAAATTCTGGTTTTCTTACGCAGCTTGAAGCTGTTTCAATTTGGTTTATGGTATCAAAGACCTTCCATCCGGTACCGTCCATTTCCCCAAAGGTTTCAATGTGGATGAATGCTGCCGGGTCATCGACTGCTTTCAGGCCTAGTTTCATCGAATCTTTATAAGCCTCATCCATCTTATACAGGTATATGTTTGAGCCATACCAGTGATCCAGGCAGGTTGGTCCAACGTATTCATTCCATGGATTTCCGAACTCATTACCATACAGATCGGGATCTACATGTTTGAATATGACATCACATTGTTCTGTTGCCGGATATTTTCCCTGGGGTAAAGTGCCATTTGCCCATGCTATCTGATGTTCACCATCACCGTAGATCAGGCCTAAAACAAATACATCTCCAGGCTGAACATTGGAATTCACATAAGTATCCTTCTCAAGCGTTGCAGGAGCGCTTTTCCATTTCTGCGAATCCACCCATTTATATCCTGGAATATATTTTCTGTACCTGTTATTCCAATCGGCCGAATCTGCAGATGCGTGCCAGCCGATCACATCCAAAGGATCGTCAGACCAATCGCCGATGATCATATAGTCACTCAGGTCAAGTGGCTGGTTTCCCGGATTAAAAATTTCCAGGTAATAATTATCCCATTCCTCCTGGAAGACCCACTCGGATATAATCGGTAAAGCATCCCAGGGTTGGAAGTCGGTCGGGTCTTTTTGTTTAAATAACTCAACCTTATAAACTAATTGAGTGGTATCATCTTCCGCAGCGGTTGTATAGGTTATTGTCCTGTCTTTGGGTGCTCCGCTTAATGTAGTGGCCCTGTCCACTTTAACAGAGGCATTCACATCTACGGTTTTTGCCACCAGGGCAGGGATGCCGGCTGAGCCAAACGGGACTTCAACACGGTAATTATATTTTCCGCTGACGAAATTGGGTATGGTGTCACCATTCCAACCCCATGCTCCTTTTAACCACTCAGGAATATCGGGCCAGGTAATCGAACTCAGATATGGATTATGTGCTTTCCTGTAATCATCCACTTTAATGTAATAATCTTTGGTTGAGGTTCCGTTCCTGGCAGTTATCGTGAGTATGTCACCATCGATCAGATCAGTCCTTGTTACGCCATCTTTCCAGATAACATTCCATTTAGCACCACCGGGTAATTCAAGATATTTTAACAAAGAATCCACGCGTGTGGCGAATCCAACATTGCTGATGGTATCCATGCCTGGTATCTTATCACTCACTTCATAAGGAACACCTCCATTCTCATAATTCCCATCTTCATCCAGGCTCCGCTTAGGTACCACAATATTGGCATCTGCTGTAGGAGGAACTACAATGATACTGAAAGTAACTGTTTCCAGATCATCACCGCAGGCATATACAGTTAATTTGTCACCAGTCCGACAGGATACAAAAGCTGAATCTGCAAATTTGGGAGCGTAAATATAATCCCACGCAAGGCCACCCCGTTTCTCAAACTGGAACATGAGTGAGTCATCGTTCCGTACACCCCATGGCAGCGTGATGAGTTTAAAGGACCAATTCACATCGATGTCATCTCGCAGAGGCGTGAGTGAATTTTCATCGAAACTGTAGTTCCCATGGTTACCAAGTGTCCAGAATACGGCGCGGTCCTGTTCCCAGCCTCCAGTTCCTAACCTTGGAATAGGTATCCACTCTGAGTCCTCATAGTCAACACCCTTTGCATCGCGGAAGTTGATATTTCCGTGTTTGACATTGAACCTTCGAACCAGGATGGAGTTACCGGTTGCCCCCGTAACACCTGCCACATCTATCATTCCGCCATCCGGATTAGATCCGTTCGCATCCGTGAATACACCTCCTACCTGGTCGACAATAACAGAGTCGGTTTCTGTGACATGGTGCCGGATATACCAGCAATCTCTTCCGCTCCAGGTTTCCATAACCTGGTAATGGTCAGAGATGCTGTCGGTTGGGTCATTAGTGGGGGACTCAGGCCTATGCATTTGGATATCAGCCAGTTCCCACATCTCTTTTTTCGTAATATTTTCCTGATGGTCGGGAGAATATCCAAACCTGGCCACATCCAGTGCATACTGTTCTTCGGTCCACTCAAGGACAGAGACAATAATAAAAGATTCACCCGGAGCGAGTTTCCTGTCGGGAAGCATCATCCAGGCTTCATCACCGGGTTGAAAGGGATCACCCTCCACAGCTGAAGTAAATGGATCGACCCGCCCAAATTCAAATTGCGACAGATTCAGGGTATCGGTACCCATGTTGGTAAGCTCAACATAGGAGTAATCTGCCCGGTCCATGCGTGCCTCGGTGATGATCAGTGTGCGAATGGTATCATCCTGAGCACTCAGTATACCACATGAAAACAGCAATAAACAGAGTAGTAGTCTAAGTTTCATAATTTTATGATTTTAAGGTTATAAAACAAAAATAATAAATCTTTTACTCTATATCACAGGCATTGATAAAACAGTTTATTTAGAAATTGTTTAAATTACAATGTCTGAACAGGAATTTGATGGGTGATTATTTATCTAAATTATTAACTGTCATTATAATCTATTATACCTGGCTTTTTTCTTACAAAAGGGAGGTCTGTAGTTTTGATAGACGAATTCGCATTTTTTTTTATAAGGTCTATGTTAATTATCATCTTTAATCAATCAACTTTTTTTTATTTTTATATTTATCCGCCTCAATCAAATGGTTAATGCTGACAAGGACATATCCCAACTAAAACAGAACAGTTAAATTACTATATAACAATCATGGTGGTCAGGACCAGGCATATCATTTCCCTTATCATAATTGGTGCAGCTCTTTTCAGCTGTATAGATGATCGTGAGAAAGGAAGTAAGTATGATCGTCCCGAGTGGTTA
>JADHVS010000106.1 GCA_016783865.1 Bacteroidales bacterium
TGTGTTGGATCAGGTAAGCCGGACGGATTATGAACCTCGATCATCCCACCTCTTGTGGTATGCACGTTAAACGATACATTGGGAACGGTGGTGATCACGCTCATGTCAAATTCCCTGTCGAGCCGTTCCTGGATGATCTCCATGTGGAGCAGTCCGAGGAAACCACCCCTGAATCCAAATCCCAGGGCAGCCGATGATTCCGGCTCGTAATTCAATGATGCATCATTCAGTTTCAGCTTTTCCAATGAAGCCCTCAACTCCTCATAATCGTCGGCATCCACAGGATAGATACCGGCAAATACCATGGGTTTTACGTCTTTGAATCCTTCGATGGCTTTTTCACAGGGATTATCCACATGGGTTATGGTATCCCCAACCTTCACTTCCGATGAGATTTTTATCCCGGAGATAATATAACCCACGTCTCCGGCTTTCAGCTCTTTCCTGGATTCATAAGTAAGCTGGAGTATCCCGATCTCATCAGCATTATAGCTTTGGTTGGTAGCAAAAAACTTGACCAGATCACCTTTCTTAATGGTGCCATTGAAAATTCTGAAATAGGCATATATGCCTCTGAATGAATTATATACAGAGTCAAAGATCAGGGCCTCAAGAGGCTTTTCAGTATCCCCTTTCGGGTGAGGTATCCTGGTGATAATAGCTTCCAGTATCTCATCAACACCCATCCCTGTTTTTCCACTCGCAAGGATTACATCATCCTGATCACATCCGATCAGGTCGATGATCTGGTCCATCACCAGGTCCGGCATGGCCGCTTCAAGGTCCATCTTATTGAGTACCGGGATCACTTCCAGGTTTTTTTCGAGTGCCAGGTAGAGGTTTGAAATGGTCTGTGCCTGGATCCCCTGGGCAGCATCAACCACGAGCAGGGCTCCCTCACAGGCAGTAATCGATCTCGACACCTCATAGGTAAAATCCACATGTCCGGGTGTATCTATCAGGTTTAGGGTATACTTCTTCCCGTTCCACTCATGCACCATCTGGATGGCATGGCTCTTAATGGTGATCCCGCGCTCCCTCTCGATGTCCATACTATCCAGTACCTGGTCCCTGATATCCCTCTCTTTCAGGGTATGGGTCTTCTCCAATAACCTGTCGGCCAGGGTACTCTTACCATGGTCAATATGGGCAATGATGCAAAAGTTACGGATGTGGTCCATATGGAATATTGAACTGAAATGCAAATATAATATAAATCGTGAGTCGGGGGAAAGGGGTGAGGGGAAATGGATTATGAGAGAGTTCTATGCCATTGAATTCAGAAAGTCCTTTGATAAAATGCTGAATTCCTGAAAAAGTCGTTAGAATAAATGTAGAAATTATGAAAAAGTCCTTTGAAAAAATGTGCATATTGTAAAAAAGTCATTAGATATAATATATCTTTTTTCAAAACATCCTTCAACACCTGAGAAACTACTATTACATAGGTGGAATGCCTGAGGTAGTTTTATCTTTTATTGAAACCAGGGATCTTCAAAAGGCCAGGTATACCACTTAAAAACAATGATGATTATATCACCATTATTTATTAAATTTTGTTTTATATTTATTGTTCTTCACGAAGCGTGTCAGATGAAATTATCCTTTTTTAACGCGGGAACAACGAATTTTGAAATGCAATATTTTTCACAGATGCATAAATATATCCTGGTAATAATCGCCGATAGGGCATCTGGTTTCAGAATAAGAACATGTATACTCCTTTTTTTCTTTTTTATGTTGCATTCCGCAGCACATTCACATGAAAATTTTCTTTTCAAAAGGATATTTATTAACGATGGATTGTCGAACAATTCAATAAATTCTATTCTGCAGACCAGGGACGGATTCTTATGGATCGCAACGAAAGACGGATTGAACAGGTATGATGGTCAACGATTCAAAATTTTTAAAAACAGTTATGGTGATACGACCTCTTTGCCAGAGAATTATGTAATGTGCATGTTTGAAAGCAGTGACGGAATCCTATGGGTGGGAACATGGGGAGAAGGATTACTGAAGTATGATAAGGTCAATGAATCATTTATCTCCTGCCGGCTTACTGGTGCTAAAGATGAGTTTATTCAATGTATTTTTGAGGACCACAATAGAAATATATGGTTTGGTACAACCGAGGGTGGTCTATTCTGCTTATCACCGGAATCCGGTACAATTGAAAATTATGCTGATAACCTGCCCGGTGCAAAACCATTTCCGGCAAATAATATTACCTGCATTGTTGAAGACGGATCTGACCGGTTGTGGATCGGTACATGGAATTCCGGCATGATTCAGTTTACTCCGGAAAACGGAACAATCAGACAATATAATCATGAACCCGGGAACTGTAATTCCATAGCTGATAATGGGGTTTGGGATATCAGAATGGAACCTGGCAAAAGTTTATTATTAAGTACATTCAGAGGTATTGACCGGTTTGATATTGTTACAGGTAACGTTCAGCACAATCCGGGTATTGATGAAATGTATAACGATATGCTCACCACTGCGATTCGACAAACTTATGTTGACAGGAAAGGAAGAATGTGGGTGGGGACATATGATTATAACGGGCTGTTCTTAATTTACAAGGATGAAAATGGAAATTTTCGAAATGAACGGTTTATCAGCGAAGATGATAATGATCAATCCATATCCATAGACAGGATAAGGTGTATTTATGAAGATATGAAAGGCAATCTTTGGTTCGGGACTGAGAATGGCTTGAACAAGATTCCGGCAACTCAGCCATTCAGACAGTTTACATATCTGCCGTTACGCCCCAATAGTCTTGGTGGACGAGTGGTCAGCAGTATCCAGATGGATCATAATAATATATTGTGGATTGGGTACGGTGGCGGCGGATTTGACAGGATTGATCTTGTAAGCGACAATATCAAACATTACAAGCATGAACCGGCAGATCCAAATTCCCTGAGTGATGATGACGTTATTTCCATTTATATATCATCTGATGGCAACTTATGGATCGCCACTATGTATGGCGGATTGATTTTTTTTAATACCTCCACAGGGAAATTCACCAGTTATCGCACGGATCCGGAGGATAAAAGTACCATCTGTTCAGATTGGGTATTGCAGGTACTGGAAATCAACGACAGCTTGTTCCTGGTTGGTACAAACAGCGGACTCGATGTGCTTGACAGGGAAACGGAAGAATTTTCAAGGTATGCTCCTGAGATTACAGAAGGCACGGAAAAACTCCCTGGAAATATCTCTGTAAATGTGCTTTTCGAAGACAGTAAGCAATTTATCTGGATCGGTACCTGGCTGGATGGTGTTTTTTGTTACGATCCGGCAACTAAGCACCTTACTCAATATTTGCACGATGTCAGCAACTCATACAGTATCGGTGCCGACAAGATTACTGTAATTCATGAGGACCCCTCAGGGGATATCTGGTTTGGAACACACAGTGGCGGATTATGCAAGCTGGACAATGAAAGCGGCAGATTTTTGCATTTCAATACACAAACCGGAATGCCAAACGATGTGGTATTTGGAATACTAACAGATTCCGGCTCTGATCTATGGATCAGCACCATGAAAGGGCTTGCAAGGATGGACCATATGACGGGTGAGATACGTGTATATGATGAACTGGATGGCCTGGTCAACAACCAGTTTAACTGGCGGGCCAGCTTCAAGGATCAGCATGGTATTATGTATTTTGGAGGGATCAATGGTTTTGTTTCTTTCAATCCTGATCTCATAATAGTGGATACGGTACCTCCCCTGGTGGCCATCACTTCCTTTACAATCTTCAATAAAGAAACAGGAAATCAACAAACGCTTCCCGCTACCAGGGAAATTGTTCTTGGCCACCATCAGAACTTTTTCTCCATTGAATTTAATGCACTTGATATGGCCCCGATTCAAAAGCATAAATACGCTTACATGCTGGAAGGAATTGATCAGAATTGGATCTACTCAGATACCAGGAATATTGCATTTTATACGGACCTTCATAAAGGTTCATTTCATTTCCTTGCAAAAGCGTGCAATGCTGACAATATATGGAGCGAACCTGTATCATTGTCCATAATAATTCTTCCGGCATGGTGGAATACTTTATGGATCAAACTGCTTGGATTACTGGCTATTTTCGGAATTGGAATCCTGGTTACCCGCGTGCGCTTCTGGCATTTACTGGAAATTGAGAGGATCCGTTTGAATATTGCCAGCGATCTGCATGATGAAATGGGAAGTAATCTCAGCAGTATAAGTGTTGACAGTCAGCAATTAATGTTGCAAAATAAAAAGGGAACAAAGAGCCATCAACTTTCTTCAGATATCTACAAGACGACAAATGAAACGATTGATTCGATCCGTGATATTATCTGGTTTATCAATCCTAAAAATGTCAGTGGTGAGGATATGCTGTTCAAAATGCGTGAGAAAGCAGCCACGATGCTGGCCGGCCTGAAATGGTCATTCAAAACTTCTGAGGGTTTGAACCTTGATGTTGTGAAACTGGAAATACGAAGGAATATTTTTCTGATCTACAAAGAGATACTTACTAATGTGGTACGACATTCTGATGCAAAATCATGCATTATAAAACTTGAAAAGCATCCACACAACCTTGAATTGAATATCTGCGACAACGGTAGAGGTTTTGATTTGAATAAAGGAAAGAGCACCAACGGACTTACAAACCTCTATCATCGGGCACAAAAGATAGGTGCTCAGCTCAAAATAACAAGCACAGTGGGTGAAGGAACCTGTATGACTCTGGAGTTACCACTGAAGAGTAATAAAATTGGCATAAAAAGAATATAAATGCCCTGTGAATACCCGCTATTTCAATTGAGTAGAATAAACATATGGGAACAATGGAAAATACAGGAATTACCAAGGTGAATATCTGGATGGTGGAAGACAATTCCAGGTACCGGAAAAGCATGGCGGCAGTGATCAATAATACAGAAGGGATGATATGTACAGAAGTATTTTCCAACTGTGAAGATGCCCTGGCAAGCATGGAAGACGAAGTACTGCCAGATGTGATACTACTTGATATTGGTTTGCCGGGGATGAGTGGAATAAAAGGGATTCAGCAGTTTAAAAATTTCTCAGAGGATATCCATATTGTCATTCTCACAATTTACGAGGACAATGATACGGTCTTTGATGCGCTGTGTGAGGGAGCTTCAGGTTACCTGCTGAAGGATTCCTCCCAGGAGAAAATAGTTGAGTCTATTCGTGAAGTTCTCTCCGGAGGAGCTCCCCTGAACATGAGGATTGCACAAAAAGTACTACAACTGTTTTCAAAAATTAAACCTAAAAGGTCGGATTATGGTCTTACAGACAGGGAGAAGGAGATTCTGCACTATATCGTATCCGGAGACACTAAACAACAGATCGCTGATACACTGTTTCTAAGTTTTCATACCGTGAATACACATATTAAAAATATATACAAAAAACTGGAGGTTAATACAAAAGCAGCTGTTGTATCCAAGGCATACAAAGAAAATCTCTGCAATCCTGAATCCTGAAAAATACCTTCCCCCGGATTAATCAAAACTCACTGCAACCCATGGCTGGTAATGGTATCCTTAAAATACCACGAACGTGCGATTGAATTGAGCATTAAAACGAGATAAATTTACAGAACAAAAAACCTGACAACAGGTCAGTATTCTCTGCCAGCTCCAGAAGCAAATTGAAACAGGCTTTCTGAGAGCTATTGGCATCTCAATAGTATCAGAAATTTTGATACTGATTTTATCCGGGAATCCAGATAAATTACACAGCAGCCTGGGTTCATTATTACACTCTACCACTCAAACTTAAATCTATTTATTATGAAAAAAATCTTTTACTTACTTGTTCTGATCTCGAGTGTCTCCTATGGGCAAAATCCCAAGGTTATTGCACATCGAGGTGGTGCCGGAACAGCTCCGGAAAATACGCTGGCGGCGTTTAATAATGCGGTCCAGGTAAATGCCGACTATTTCGAACTGGATGTGATGATCTCCAGTGACGATTCCCTGATGATCATGCATGATGCTACCGTTGACAGGACTACAGACGGAACCGGTAGTATTGCTTCACTGACATACAGCCAGTTGAAGGAGTTGGATGCCGGATCATGGTTCAGTGCCGAATTTGAGGGGGAACCTGTTCCTACGTTATACGAAGCAATGATGGTCGCCAAAAACAGTGCCAACGATATCGGTGTTGTGATAGAAATAAAATCTTCCGACGCATCCGTTCCTGCTGCAGTTGTGGCAATGATCCAGAAACTGGAGATGGAGAGCAGGGTGATTGTATCCAGCTTCAGCCTCTCACAGATCACCGAGGTAAAATTACTCGATCCGACCATTGCAGTCCAGCTCTTTGGAACCATTACCGAGTCCAATATCGACCAGGTAGTGGCCATCAACGGAGACTGGGTAGGCAGCGGTGGTAATCTGACCCAGACTGTAATCGACTATGCCCATATCCAGGGAATATATTTTAATGCCTGGACACTGAATTCTGCCAGCACCATGCTCCCGGCAATAGCCCTGGGTGTTGACGGGATTACTACTGATTTCCCTGTTGTGTTGCTGACGTTGCTGGATGATACTGAACCTTCTGATGTGGTGCTGTCATCCGCCATACCTCTCGAAACGAAAGTCACGCTGAATTGGGAACCTGCTGTTGATGATGAGAGCGGTATTGCAGGTTATGATATTTACCGTGATACAATCACTGGACCGACTACTCTTGTTGCTTCAGTTGGAAATGTCCTGGAATATGTGGATGAGACATATATGGAATCCCAATTGTGCTACTACCGGATTAAAGCCCGGAATCTGGCAGGATTGAGCAGTGTGAATTATTCCAACGAGATTTCTGTGGCCACACTCAATGATATTACACCTCCGGTGGTTCAATATGTGACATCCAGGGGAGATAGCAATACAGTGGTGATCGGTTTTTCCGAACGGATTGATACAGCCACCGCTGAAACGGCTACCAATTATACCCTTAATCATGGTGCCACGGTTGAATCATCATTGCTAGCCATGGATGGGAAGTCTGTTATGCTGACTACTTCCCCGTTGTCCGAACAATCTTACCTGATGACGGTAAAGAATGTCCTTGACTTGGCAGTTACACCAAATAAAATGGTAACACTCAGTACGATTTTCCTGCACTATGGCATCCCCGATTCTGCAGTTGCTTTCTATAAACTGGATTCATTACCTTTTGCCGCTCCGGATTACCTTGTAATTGATGAGACCGAAAACGAAAATAATGGCATCGCTCTGAACGGGGCCTATACTTCTGAAGGGATTCTTGGAAACAGCCTTAGTTTTGACGGTGTGGATGATTATGTTGAATTTACCGCCTCGGAATCTTTCGATATCAATGCCAGTGCGGTTACACTGTCACTCTGGACAAAGCTTCCCTACAAGCCTTCTGAGCTCCCGGTACCTTATTCTCCACTGTTTGATTCTGAAACGGATAACTATGTCTTGTACGGGGATCGCGGCAATAATGAACTCCGGTTCAAGGTTGTCACTTCTGGCGGCGCAGAAAGGCCCGGTATACCAGACGCCGATATCAGGACAGGAGAATGGATCCACGTTGTTGGTGTATATGATGGAACCAATGCCATGGTTTACCTGAATGGAGAGTTAAAGGATACACATCCTCTCACTGGTACCGTAAAAACAGGGCAAGTTGCCACACTTGGCAAAACGGGCACCACCTATTTTCAGGGTAGTATCGACCAGGTTGAAGTTTACAACCGTGCCCTGTCCCGGGAAGAGATCATGTTAATGTACACAGGAATTCGTGAGGCTCCTATTTCCCGCAACCCGGGAAGCGTTAAAATGGAAACCCCTTCTGTAGATGAAACAATGGTGACACTCAACTGGTCTGATGCAGTAAATTACGAAAGTGAGATCATGGGATACGAGATCTACCGTGATACAACACAGGAAGCAACTACACTGTATGCAACTGCTGGAAATGTTACTGAATTTGCAGACAATAGTTGTACAGAAAACCAGACCTTCTATTACCGTGTAAAAGCAAAGAACACACTTGGTCTGTTAAGCGGGGAATACAGTAATGAGGTATCCGCCACTACCGGCACGGATCTTACCAGGCCAAAGGTGGCATATGTTACATCTCGTGGTGAAAACCCGGGCATATTCGTTGAATTTACTGAGAAACTGGATCAGACATCAGCCGAGGATATTGCTAATTATTCCATCGATCAATCTGTCACAGTTACCGGGGCAACGCTTGCACTGGATCAAAAAACGGTGATCCTTGCGACATCGGGTCTCTCGGAGCAAACTTATACCCTTACCCTTAATGGTATCAAGGACCTGGCTGCCATACCGAATGTTATTTTCACCGATACAAAGGTTGTTTTAACCCATGAGGCCGAACCTGCTGATCTTATTGCCTGGTACCAGATGAATGGTCTTCCGGTTTCCGGACCGGATACTCTTCTGCTGGACGAGACAGCAAACACCAATAACGGTCTTGTAAAAAATCAACCGGAACTGGCAGAAGGATTACTGGGCAACGCTGTTAAGTTTGACAATACGAAAAAACAGTACGTACAGTTCGAAAATTCACCCTCTTTTGATGTGGGTGATACCATGGTTTCGATTTCCGTATGGACAAAACTGACCTACCTGCCTGTGGAGATGCCTGAAGCATACGGACCCTTGTTCGATTCTCAGGGTGATGAGTACGTGATCTATGCAGACCGGGTAAATAAAGAGTTGCGGTTTAAGGTAGTTACAAGTGCAAAAGCAGAGCGCCCGGGTATTCCCAATGATGACCTGGTTACCGGACAATGGATCAATGTATTTGCTGTATATGACGGAATAAATGCTATGATATACCTGAACGGGGAACTGAAGGATACTCATCCGATTACCGGAACAGTGAAGCCGGGAATCATCCCGATGCTTGGGAAAAGCGGAACTTCAGGGACTCCGGCATTTTTTAACGGCAGTATCGATAATGTGCAGGTCTTCAAGAGGGGTTTCACACAGGAAGAGATCGTGGAAATGGTGGAAAATTACAGGATGAAAGCTGTCCCTGGTTGCGAGCAATATGATCTCTCAGAGGATGTTACCATTTGCAGCGGTGAATCCTATACCTTCCCGGATGGAACCGTTGGTACTGAGACAATGGAATATGTCAGTGTATTAACTGCCCTTTACGGTTGCGACAGCATCATAACCACGAATCTGACAGTTAGAGAAAGTTATGATCTCTCGGAGGATGTGACCATTTGCAGCGGTGAATCCTATACCTTCCCGGATGGAACCGTTGGCACCGTAACAATGGTATATGCCAGTGAATTAACTTCCGTTTACGGCTGCGACAGCATAATAACCACGAATCTGACAATCAGTGAAGTGGATGTTTCTGTATCACAGGATAACGGCGTATTAACTGCGGGTGCTTCCGGTGGTGCATTTCGCTGGCTTGATTGTGAAAACGGGAATGCTGTGATTTCTGGTGAGACAGGTCAATCGTTTACTCCATCTGTTGCCGGGAATTATGCAGTAGAAGTTACCATGGCCGACTGTATTGATACTTCAGATTGTGTCTATGCGGAACCTGTCGGAATTGGACTTTCCGAATCAACCGGTTTCAAAATCTTCCCGAATCCAAGCAATGGGGTCTTTACCCTTGAAATGCAGGAATCAGCAGAAGGGGAACTTCATTTGCAGGTAATAGATGCTACCGGTAAAATAGTGCATAATGAGGTCCTTACAGGAACAGGTAATCACATCATAGACCTGTCTGCTGCACATGAGGGGATTTATCTGATCAGAGTTATTACAAAATCCGGGTCAATTGAAAAGCGAATAATTATTTTGTAATTATTTGAAATACATGAGGATGACCAGTAATCTTACTGGTCATCCTCTTTTTACCTTAACTGAAAAATTTTTATTCTATTGCCATGGAAAAACGGAGCACGACCGCATTTGCTATGGTCTTTATGACCGCACTTATATCAAGTTTTCTTGCAACCGGCTTTTCACAAGATAGCTGCAGGTTGCTGGTATGGTCTGATGAATTTGAATACACGGGATTACCCGATACACTTAAATGGGGATACGATGTGGGTGACGGGTGTGATTACGGAATATGCAACTGGGGTAATCTGGAGGCACAATATTACACATTCCGGGATCCGGAAAATGCCCGTGTTGAAGACGGAAAATTAATCATTGAAGCACGAAAGGAGCTCACAGTAAACAAGAAATATTCATCTGCCAGGTTAGTGACCAGGGATATTATGCAAATCACTTATGGCCGGATTGAATTCAGAGCTAAATTGGCCGGCGGTGCCGGGACATGGAATGCATTGTGGTTACTGGGAGACAGAGAGGAGCTCGGATGGCCTGACTGTGGTGAAATCGATATTATGGAATATGTTGGTGCCGAGCCCGGAATTGTCAGGGGTACCCCGCACCAGGCTTCAGCATATGGTGGAGGAGCGCCTTCAGCAAGGATCCAGGTTCCGGATGCAGAAACTGAATTTCATACCTACACCATTGAATGGAACCCTGATTCGATCGTATGGTTTATGGATGATCTGAAATTCAATGTATATTATAATGAGTATACTGGTGAGGCACAATGGCCCTATGACCGTTCCTTCTATCTCTTAATGAATCTTGCTGTGGGAGGAACTCTTGGCGGTCCGATTGATAATGGAATATTCGATGATACGGTTGCCATGGAAGTCGATTACATACGGATCTATCAGAATCCTGAAGAAGCAGGTATCCGTGGAAAATCAAAAATTTCGAAAAACGAAAGCAACCTTGAATATTCTTGTCTTATCCCGGCAAACAAGTACAACTGGACAGTGCCTGAAGGAGTAACCATTGTTGAAGGAGACGGAACTTCCTCCATCATAGTAGACTGGGATTGTGAAGAGGGGAGTGTAGGTCTGGAGGTGGAGACAGACTGTGATACGGTATCCATCTCACTACCTGTCATGTTTCAACCAAGAGAGATATCCGGCAGACAGGCTGTCTACCAGAATGAATCAGGGATAAGTTTTAGTGTTCCGCCAGTTTCCGGAGGAACTTACAATTGGACTGTACCCGGGGATGCCGTGATTTCCAGCGGGGAAAGCGACAGCGAAATGACGGTTAACTGGGGCTGTTCCGTAGGACAAATATCTGTGGATATTACCGGCTCCTGCCTGCAGGAAGAGGTGGCACAGGATATTGAAATAGTCCCTCTGGGATTGACAGGTCCGGGTTATCTTTCAAAAGGAACCAAAGATATAGAGTTTTATATAGACAGTCTGCATGCGGGAACTTACCTGTGGTCTTTCCCGGAAGGGGTTGTGATAAACAGCGGGGTTGACTCTTACGGGATTAATGTTGACTGGGGAACAGACCCTGGATTTGTGATCGTGGCGGTTACAAACTCCTGCGGTGTTATGAAGGACAGTATCCTTGTCAGTATTACCAGTGACCTGATCATTGCTGATTTTGACGTGGTGGATCCGGATTGGCTGGTTTTCAGTGGCAGTAATTATGAAAGAGCTGAAAATCCGTCAAAAACAGGATTAAATATCAGCGATCTCGTGGGACTGACCTATAAGGATGCGACCGCCGCAACATGGGCTGGTTTTTACACAGATCTCAATGAGACGATGGACTTTTCATCGGGAGCTTTATTCAGCCTGTTATCCTTTGCCCAGCGGACAGGTAATGTCCTTTTTAAAATTGAGAACAGCCTTGGAGGAGGTGCTTCTCCGGTCGAAATATCTGTCCCAATTACCAAAACTAACGAGTGGGAACAATTATTCTTTGATTTTAAAGATGCCGCTACAGATTCGTACAACCGGGTTACCCTGTTTTTCGATTTTGGCCAGGTATATACAGATACATTCTATTTTGATAATGTGATCCTGCATCGCAGCGCCGCAGAAGTTGGAATTACGGTGTCCCAGGACACAGAGATCACCGAAGGGAATGAGGATGGAGCGATTATCCGTGTGTATCTTTCCGGGGACATGTTCACAGAGACACTCAATGCCTCGAACTGGTCCTTTAACAATCTGCCGGCAGGAGTTACTGTCGGCACACTAACCAGGGTAAGTAATACCGAAGCCGAACTGGTCCTGGCCGGAAATGCGACTGAAGATTATGATGAAAATATTACGGACTTTAGTGTAACGGTTTCTGCAGATGAACTTATACTTTCAGGGGTCGCATTAAGTAAAAATACGGGTGTGGTCTTTACCGCTTTGATTGAGGATCTGCTGGAAACCTATATACCAGGTAAATTGCGCGTATATCCGAATCCGGCAACCGATGTTTTGAACATCGTGATTGACCCGGTTCTGGAAGGAGAGCTGGATGGCTGGTTAACAGGAATTCGCGGTGAGAAGCTTCAAACCTTCAAATGCCGGGGAGGGGAAGTTTACAGGTTAGACATTTCAATGTACGCACCAGGTTGTTATATGCTGTTACTTAAAGGGGAGATGTATTCATACCAGCATCGTGTTTTTATTATAAAGCGGAAATAGTTCTAATATGAGTATCCTGCCTGCAAGGATAAATTTGATACTTTTCAGTAGTAAAAGCAGCCGGGCTGAAGCAGGTATAATCTGAAAATCCCCAGATCCGGCACATGCCTGTCCGCAACTTTTCCTCATATTAAAACGCCCGGTTCACGACTCAAATCCGCCGGCCGGCACCATTAAAAAGCCCCACTCCGTTGCTGAAGTGAGGCTTGAAATTATAGAGTCGTTTAATGTTTACATCATTCCGCCCATTCCGTGTCCACCGCCTGGCATTTGAGGAGGATTTTCTTCCGGCTCGTCGGCCAGTACACATTCGGTGGTCAGAAGCATACCTGCAATAGAGGCAGCGTTTTCGAGAGCAATACGGGCCACTTTGGTCGGATCAATAACGCCAACCTTTTTCAGGTCTTCGTATTTATCTGTGCTGGCATTGTATCCAAAATCTCCTTTGCCTTCCTTCACCTTCTGAGCAGCAACTGCACCATCCACTCCGGCATTTTCAGCGATCTGGCGCAATGGTTCCTCAAGAGCCCTGCGAATGATAGCTATTCCAGTGGTTTCATCAGCATTGATACCTTCAAATTTATCGAGTGCACCGATTGCCCGGATATATCCAACTCCGCCACCGGCAATGATACCTTCTTCAACGGCAGCACGGGTTGCATTCAGAGCGTCGTTCATGCGGGCTTTCTTTTCCTTCATTTCAATCTCTGAAGCAGCACCTACATAAAGAACAGCAACACCACCGGCCAGTTTGGCCAGCCTTTCCTGAAGCTTCTCCTTATCGTAATCTGAAGTGGTATTTTCGATCTGAACCTTGATCTGGTTTACCCTTGAATCGATATTGGCTTTGTCGCCAGAACCGTTTACAATGGTAGTATTGTCTTTGTCGATAGAGATCTTCTCACACTGTCCGAGCATATCGAGCGTGGCACCTTCCAGCTTCAGGCCTTTCTCTTCAGAAATTACGGTACCTCCTGTAAGGATAGCAATATCTTCCAGCATCTCTTTTCTCCTGTCACCAAATCCTGGAGCCTTAACAGCAGCTACTTTCAGTGAACCCCTTAACTTGTTTACTACCAGTGTGGCCAGTGCTTCACCATCCACATCTTCGGCAACAATCATTAAAGGCCTGCCAGACTGAACGGCTGCTTCGAGTACAGGGAGCAGGTCCTTCATCACCGAGATCTTCTTATCAAACAAGAGAATATAGGGTAACTCAAGAACGGCTTCCATTTTTTCTGTATCGGTTACAAAATAGGGAGAGATATAACCCCTGTCGAACTGCATACCTTCAACCACTTCAACGTAAGTTTCAGAGACTTTGGCTTCCTCGATGGTGATCACACCTTCTTTCTTTACCTTTTCCATGGCTTCGGCAATCAGTCTACCAATCTCGGCATCATTGTTGGCAGAAACACTGGCAACAGCTTCGATCTTGGTAATATCATCACCAATCTCTTCAGTATTTTTTTTCAGGAATTCTACCACCTTAATAACTGCTTTATCAATCCCCCTTTTCAGATCCATCGGATTGGCTCCGGCCGTTACGTTTTTCAGTCCGACCTGAACGATCGACTGAGCCAGCAGGGTAGCAGTAGTTGTACCGTCACCGGCGTCATCATTGGTTTTTGAGGCAACCTCTTTAACCATCTGTGCACCCAGGTTTTCAAATTCATTCTTTAAATCAATTTCCTTTGCAACGGTTACACCGTCCTTGGTGACCTGCGGAGCACCAAATTTCTTATCAATTACAACATTTCTTCCTTTCGGACCCAATGTAATCTTGACAGCATTCGCAAGAGCGTCCACCCCTTTTTTCAGGAGATCCCTCGCTTCGATATTATACTTGATCTGTTTTGCCATTTTAAATAGTTTTTATTTATTGTTTTAAATTAATGCATTAAATAATTGCAAGAACATCGGATTGCCTCATGATCAGATAATCATTGTTATCGATTTCAATTTCAGTGCCCGAATACTTACCATAAAGCACCTTATCTCCGGCTTTTAATTCCATTTTTTCGTCTTCTATTCCAGGTCCTACAGCGATAACAGTACCTTTTTGAGGTTTTTCTTTGGCTGTATCAGGAATAATGATTCCGCTGGTGGTCTTTTCTTCAGCTTCCATTGGCTGGATAAGAACTCTGTCAGCAAGTGGTTTGATTTTAACGTTACCCATTTTTGATTTTATTTTTGGTGATTAAACATTCTTCAGATTGACTCTCCTCGCAGCAAGCTGCGAGGAATCATCGATCCTTTATATAAATTATTAATTGCGCTCGC
>JADHVS010000107.1 GCA_016783865.1 Bacteroidales bacterium
ATCAGGATGGGCCAATGACTGGATCATTGATTTTCAATCTTCGTCAGATTCCTGCTATTGGAAGATTGATAACCGATCAACGGGTACATACCAGGTCATTGCTGAAATGGCAGTTGACAAGGAATCGGTCCCGTTTAATCTGGAGGTCACTACCTCATCAGGAAACCTGGAATATACAATCCAGAATACTTTGGACGCACCCCGATTGGAATCACCCGACCGGGTACCTCGCTGGGAAGTTTACGAAAGAGATTGGCCAAGGACAGAAATAGGTAATATTTATATACAAAAAGGTGAACAATTCATTAGTTTTAAAGCCGCAAACCAAGCTGGTTTGAGCGGCCTTGAACTGAAATCTCTCATCATAACTAAAATAAAATGAAAAAAAAACTGCTCATTATCATCGGAGCTTGTATGCTGCTAACTTTATCCTGCCAGCAAGGGCCGGATAAACCAAACATCGTTTTTATCATGTCTGACGACCACGCTTACCAGGCCATCAGCGCCTACGGATCTGTTTTGAATGAAACACCTAACATCGACCGTTTAGCAGAAGAAGGAATGATCTTCAACAGTGCTTTTGTAACCAACTCAATTTGCGCACCTTCACGTGCGGTCATCCTGACAGGTAAATACAGCCATATAAATGGCGTACTGGACAACCGGTTGCCATTTGATACATCCCAGGTAACCTATCCGCGGATCCTTCAGGAGAATGACTATCAAACCGCCATGATTGGCAAATGGCATCTTAAAACAGAACCCAAAGGCTTTGACTTCTGGAAGGTATTGCCTGGACAGGGAAATTATTATAATCCCGATTTCAGAACTCCTGAGGGAGAAGAACAGATTGAAGGCTACGTTACAGACATTATCACGGATGTGGCCCTGGACTGGCTTAAAAACAAGAGAAATCCGGAAAAGCCTTTTCTTTTAGTATACCAGCACAAAGCACCCCACAGGGCATGGTGGCCGGGGCCCGATCATCTGACCACCTATGAGAATACGGTATTCCCCGAACCATCAAACCTTTTCGATGATTATGCCACACGGGGAAGTGCTGCCAGGGAGCAGGAAATGACGATTCTCCACCACATGAACCTGCATGGTGATCTTAAGATCAAGCCGGAGGATGTTGAGAACATTGATCCCGAAGGACCAGGGGAAGTCAATGCCTATAAATGGAATTACAAAAGATTTAATGAAGAACAGAAAAGGCAATGGGATGAGGTGTATGATAAGAAAACGGAAGAATTTTACACCCTCAATCCTACCGGAGATGACCTGCTAAGGTGGAAATATCAGCGGTACTTGCAGGATTACCTGGGTTGCATTGCATCGGTCGATGATAATGTGGGCAGAATATTGGATTACCTGGATGAAACAGGATTGGCAGAAAGCACTATTGTAGTTTACACCTCCGACCAGGGATTCTACCTGGGAGAACATGGATGGTTCGATAAACGGTTTATGTACAGGGAATCAATGCGTACCCCGCTGATCATACGCTGGCCGGATCAGATCAGGCCGGGTTCTGTTTGTGATGAGATGGTACTTAACCTTGACTTCGCAGAAACATTCCTGGATATTGCCGGTTTGGAAATCCCCCGGGATATGCAGGGAGTCAGTCTGGCTCCGTTATTTAAAGAAGGGACCGCAGAAGAGTGGAGAAAATCAATCTATTATCACTATTATGAATACCCGGCTGTCCACCAGGTAAAAAGACACAATGGTGTTCGTACTGAGAGGTATAAACTTATTCATTTTTACTATGATGTAGATGAATGGGAACTTTATGATTTACAGGAAGATCCAGGGGAGATGAACAACCTGTACGGACAGGAAGGCTACGAAGAAATAACAGCTGAACTGAAGGAAGAACTGAAGAAACTCCAGGAAAAATACGGAGAATCTGACGAGTTGATAAAGTCTTTTCTGCCTGAGAAATAGGTATATATGTGCGCTGCACATATATACCAGCATTAACAAGACATGATCAAACGGCTCATTAAAAGAATTTTCTTTATCCTGATCGGGATTTTTCTGATCTATGTCATTTTCAGCAATATTGGTTTCTTCCAGAACATGGTTGATGGAAACAATGCCAGTATCATCATCGATGCCGATACAGGAAATGAGATGGATGACCTGTTTGCAATTACCAGGGCGCTGCTAGAGGATGACATTGAGGTGATCGGTCTGACTTCGGCACAATGGTTTAACCATCCCGATGCAACCGACAGTACTGTCTGGGTAAGCCAGCAATTAAATGATGAAATACTCAGAAACCTTAAGATGACCCACATCCCTCATCCCATGGGTGCAAACGGACCATTGAGGTACTGGGGAAATCCTGTTCCGAACAGATCGCCTGCTGCGAACTATATCATTAAAAGAGCGGATGAATTGCCTGCCGGGGAAAAGCTGAACGTAGTTGTTCTGGGTGCACCAACTAACCTGGCTTCTGCTTTAATTCTAAAACCTGAAATAGCTGGAAAAATCAAGTGTTATCTGATGGGCCTTAAATATGATCCCATGCTGAGGGTCTGGAATAAGAATGAATTCAATACGCGGAACGACCTGGATGCCATGGATTATTTATTAAATAACGAGCAACTTGAGATGTGGATCATGACAGCCACAACCTCAGCGGAACTGGTTTTTACGAAGGAAGAAATTTTTGAGGTAATGGAAGGGAAGCAGGGGATTTGGGAAATGCTTGTTAACCGCTGGAAATCAAAATTTCCTGACCATCAGGAGTGGATCATGTGGGATGTCGCCATTATTGAGGCAATCATCCATCCCGATCTCGCTACAGTGAGGGAAATTTATGTCCCGGATGAAAATACCCAACGCAAAGTGCATGTGTATACCCGCATCAACGCTAAATCAATGAAAAAGGATTTTTTCAAAACAATTAAAGAATACATCTAAAAATTAACTCTAATGAGGAAAATTATTTTTTTCCTGTCGGCAGTGGTTCTAACAATGCCGTTATTTTCGCAGGAAGAGTTTGAATTAAGTTCACCAAATAAGGAAATAAAGATTTTAGTGCAACTTAAAAATAAGGTCAATTACACAGTTTTTTATAAAGACCTTATGGTGATCGACCACTCTCCCATTTCCCTCAATATAAATGATGGCAATATTTTGGGATTAAATCCTGTGATGGTCAGGCAAAATACAAGATCGGTATCTGAATCCTTGTACCCCGTTCACGGAAAGAGAAAGGAAATAAAGGATGAATACAATGAATTGATCATGGATTTCAACAGAGACTATTCCATCATTTTCCGGGCTTATAATGAAGGTGTAGCCTACCGTTTTGTAACACGTATCAAGGGACCAATTGTGGTCACCGATGAAGAAGTATCATTCAGGTTTACTGATAATTACCCGGTTTTAATGGCCCCCTCAGGTACTTTCCAGTCTTCCTATGAATACATTTACAAATGGACCAACATACTGGATATAAATGAAACCAATTTTACTTATTGTCCTGCTATTGTAAAGCTGAAAAACAATGTTAAAATTGCCATCACCGAATCGGATACCCGGAATTATCCTGGCTTATACCTGATCCGAATGGGAAGATACACATTATTGAAGGGGATTTTCCCGCAATATCCTGTTAAAACTGAACAGAGTGGATCGGGAATGTTTAATATACGCGTTATTGAAAGAGCCGGGTACATTGCAAAGACCAATGGTACCAGGTCATTTCCATGGCGGGTCATGGTTATCACAGACAAGGACGAAATACTTGCAAACAATGATATGGTTTACAAGCTGGCCAGTCCTTCAGAAGTGTCAGAAACAGATTGGATCAGGCCGGGTAATGTTGCCTGGGAATGGTGGCACGGCTGGAACCTTGAAGGAGTGGATTTTGAATCGGGAAGGAATACAAAAACATACGAATATTACATCGATTTTGCTGCAGAGAATGGCATCGATTACGTGTTGTTTGATGAGGGCTGGTCGGATCAGTTCGACCTGACCCTGGTGAATCCGGATCTGGATATGGAGCATCTCTTCCGGTATGCGAAGGAAAAAAATGTAAGACTGATTCTATGGTGTGTGTGGCATACCCTGGAAAAGCAGATGGATGTGGCACTGGACCTGTTTGAAAAATGGGGAGCTGCCGGTATAAAGGTTGATTTCATAGACCGTGATGACCAGGCTGCCATTGAGTTTTATGAAAATACCGCAAGGGAAGCTGCCAAAAGACACCTGCTGGTGGATTTTCATGGTTGCAGTAAACCCACAGGACTGCACAGAACCTTTCCAAATGTGGTGAATTACGAAGGGGTGGTAGGAAATGAATACAATAAAGGCAACTGGCGAGGTCAGTTCCCTGATCCGGAACACAACGTAACGATTCCCTTTACCCGGATGCTGGCAGGTCCGATGGATTATACACCGGGTGCAATGAGAAATGGAACTCAATCCGATTTCGCCCATTCCGACACATGGCCTATGAGCTGGGGTACCCGTTGTCATCAGCTGGGGATGTATGTGGTTTACGATGCCCCCCTGCAGATGCTTTGTGACGCTCCTACTGAGTACAGGAAGTATCCCGATATTCTGGCATTTATCTCACGTGTACCGGTAACCTGGGACGAAACCCTTGTTCCGGATGCTGAGCTGGGAGAATACATTATTACAGTCAGGAAAAAGGATGAGGATTGGTATGTCGGAGCCTTAACCGATTGGTCGGAACGGGAAGTGACTATACGCTTTGATTTTCTGGGTAATGAAGAATACCATGCTGAGATATTCACCGATGGTATTAACGCCAACTCCCTGGCCATCGATTATAAACGCGAGCTAATGCATGTGAAGAAAGATACAGTCTTAAAAATCAAATTGGCGAAGGGAGGCGGCGCGGCCATGAGAATTACCCCGATCCGATAGAACCAAACCTTGGAGGTTTTGAAAAACCTCCAAGGTTTAAAAAACTAAGCAAATTGAAAAAACTTATTCCACTTTTAATTTTCCTTCATTCAGTTGTTTATCTGTCCGCACAGGAACATGCTGAAAGAAACCTCCTCACCGGCAAATATTCAAAAGACCAGATCGCAGAGATGATCCGCTCCGCTGATGACTGGCACCCCTTCCCCACTATTGATGAACCGGAAGCCTGGGATAAATTCCCTGAAGAAATAAAAGATTTCTTTATACAGCAAGGGGAAGAATTCCTCGATTATAACTGGCCTGTTATACCAGCAACCGCAGCCCTCGATTTTGTCAGATCAGGTAACCGGACTAACTACAGCTCAGTCTCGTTTGAAAGAAGACAAGCCCTGACCTCCCTGGTCATGGCAGAGATTTTTGAAAGAGAGGACAGATTCACTGACCAGATTATAAACGGGATCTGGGCTGTCTGCGAAGAGACATACTGGGGTATTTCTGCCCACATCAGTGCACAGAAGGCTGGCCCGGGATTACCCGATGTTAAAGAACCCACAGTGGATCTGTTCGCCGCAGAAACCTCTGCCCAATTGGCCTGGACACTCTACCTTGTCGGAAGCAGCCTGGATGAACATTCACCATTGATCAGGGAAAGGATCGAATATGAAATCGACAGGCGGGTGCTTACACCCAACCTAGTCCGGGACGATTTCTGGTGGATGGGTGTTCCTGACCGGGATTTAAATAACTGGACCCCCTGGATTTGCTCAAATTGGCTTCCCAGTTTACTGCTCATTGAAAAAGACGAGCATAGAAAAATAGAAGGGGTCTACAAAATAATGACCATTATTGACAGGTTCCTCAATCCCTATCCCGCTGATGGTGGTTGTGATGAAGGTCCCGGTTACTGGAATGAAGCAGGAGCTGCACTGTTCAATAACCTTGAAATGCTATATGATTACTCGGGCAAACAGGTTGATGTTTACCAGGAATCCCTTATCCAAAACATTGGCACCTATATCGCCAAAGTATTTATACAGTATCCTTATTCGATAAATTTTGCCGACGCCTCTGCCATCGTCCATCCCGATCCTGCCGTTGTATATCTCTATGGGAAAAGAATAGATAATCAGATGATGATGGGATATGGTGCTTTCCTTGCAAGGCAAAGGTTTAAAAACGGAGTTAACCTGGGATACAGTTTTGGTGCGCTCGGCAGAAGACAACTGCCCATGCTTTTCCACATGTCAGAGATATTGGATTACGAAGCGAAAGTACCGCTTCTGAATGATTTCTGGCTACCCGATATCCAGGTCATGGGAGCCCGGTCGTATCAGAACAGCAATAAAAGCCTTTACCTGGCTGCCAAGGGAGGTCATAATGCTGAAAGCCACAATCATAATGACATTGGGAATTTTATAGTGTATCTGAATGGCAGCCCTGCCATTATCGATGTAGGGGTAGAAACCTATACCAGAAAAACTTTCAGCGAAGAACGGTATACCATCTGGACCATGCAATCGGCCTATCATAGTTTGCCAACGGTAAATGGCTTAATGCAATCTCCTGGCCGGGATTATAAGGCCCAAAAGGTATCCTTCTCAGCAACAAAAAAGAATGTTTTATTTAACCTGGATATTTCTGCAGCATACCCTGAAGAAGCAGGCATAAATGAACTCAACCGGTCACTGACCTTAAACAGAGGAAAAGAGATCGTTTTGCATGATAAATTCCAGCTCGACAAAGCAGATAATCAGCTGGATATGAACATGATAACTCATTTTCTTGTTGAGTCAAACGATCCCGGCAAACTGGTAATGGTGAACAGAATTGTCTCTGAAGACAGATTACTTCTGACATATGATCCGGATCTTTTCGATTTGAAGGTGGAAAAGATCCCTGTTGATGATGGAAGACTCTCTCAGGTCTGGGGCAATGAACTGATCCGTCTTATTTTTAAAGCAACCAATTTCCCACAAAATGGAGATTATACTGTTAAAATAATAGACCAGTCAACCGGTAACCAGTAACTGGTATCCGGTACCTCGCCATTCGACAGATATTAGGTAATTTTGCAAAAAACAATTCTATGACAAAACTTTACCCCCTTGCCCTCTTCCTCCTCCTGGCAGGATGCTCCACCAAACAATCCGAAGTCATCCTGCTCGAAGCAGAAAGTTTTAATAAAAAGGGAGGCTGGATGATTGACCAGCAATTCATGGATCAGATGGGCTCTCCTTACCTGCTGGCACATGGGATAGGAAAACCTGTAGAAAACGCAAGTACTTTAGTTGATATAACGCAGCAAGGTGAATACCACGTGTTTGTCAGGACCTGGAACTGGGTTTCACCCTGGACACTGGATTTCAGTCCCGGAGAATTTCTGGTTTTGGTAAATGATCTGCCGCTTGAAAAAACCTTTGGTAAAGAAGGGTCTGAATGGTCCTGGATATATGGAGGATCAGTGAATATAACCCAATCAAAAACGAGGATCGTTTTACACGATCTGACTGGTTTTGATGGCCGGTGCGATGCCATAATCCTTTCCAAAGATAAAAACATTAAGCTGCCTTCGGAAGGGAAGGAACTATCAGCGTTCCGGAAAAAATGGCTTAACCTGCCTGACCAGCCAATAACCAAAGGAGAATTTGATATTGTGGTTGTGGGTGGTGGAATGGCCGGCATATGCAGTGCCATTTCAGCTGCCAGGCTGGGTCTGCAGGTAGCCTTGATTCAAAACAGGCCGGTGCTGGGAGGGAATAACAGCTCAGAGATCCGTGTTCACCTGATGGGAAGCACCAAACAAAACAGGTATCCCAATATTGGAAAGGTGATCCGGGAACTGGATACAGGTGATCCTGGGAATGCCGGTCCGGCCGGGGCATATGGCGACCAGCATAAACTCAACCTGGTGAGAAAGGAAAAAAACATCAAATTGTTCCTGAATATGCATGTATTTGAAGCAGAAGTTCAGGATGGAGTGATACAATCTGTTTCAGCCAGAGACATAGAAACGAATGAAGAGTTTGTTTTTTACGGGAAATGGTTTTCAGATTGTACCGGAGATGGAAACCTTGGATACATGGTAGATGCAGACCTGGCATATGGCCGCGAGGGACGGGATGAAACAAAAGAATCGATGGCGCCTGAAATGGCCGATGATATGACCATGGGATCATCTAACCTCTGGTATGCAAGTAAAAAGGAAACCTCTGCCAAATTTCCTGAACTTCCATGGGCAGTGCAATTTTCCGATGAATATTATCTCGACCAGACCAGGGGTGACTGGCGTTGGGAAAGTGGATACTACAAAAACATCATTGTAGAAGCAGAATATATCCGGGACCTGAATTTGCGGGCCGTCTACGGAAACTGGTCTTACCTGAAAAACCACCAGCATGAAAAATATGATCAGTGGGAGCTCGACTGGGTGGCCTATATTGCAGGCAAAAGGGAATCCAGGAGGCTAATGGGTGATGTAGTCCTGCAACAACAGGACCTGCAGGAACGAACCGAATTTCCTGATGCATGCGTCACCACCACCTGGGGGATTGATCTTCACTATGCTGATTCATTGAACGCCAGGTATTATCCGGGGGATGAGTTTTACAGCTGGTACCGGCATCCTGCCATCGAACCATATGAGATCCCCTACAGGTGTCTCTATTCCAGGAATATAGAAAACCTCTTTATGGCTGGCCGGTGTATAAGTGTTACCCATGTCGCCCTGGGAACCATTCGTGTCATGCGGACAGGTGGAATGATGGGTGAAGTCGTGGGCATGGCAGCAAGCATCTGCAAAGAGCATGAGGTGAATCCACGGGATGTTTATGAGAAACACCTGGATGAACTCCTGAAATTATTCGAATCCGGCGTACCGGCTAACTAACAAACAGTCTAACTAACTAATGACAAAAATCATTATGAGATTATCAATTTTGATTGTAGCGATCTTTATTGCATTTGCCTCCAATGCTCAATCCCTGAATGACTGGGAAAATCCCGAAGTTATCAGCCTTAACAAGCAGGCACCACATGCCACACTCATGCCCTACCAGTCGGTCGAACTGGCAAAGCAATTTGATCCGGAGCAGTCTGTCTTTTTTCAATCATTGAATGGAGTATGGAAGTTTAAATGGTCTGAAAACACAGATAACAGGCCCCTTGATTTTCATACACCAGATTTCGATGCAAGTAATTGGGATGACATTGAGGTACCCTCAAACTGGCAGCTGAAAGGATATGGGATCCCAATCTATACCAACATCAAACACCCTTTTCCTGCAGAACCGCCTAAAATCCTGATTGACAATCCTGTGGGATCATATCTCAAAACATTCACTATCCCTGAAGATTGGAGCGACAAGCATGTTTTTATCCATTTTGATGGAGTCCAGTCAGCCTTTTATATCTGGTTGAACGGACATAGAATAGGTTACAGTCAGGGCAGCATGACCCCGGCAGAATTTGATCTTACACCATTCATCCAAACAGGAGAGAATGTGCTGGCAGTGCAGGTTTTCCGCTGGTCAGACGGTAGTTACCTGGAAGACCAGGATTTCTGGAGGCTCAGCGGAATTCATCGGGACGTCTACCTGATGGCCACGCCGAAATTACATATTCGCGATTATTTTGTCATGACCGACCTGGATGAGACCTACACAGATGCCACTTTCTGGCTAAGGATTAACCTGCAAAATTTCGGTGTTGAAAGAAGTAAAACCGGAAGCCTGGATATTGTCCTGACTGATCCGGATGACAATGAAGTCTTTGCTGAGAAAATCCCCATAAATCAATCCCTGAATTACCATCAGGAAATTGTATTGAATATCCAGAGAGGTATGAGAAATCCACTGCTCTGGAGTGCAGAGCACCCGCATCTTTACACCCTCGTCTTAAAACTGACAGATGAAGCAAATCAAATATCAGAAGTGATCTCTTCCCGGGTAGGGTTCCGGGAAGTAGAGATCAGGGAGGCACAACTCCTGGTTAACGGTGTTGCGGTCGACCTGAAGGGAACAAACAGACATGAGCTGGATCCCGATCATGGACGGGTTGTTTCCCGCGATCTGATGATTAAGGACATCCTGCTTATGAAACAGCATAACATCAATGCTGTCAGGACCTCTCACTATCCAAACCACCCCACCTGGTATGACCTGTGCGACCAATACGGGATCTATCTCTGGGATGAGGCCAATATTGAAAGCCATGAGCTCCGGCAGGAGAGTGTCCTCGCTAAGGATCCTGCATGGGAAAAAGCCTTTCTCGACCGGGGTAGAAGAATGGTGGACAGGGACAAAAACCACCCATCAGTGATAGTCTGGTCGATGGGAAATGAAACAGGACTGGGCCCCAACCACTATGCCATGGAAGCCATGATACGCGAAATGGATCCTTCCCGCCCCATACATTATGAAGATCACCTGGACAGGGGAAAAGGAATCGAGCGGACACCATGTTATTTTGATATTATCTCCGACATGTATTCAAGTCCCGAGACCATGATCCATTTCCATGAAAATTATCCCGACCGGCCGATCATCCTTTGTGAATATGTCCATGCCATGGGAAATAGTGTAGGCGGACTGAAGGATTATTGGGATATCATATATTCACATCCGCGCATGCAGGGCGCATTTGTTTGGGACTGGGTCGACCAGGGCTTAACAAAGTTTACACCGGATGGAGAAAAATACTGGGCCTATGGTGGAGATTATGGGGATGAACCCAACAGCGGAAGTTTCTGCCTGAATGGTCTTGTTTATCCCGATCGCACAACGAGTCCTGCATTGCGGGAAATCCATAAAATATATCAATATGTTGGTTTTGAACCGGTTGACCTGGATAATGGAAAGATCCGAATTATCAACCGTTATAATTTTACTGACCTGTCATACTTTAATGCAGAGTGGGAAGTAGTCTCTGAAGGGGAACAAATCCAGCAAGGGAATCTTACAGGTTTAAATATTCTTCCGAAAGACACCTCCGATATTATTATTCCTTTCTCCAACAGTAATTTTGATCCGGGAAGAGAATATTTCCTGAATATTGAATTCAGATTGCCTGAAGACCTGGCATGGGCGTCTGAGGGGCACCTGGTGGCATGGGAACAATATAAAATTACAGGCACTAATGTAACTCTGACTGAAAAAGACCTCCGGTCCCTTCCAAAGGTAAAATTCCAGGAATCCTCTGAAGCATTTACCTGCTCCGGAAAGGAATTCAAAATTTCCATTGATAAACAAACCGGGATCATATCATCCTTTCAATTTGATAAAACCGATTTGATCCGGTCCGGTCCAAAACTGAATTTCTTCCGTCCACCCACAGAAAATGACCTGGCGGACTGGATGGGATGGCGACGGTGGAAAAAGGCCGGACTTGACCATATGGAGCACCACCTTAAAGGGATTGAACTAACAGACCAGCAGGATAAGGTGGTAAATATTAAAGCATCATTTGACCTTAAAAATGAAAAGGGTGAGTTGTTATTTAATGCCAGTTTGCTGTATTCTGTTTACGGAGATGGCAGCATAGCAATCCAGGCAACTGCCGAGCCAACAGGAATTGTAGAAACCGTGGCGAAAGTGGGTTTGCAGATGACCCTTCCTGAGTTGCTGGATCATGCCACATGGTATGGTGCTGGACCGCATGAGACATATCCCGACAGAAAAGCGAGTGGAAAAATCGATGTTTATTCCAAAACGGTGGATGAATTATGGGAAAATTACATTGTCCCTGAGGAAAATGGCAACCGGAGCCAGGTCAGGTGGGTTAAGATCGATGACGGGCACAAGTTCGGAATGAGGGTTCAATGCGATACGCTTTTTAATTTCAGTGCCTATCGCTATGCCGATCAAAACATTGCCGATGCAAAGCACACCTTTGACCTGGAAAAAAGCGGCAGCATCACATTCAATATCGATTATTTACAGAATGGATTGGGAACGGCTACATGCGGTCCGGGATGCAGGCCCGACTACCTGTTAACGGCCCGGCCGGTAAGATTTAAGGTACTGTTAACTCCGATAGAAGTTAACCTTGGAGGTTTCTAAAAACCTCCAAGGTTTTGCTAAATCGCAGTAAAGCCTCAATAAAATAGTAATCTGCATAGGTCAATGGTACATCCACCTCTCCATTGTGTGGAATGGAGCCCACACTATGCATCAGGATAAAATGATTGTTCTCCCCCAGATTGGCCCTGTATGCGGGCGAAGATAATGACCTGATGATCTGTTCGGCTGTTTCCATATATTTTCCTGCAGTTTCCTCATCCACATACTGCTGTAATTCAAGCAGTGCCGAACAAATGATGGCTGCTGCCGAAGCATCCCTCTTCGCATCAGGGATATCCGGGGCATTAAAGTCCCAATAAGGAATCTTATCCTCTGGAAGATTAGGATGATTAAGTAAAAAGTTCGCCAAACCATTAGCATACCTCAGATAATTTTCATCTCCCGTTTCCCTGAAAGCCATTGTAAATCCATACAAGCCCCAGGCCTGTCCCCTTGCCCATGCAGATTCATCGAAGGCCCCCTGATGGGTTTTTTCCCGGATCACTTCACCGGAAACAGAATCAAAATCAACCACGTGATATGTACTGAAATCATCCCGGAAATGATGTTTAATTGTATTGTTTGCATGGGAAACAGCCATTTTATAGAAAGTAGAATCACCTGTTTCTCTGGCTGCCCAGAAGAGGTATTCAAGGTTCATCATATTGTCGATGATAACCGGGTACTGCCATTCTCCGTGATCCCATGATTTAATGCACCCTATCTTGTCACTGTACCTGCTGGCCAATGAATATGCTCCTGTTATGAGAATGTCTTTATAGGTTTCATCACCGGTAAGTCTGAGTCCATGCCCGAAACTATTGTAAAGCATAAAACCCAGGTCATGCGTACCCTTGTTATCTTTTTCTTTTTCCACTATGGAATTGTTTCGCCGGGCAGCTTCCATGATCTCATCCTTGCCTGTATATTCATACAAATACCATAAGCTACCGGGAAAGAAACCACTGCACCACCAGTCCGAATTCGAGGTGACAAATTCGCCCGTTTCCTGGTCACTCGTCCTGGGAAGCTTTCCTTCAGGCAAATTTTCTACCATGAGCATATACTGTGCTGCGCTAAAGTTTAAATTATCTGTAATCAATTGATCCAATCCTGTTTCCTGGGATTGCTGGCTGCAGGATAAGAAAAATAACAGTGAGACAAACAGGGAAAGTGATCGTTTCATGGTTAGCGGGTAATTTTATTATTTTATTTTTGTTAGCGGCTATAAAGGTAATAACAAATATATTTTATACTGCATGAAATACCTTCCATCACACGACAGATACAACCACATGATTTACAGAAGAAGTGGCCATTCAGGGATCAGGCTTCCGATTATATCGTTGGGGTTATGGCATAATTTCGGACATGTGGACGATTATGAAACGGCACGGAAAATGCTTTTCGCGGCATTTGATGCCGGGATCACCCATTTTGACCTGGCCAACAATTACGGTCCTCCTCCTGGAGCGGCAGAAGAGAATTTTGGTAAGATACTTAAACAGGATTTTTCCGGATATCGGGACGAGTTGATCATATCCACCAAGGCAGGATACCTGATGTGGTCTGGTCCTTATGGAGAATGGGGATCGAGAAAATATTTACTCGCCAGTCTCGACCAGAGCCTGTCCAGGATGCAGCTCGATTATGTTGACATTTTTTATTCACACCGGCCCGATCCGGATACCCCGCTGGAAGAAACCATGATGGCGCTTGACCAGGCTGTTCGTTCAGGGAAAGCATTGTATGCCGGCATATCCAACTATAATCCGGATCAGACCATTGAAGCTTCCCGTATCCTGCGGGAACTGGGAACGCCATGCCTGATTCACCAGCCAAAATATTCTATGCTGGTGAGGACACCTGAAGAAGGATTACTGGAGGTACTGGAACAGGAAGGAATTGGCTGCATTGCCTTCTCTCCCCTGGCACAGGGAATATTGTCTGACAAATACCTCAAGGGGATCCCTGAAGATTCGCGGGCAGCAAAAGCGCATGGATTCCTGCAAAAGGGACAGGTAACTGAAGAGGTGATCAAAAAAGTTGCCGGACTGAATAAGATCGCGGCGGCACGAAAACAAACCCTGACCCAGATGGCCCTGGCCTGGCTGCTTAAGGATGAAAGAGTAACTTCTGTGCTGATTGGAGCGCGAACAGTTGAGCAATTAACAGACAATCTGGGTACTCTGGAGAACCTTGAGTTCAGCCGGGAAGAACTCCAATTGATCGAAAAAACTATTTCATGAACAAACCCAATTCCCAAACCCACACAAACCAGGAACCAGGAACTATGAACCAGGAACAGATTACCCGTTGGGGCATCATTGGTCCCGGTGGGATTGCCCACAAATTTGCACAGGGATTGGCTTCCATTCCAAATGCTGATCTTACCGCAGTGGCCTCCAGATCATTGGATCGTGCAAAGAAATTTGCTGAACAATATAATGTGCCCCATGCTTATGAGGGATATGAGCAGATACTGGGCAGCAAGGAAGTCGATATTGTCTATATCGCCACTCCTCATTCAGAACATTTTGACAATACGATGATGTGCCTGGATGCCGGGATGCCTGTACTTTGCGAGAAACCCTTTACCATCAATTCCAAACAGCTGACCAGGCTGGTGGATGTTGCCCGCAGCAGGGAGGTTTTCATGATGGAAGCCATATGGAGCCTGTTCCTTCCGACTGTTCAGAAGGTAATTGAGATCAGGGATTCAGGACGTTTGGGAAAGATTAAAGGAATCATCGCTGACTTTTGCTTTCAACTGCCTTTTGATCCCAAACACAGGGGATTTAACCTGGAACTGGGCGGTGGAGCACTGCTCGACATTGGTATATACCCGGT
>JADHVS010000108.1 GCA_016783865.1 Bacteroidales bacterium
CTGAACAAAGGGGTCATCCTCACCGGCGACATTGTAATTTCTGTAGCAGATATCGATCTGGTATATGTAGGAGTAAAGTTAATGTTAAGCTCGGTTGAAACCATGGAGCAATTAAGGTCTGGAAAATCAGTAGCGGAAAAGTAGGTTATTTTTTTTAATCGTGCAGGCATGGATAAGATGATTTATTCCATATTATCTATAAAAAACAATCCTGAGAAGTTAAATGCTCTGTTGGATGGGATGAAGGGTATTTCGGGGACGGACTTATATGCTGTTTCCTTCGATAAAATTTCTGTGGTAGTGAGCGACATTAAAAGAGGCAATTTAATTGCAGATAGATCCAATGCCATCGAATATGCAGGGGTGATCGAAACCCTGGCGCAACAATTTACACTGCTTCCCGTGCGATTTGGTTCCGTGATGGAATCGACCGGCGCGATTATTAAAATGATCCAAAAAAACTATAATGAAATTCAACACAACCTTCAGAAAGTTGAAAACAAGTGTGAATTCGGACTAAAGGTTTTTTGCGATACCGAAAAAATTAAGGCTGAACTCAGGGCAAAAACAGAAGCTGAACCAATAATAGAACCTGCACAAGGCAACGAAAATTCAATTTACAGGGATTACCTCTATAAAAAACTAAAAGAGCACCGGGTTGAAGAGTTGCTGTTAGCGCATGTTGATACGATCATTCAAGATATTACAACGCATCTGGAGCAATTGAACCCAATTCATAAATTCAAAAAAATGGCAACGGCAACGAATATCATCGATGCTGTTTTTTTACTTGAAAAAGATAAAAAGGATGATTTGATTCATGCCGTTAATGATTTACAAAACCAATATGCCGGTCTTCGCTTAATGTTGACCGGTCCGTGGCCCCCTTATAATTTTGTTGATATCACCCCAAAGTAAAAAGAGCGATGAGTGAAAATAAAATACTGTTTAATACCGGATCGCTCGATGAACTTTCGGAGGAGATCGGGAAACTAACAAGTAATGAAGAATCCAGGCTAAAGCTCACCCCCGACAATGCAGATTCAGGGCTGGCAAAACTGGTACTTACCCTGCTTGAACTTATCCGGAAACTGGTTGAAAAGCAGGCCATGCGAAGAGTCGATGGGGGTTTATTAACGGAAGAGGAAATCGAACGATTGGGAGAAACCCTCATGAAGCTGGAGATGAAAATGGAAGAACTGAAAAAACACTTCAACCTCACCGACCGGGATTTAAACATCAATCTCGGTCCTTTGGGCGATTTGCTGTAAAAAACGAAGCTAAAAGCCTTTTACAATGAGGACACTGATATATGTTCCCATCATTCATTCAAGCGCCGACATGGGCTCTCTGGGGAAAGAACTGAAGCACAAAAGTGTTTCCGGACCCGGAGAAAATAAATGGCAAAAGCATACCGATACTGTAAATAGCTATTGGGATGCAATTGAATTCTATTTTCAAAACATTGATATATGTATGAAGGGGATAAAAATATATCAGGATGGAATGTTTGTTGATGGTGAAATGGCAAAGAAAATCCTTGATGAAGGCATCAAAACAGGAAGCAAAAATTCTGAAATAGTTTCAAAACTTATTGATCGGGGCGCAATCCTTATCAAGACGGAAAATTTTATAATGGTCAAAGATGAATACGATGGACTTCAATCTATCATAAAATCAAAAAATAAACTTTTAAAACTCATTCTACTGCTCAAATATAAAATTTCAAAACCTTTTTTATTAAGAAGGAGGGATGAATTTATTGCCGGCAGGATAGCTGAAACGCTGGGTCAGAACGAAACCGGAATTCTTTTTATTGGAGCTTTTCACAATATCATGAAAAGACTGCCCAAAGATATTACTGTGATTGAATTGAAGGAAATTGCAAAAATCCGAACATATCAAAAAATAATTCAATCTGATTCTAAAAATAAAACCCATCAACTTGAACAACTTACTCAATATATAGTCAAAAGGTGATAAAGATCTTAGCCATCGATGATAACAAAGATAACTTAGTGGTATTAAATGCGCTCTGCTCCAGTGCATTTCCAAACGCAAGCATGATTACAGCGCTGTCAGGCAGTGAGGGCATTGAGAAGGCCCTGACCGAAAACCCCGATGTGATCCTGCTCGATCTTGTTATGCCTATCATGGACGGCATTGAAACCTGCAAAAGACTGAAAGAGGACAATTTTCTGAAGCGGATTCCGGTAATCATGATCACTGCATACAAAACCGATAGCAAAACCCGCACAAAAGCGCTGGAAACGGGTGTCGAAGCATTCCTGTTAAAACCCATCGATGAAGCCGAACTGACTGCCCAGATTTCTTCGATGATCCGGCTTAAGAAATTAGAAAATCAGGTTCTCGTGGAAAACGAACGTCTTGAAGGGGAGGTAAAACTTCGGACAAAAGAGCTGGAAAACGAACTGGAAGCGCGCAAGCAGATAGAGGAAGCGCTGCGGCAAAGCGAGGAGCATTTTCGCAATCTCTATAACGATGCACCTGTCGGTCTATACCGGACAACCCCGGATGGAAAAATATTACTGGCAAATCGTGCAATATATGAAATGCTGGGCTTTTCAAACTTTGAAGAGCTTTCGGCAAGAAATCTTGAAGAAAGTGGTTTTGAACCTTCCTACAGGCGCGAACAATTCATGGAGCAAATCGAAAAGAATGGGGAGGTCAAAGACTTGGAAGCAAAATGGATCTGTTGCAATGGTGAAGTTATTATTGTTCGGGAAAATGCAAAAGTCATCTGTGATTCTAACGGAAAACCCCTCTATTATGATGGAACTGTTGAGGACATCACCGGGCGCAAGCAGGCGGAGGAACAACTTCTCCGTGCCAAAGACAAAGCCGAGGAGAGCGACCGGCTCAAATCTGCTTTTCTGGCCAACATATCGCATGAGATCCGAACACCACTGAATGCAATCGTGGGTTTTTCCGGATTATTTTCTGACCCGGATCTCAGTCAGGAAGACAAGGAACGTTTTTCGGAGATCATCAAATCACGCTCCGATGACCTGCTGCAGATCATCAACGACATTTTTGAGATATCCAGGATCGTATCGGGAAATGAAATCGTCACAAAAGAACAAGTGGTAGTGAATGATATCCTCGATGAGATGGAAGTGGACTTCCGGCAAAAACTCCGGCAGAGTAAAAAAACAAACCTTCAGTTGATTGGCGAAAAAAAACTGTCAGTCGATCAATCCAAACTAATCACGGATAGGCACATTCTAAAGCGGGTTTTTTCTAATCTTATCGACAATGCAATCAAATTTACCGAATCAGGAATGATCAGGTTTGGTTATCATTTGCCGGATCATCACACGTTCACCTGTTACGTATCAGATACCGGTATCGGGATTTCAACCAAAAATCAGGAGGTGATCTTTGAACATTTCAGGCAGGCAATCATTGAGAATCCAAAAAAATTATATGGCGGTACAGGGCTGGGACTATCCGTCTGCAAAGGATCTTTAGCGCTTTTAGGCGGCAAAATATGGGTGGAATCTGTGCCCGGGGAGGGGAGTGTATTCTATTTTACCATTCCCTTTGAGCAGCCTCCTGCCCAAAAAACGAAACCGAAACGAAAACCTGACGACATACAAGAGGAAGCCGCTTACAATTGGTCAGGAAAAAAGTTGCTGCTGCTTGAGGATGAAGAATCAAACATGGAGTTTCTTAGGATCATTTTTACCCCGACTAAAGCAGAACTGGTCTGTGCCCGGAATGGCAGGGAACTCCGGAACTTGCTTGGGAGCTTGGATACATTCAATCTGGTTTTACTCGATGTCAGGCTACCCGATGCCAATGGTTGGGAACTTGCCAAAGAGATCAAGGCAATCAGGTCTGATTTGCCGGTGATTGCTCAAACCGCTTATGCCATGGCATCTGACCGGCAGAAAAGTGAAGAAGTGGGTTGTGATAATTATATATCCAAACCGATCAGAAAGGAGGCATTGCTTGAGATGCTGGCGAAGTACCTGGAAGATAAGTAGCGAGGTAGCGAAGTAGCTAAATTGAAAACGAGGGAGGTTGGGATATTATTCTGGCGGATTATGAATTGGTGTGATCAGGATAAAAATGGGTTATATTTGTTAAACATAATTTGTTGCAACAAATCTAGAATGAACCAAGGCAAGATAGTTATAAACTTTTAATACCCCGAAGTGTCAGAGAGGAAGTCGAATGACTATAAGTACCATAAGTTTCATCTAACAAGGGTTATTCGTTTTCAATTGTCAAGTTTTATTCCTCATTCCAAATGCCTCATTTCTCACATAGTGCAGGTTACCCTCAACTTGTCCTGATCTTCCAAAACCTCAATAAAATCAACCATCACAAAAAGGCAGGTTCCCAAAAACAACCTGCCCTACAGTGCAGGTAACCTGCCCTGTCATCAAAATCTGTACAAAACAACTTTCAGGTGCAGGAGTTTGCATGACACAAAGCTAACCACGCTATCCTACTATTTCAAAGACCGTAATCACTTATTTATTAACTATAAAAATAATTTCCTTGATTTTTTAGAACTGATTAGTTACCTGTCCTTTTATCTTTACTATGAACAAGTTCCCTGGCTTGTGCAACCCAGTCGTCCCGTTCAATCCTGCCTGAGAAGTACTCAATGGCATCATTAATCGTCATAATATCCTGAGCCGTAAATTGACTAATCTGTCTAAACGTATAAATATCTAATGCATGCAGTCTTTCCTCAATAAAAGGACCAATTCCTCTGATCATTTTCAGGTTATCCTTTTCAGCCTCTGTAGCAGTTCCAAAGCTGTTGTAATCAAAAAAGGGTTTGCGTTGTGAAGTATGAACCAATGCTTCATCTCTTTCGGATTCAAGAGCTTTGATTCTCCTTACATAAATCGACCTGTATTAAAGCCATGCAGTGATACCCAATGATTGCAGAAACCAGCAATAAAAAAAGTATTTCAATGGTTGCTTCGCTTTTTGTTTGTGCTAAAAGAATTTGTAAAGTGCCCATGATTTTATTTTTTTATCGTTATTTCTGCTCTCCTGTTATTTGCTCTTCCTGTTGACATCATATTATCATCAGCAGGCTCTTTCTCGCCCTTAGATTCTATTAATGATCTTATTTGCAGGCATGCCCTTGCTTTCAAAATAATGCTGTACACTTTGAGCCCGCCGATAACCCAGAGCCTGATTATCCTCATTGGAACCGATTGCATCGGTGTAGCCGGTGATAATTAGCCTGGCTTGTGAATTTTGATCCAGATAAGCAGTTGATTCATCAAAGTACTTGTCTGTCTCTGCATCAGGATTAAATTCAGATTTGCCAAATGCAAAGTAGATGACCAGGTTTTCAGGGATTACTGCTTGTTTCCGCACTAACGGCTTACGTAAGGTGTCGCCGGTGATGACATCTTCAGGGTTGACCGAAACGATCTCGATCGTTTCCGTTTCATGACACAATCCTTTTATCTTACATACATAGATATAAGTTGACAGGGCCGACTAGCCAAAAAATGCCAGAAATCCAATGATTAGAATTTTCATGTTGGGAGGAATTTTCACCCAAAGTTATCATATAATGATTATTATCACAAAATATTAAAAATATCAATTTTCTTGTATCGTACAGGATATCGGGTATCTGATAACTGGTATCTGTCATCAGGTATCTTACCGCATCTGCGTTACAACCGGGGGCAATCCGGATTACACATCGCCGGCTGATCAGGTATATCACGCTGGATTATGCAGTCACCCCTGGGGAATGGAATGAGGAGCCCAATCAGAGGGTCGCGGGTTCGAATCCCGTTTACTGCTCTGTAGAAAAGTAGGGGCAATTCATGAATTGCCCCTACTTGAGGTTTTATGCGAAAGTTCAATAGGATTCAGGTGATCTACATTCATAATTCCTTTATCTTTCATTCGTCTTTCATTCGTCTTTCGTTCGTCTTTCAGGTTGAATAGATCCATTTAAAAAATTACTTTGTAGCGGCGTTATGCAGAAGCTTCCCATGTGTATTCATATATGCCGAGATCGTAGCATGATAAACCGATTGCCCGGGTTTTACAAGAATCCTGTAGGTTGTAAGGAGGGAGGGATCCTCTTTTACTTTCTGGGCGAAGAGAACCGCTGTTGCAAAAAGAGACATCTGTTTTTTACGCGCTTTGGTCGGAGGTTTCATCGACTTTTTAGGCAATGATGCGATAATTGTCTTTCCTTTCCTCTGGCGAAAAGAGATTTGATTGCCAAGTTTTCCGCTGATACCGTTTAAAATGATATTTTGTCCAGTCACTTTCATGGTTTTGTTTTATGAGGTAGACAAACTTCAGGACAAAATGGTTGGTTCTTTTTTCTTTTATTTTGCATTCAGACCGGACTAATGACCTGAATCTCCCCATTGCGGTGATCTCCGAAGGACTGGACCATGCGGATATTAAATTCACCCAGATTTACCTCGATAGCTTCGACTAGGCTGTAATGGATGAGGTGAATGATTCAGTGACGGGGGTAGCTTCGCGACGAATAGACCTCTTTTATAGATACTTTAGAAACCCATGCGAATACTCAGATATATTATTTCGGAAGAGTGGAAAGAGATTTTTTCTTACATTAAATATTACTGTATTATTACTACTATTTCTTTCGACTATTGGCATTTGAATAATTCTTTCAGCAATGATATCCCAGTAATAGACTTTTGCCTTGTTTATATCAACTCCATGAAATGGAATAGTTGCTGTTACTGGTTTCGAAAAAGTCAAACCTTCAGGTTTAAATGAAACAATGATGGCATTGCTATCTTCTGAAAAAACAACTGAGTTTGGTGCTTGTTCAATTTTGATTGTTTGATTTGAATTCAATGCACCACTGGGAATTACAATCTTTGTGCCATCCAGGGGTAAGGTTGGATCATCAATCATCACCGTACCGCCCACTGTCCCTATCACTCCCTCGCCATTAGTATAGACTGGAGCTATTAGGTGTTTCTTCTTTTTTATCCTTCTTACATCCCTGCTGCATAACCAGCAGACAAGTAAAAATCGCTACCATGAAAAAAATCAAAAGATTTTTGGTTTTCATAAGATGGAGTATTGGTTTCTGCTTTAAAGATAGATCACAGAACAGGATTGAAATGTTTCTTTTCAAAGAAATGTATGAAACTGTATCCGGAAAGTATAAAGTGAGGGAATTGTGTACGCAGCAGGAAAGGTGACGCAAGTTTCGATTGTATTCCTAGTTTGTTAAACATTGACTTGGTAAAAGGTATTATTTGTATTACCTTTGCACTGAAAAATTATCCGATGAAGGTTAAAGAAGTTATTCGGATCATCGAAAAAAACGGATGGTATCTTATCGGACAAAAGGGAAGTCATCGACAATTCAAACATCCGGCAAAGTCCGGGAGGGTGACAATTGCCGGAAACCTTAGCGATGAAATCCCCAAAGGAACATTGTATTCCGTTTTAAAACAGGCCGGATTAAAATAAACAGCGAATACATATGGAAAAGGTTCAGGTAGTTATCGAAAAATCAGAATCGGGATTTGCCGCATACATTCCTGTTTTACCTGGGTGTGTGGCAACTGGTCGATCATTTATTGATGTACAAAAAGGAATTTCGGATGCTCTTGTATTCCATCTAGAAGGCCTGAAAAAGGATCAGGTTGAAATTCCCGCAATTTTTTCCACGAATTATATGTTGCAATATTCATTCGACGTGGAAACATTTCTTACCTACTATAATAATATCTTCACAAAGAGAGCCCTTTCCAGGATTACTGGAATAAATGAAAGTTTGTTAAGTCAATATGCTTCTGGGTTAAAGCATCCCCGAAAGGCACAATCAAAGAAAATCGAAAAAGGGCTGCACCAGTTGGCCCATGAGTTGCTGCAAATATCGCTCTGACATGTTACGATTGCATTCCCTCCAACTCCCCAAATTTCTCCTTCGCCACCGGCAACACCACCTCATGATCCCGGCAAACCAGTTTTACGGTGCTGGTTTTACGGTCAAATGAAAACAAATATTGTGTATTGATCAGCGCTGAACGGTGCGCGCGAAAAATAGAGGGGGAGTGCAGGATCTCTTCAATCTTGCCAAGCTGGGCGATAACGGTTTCGTTTTTCCCGCTTGTGAGGTAAATGTCTGTATAGTTCCCGTCAGCTTTGCAACCCATAATATCGTGCTCATTAATCCAGACATATCCTTTGAAAGTGTGGAGCTTATGCCGGTTGTGTGTTTCTGTTTTGATGATCTTTTCGCATCTGTAACGGTTGATGATCGCTCTGAGTTTGTCGTCCGTTACAGGTTTTAAAAGATACCCGAAAGCAGCCTTGTCAAATGCTTCTATGGCAAATTCCGGATGACCGGTGGTGAAGATGATGGTTGGGCTAAGATTCAGCTCTTTGATCTGTCGAACCAATTCAAATCCGTCATGTTTGGGCATGTCTATATCGAGGAAAACGATATCAGGATGAAAGGATATGATGGCTTCAACCCCTTTTGTTACAGAAATTTCTTGAGCAAGTACTTGGATCCCAGGTATCTCTTTTAATAGTGCAGCCAGGTAATTCAGCGCATCGGGCTCGTCGTCCACCAGGATAGCAGTGATCTCTATTGGTATCATTAGGCAGAAATGTTAGATCAAAAATAGGGAAATTGATGGAATATGTCAAGGACTTATTTGAATACTTCCCCTTCCCTTTTGTGGGGAAGGGGGTAGGGGGATGGGGTAATTAAGCTGGTATCACCACCCTCACCCTTGTCCCTACCGGTTTGCCATCCCCGGTGAGATCCTCGATGGTCCAGGTGATTCGCTTCCCTTTAAGCTTGTACCATAAATCCAGGATCTGTTCAACAATCAACAGTCCTTTTCCCGTACTTTCCAAACCGGCATCTTTTGTTACAGATCGCCCTGCACCATCATCCTCTATACAGATTTCCATCTGATCATCGATCATCTTTTCAATCCTGATTGTGATTTTGCCAGGACTTTCTTTTGGCCGGATGCCATGTTTTACAGCATTCTCCACAAAGGTCAAAACAATGTTTTTTGGAATTTCAACGGTGAGGTTAAGTCCTTCAGGGGTCGTGATCACATATTCAAATTGCTGCAACCGCATCTTCTCCCCCTACAAGTACCTCGTCACAAAGGTCAGCTCGTTTCCAAGTGTCCGGGATATTTGATCGGAATCGGTCACAATGTCGCGTATGAATGCCGAGAATCTAGCTATGAATTGATTTGCGAGTTCCTTGTTTCCCTGGTGAACGGCATAACTGATGGAGGTCATGATGTTGAATGTCAGATGCGGATCAAACTGCGATTTTATGGATTTCAGTTGCAATGCTGTGATCTCATCACTAAGTTTTTTCCTCTGCTCTAACTGAACTTGCTGGAGCCGTCTGATCAGATGTATAAAGCCGAGAATAAAAACGTAGATTCCCATGTAAAATGGAAATTTCAGGAAATAAAATCTGTTTTTCTCATAGGAATAATGATAATAAATGCCGGCTTGCTGGATGGCAATTGTACTTCTTCCGCTTTCGGGCGTTTTAATTTGAACAAATCTTGATTCAATGGATGCAGGGAGATCCAGGTACAAGGGAGATGAAAAATCATGTATTTTTTCAATTTGGCCATGCTGGCCTGACAGGTAGATGTATTCCCTATCCTGCCCAATAAAGAAAATATCCATTGCCGGTCTCTCCAGCGTGTCTCCCAACCCTCTTACTGTAATCACTTCTCCTTGCACAGTAGTCAATATCAATCTTGGTGAATAGTTGCCCGGAGCGATCTTGTAAAGTAAGGAAACCAACTTCCAGTCGTTTCCGGTTTTTACAGGCAGGGTTTTTATAACAATATATTTTCCCCGACAATAATAGTGGTCTCCGATATAGCCATTCTCTTCGATGATCTTAACTGAGGCTTTTCCTTCGGTATTATTGAAAAGAACGATGCGTTCGCTGTTTCCGTCATGGTCTATATCTTCCCAGTACTCATATCCTCCCGGCTTATCAATAAATCCTTTTTCGATCAATTCAGACCTGAATTTCGGGAAGAGATCAGGTAACAATACAATGATCAGGAGGGTGAAAGGGATAGCCAGGAGGAACGGACTCAGTAGTATTTGCCTGCGTATTTTCGAAGAGATCCACTTCATGGAGTGTAAAGACTATCATCAAACTATTCCTGACGTCGTTTAACCTTGTCAGGATTACTTGCTTGATTGAACAAGTTTTAACAAAAATGATAAAAAAATATGATTCGGGCAAGAAAGAGGGGATAAATCGGTGGTGATTGCCAATGTGATATGTGTCCGTAGTGAAGGTTCAACTCACAATTCACCTATCACTATTATCGCACCAAGAATAACGATCAGCGAGAGGGGCTCAAAATAACACGTAGGGGCAATTCATAAATTACCCCTACGTCATTAAAATAAGCGGGAAATATATAGATTAAGGGATGTCCTGGAAATCAGCCTCAGCAGGGACCTGGGGGACAAGTGACTGTTCGTTGGGTGTCATAGGGATTTCAGAATCACTAAAATCAGCTACCATTGGGATCTCAGGTGTCAGGAACTCCTGAACCATCAGGGTAGTCACCTCATGCTGATCTTCGTAGGATGCCTCCAGCGGAACGACTGGTGATAGAAAAGGGCACTCCACACAAATGGTTTCTCCTATATTCATAAGGGAAGTTTTGTCTCCTATGGTTCCTCCAAACGTGGGAGTGATCTGAAAGGTAGCCAGCGCTATGATGAGAATGATTGTTTTCATGGTTTTCATTTTTTTCTTTTCTGGAACATATGACGGGAAACCGGCCCTTACGTTACAATGAACCGTGGCTATTTTGATCTTTTTCGATGAATGCCGTATTTTGTCCGGTGAGTGATGGAAAACAGCATCCGAATAATCCCTTACCTTTGCCGGTTACAACTCCTGCCTGCATGTCCACCATCCTGACCGTTGAAAACCTCTCCCGAAGTTACGGCGACAATGTACTGTTCGAGGATATCTCCTTTGTGATCAGTCAATACCAGAAGGTAGCGCTGATCGCCAGGAATGGAGCGGGAAAAACAAGCCTCCTTAGCATCATAGCCGGAATGGAATCCGCTGACGGCGGAACCGTTACCCTCTTTAACAAGGCTTCTCTCGGCTATCTGAAACAGGAACCCGAGCTCACCTCTTCGCATACGGTGTTCAATGAAGTCTATACTACTTCAAACGAGGTATTGTCGGCAATTTACTGGTATGAACAAGCCATCCGGGGAGAGGATAAGGAACAGATCATCCTCGCTATGGAGAGGATGGATGCGCTCAATGGATGGGAGTATGAAACCCGCATCAAGCAGATCCTGTCGCGGTTGCAGATCCCCGATCTGGACAAACGGATCGATGAACTGTCGGGCGGACAACAAAAGAGGGTAGCATTGGCTAAGGTGCTGATCACCGAACCCGACTTCATGATTCTCGATGAGCCCACCAACCACCTTGATGTAGAGATGATCGAATGGCTGGAGGAGTACCTGTCGCAGCGCAGGGTCACCTTTCTGATGGTGACCCACGACCGCTATTTTCTCGACCGGATTTGCAATGAGATCCTGGAACTGGATCACACAGGGATCCACCGGTATCGTGGAAGTTACTTCTATTTCCTGGAGAAGCAGGCTGAGCGACTGGATATCCTGACCAAAGAGACAGAGAAGGCCCAGAATCTTCTCCGGAAAGAGCAGGAGTGGATGCAGCGGATGCCGAAAGCTCGCACCACCAAAGCAAAAGCCCGCATAGACAGTTTTTACGAGTTAAAAGAGACGGCCGACCGGAAAGTGCCGGACGAACGGATGAAGATCCACATCGAAGGACAGCGAATGGGGAAAAAGATCCTGGAGGTAAACGACCTCTCTTTCTCCTGGGGGGAGATGCCCATGCTGAAAGGATTCACGTTCACCTTCAAACGGAATGAGAAGATCGGTATCATCGGGAACAACGGCAGCGGAAAGTCAACCTTTCTGGATCTGATCACCGGGAAGCTGAAACCCAACCGGGGATCGGTGAAAAAAGGAGAGACCATTCAGTTTGGATATTACACCCAGGAGGGAATCCCGTTCAATCCCGATACCAAGGTGATTGATGTGGTACGGGAGATCGCGGATGTGGTAAAACTCGGCAATGGAGATACCATCTCTGCTTCGGCATTCCTGAACTACTTTATGTTTCCTTATCCGTCACACCACCAACCGGTCTATAAACTCAGCGGGGGAGAAAAACGCCGGCTTTACCTGGTTACTGTCCTGATGCGAAGTCCCAATTTCCTGATCCTGGATGAACCAACCAACGACCTGGATATTCTTACTCTGAACGTTTTGGAAGAGTACCTCGAATCGTTTAACGGCTGTGTAATAATCGTTACCCACGACCGCTATTTCCTGGACAAGATCGTGGATCACCTCTTCGTTTTTGAGGGGAATGGTGTTGTGAAGGACTTTCCGGGGAACTATACCCAGTTCCGTGACTACAGTGAACGCCACAAGCGAAAGATAAAAGCGGAGACAAAGCCGTCGCCTATAGTGAAAACTCCCAATAAACCGTCCGATCCAAACAAACTCACTTTCAAAAAGAAGCGGGAACTTGAAGTGCTGGAACGAGAGATCGGGGAACTGGAATCAGAGAAGGGTGAGATCGAGGCCTCGCTCACTTCAGGGATGCTTTCCGCTGATGACCTGCATGCAAAATCCCAACGTTTTGCCTCCATCCTCCGGGAATTGGAGGAGAAAGGGGAGAGGTGGCTGGAGTTGAGTGTAATATAAAATGATTACTTTTGATTTTGATATGGCATGAAAAATATTGGCAGAATACTCAAACCTGGAACCTTCGTCCTACTAATCCTCGTGCTTTTTTTACCGGCTTGTAAAACAGAGGTACCCGGCATTCGTTTGGGCATGACTTTATGGCCGGGGTATGAGTTTATTTACCTGGCGGAACAAAAAGGCTTTTTTAAAGATGTAGGCCTGGATATCCAGTTATTCGATTTCGTTTCGCTCAGTGATTCGAGAAGAGCGTTTGAACGTGGACAAATTGACATTGTTGCCGGAACTATTGTAGAATTGCTGATTATCCGGGAAATTTACTACAAATCCCCTCAGGCTTTCTATGTTGTTGACTTTTCAAATGGAGCCGATGTCATTCTTGGGAGAAAACCGATTCAAACAATTCCTGAACTGAAAGGGAAAAGGGTTGGGGTAGAACCCGCCTCATTGGATTTACTTACCATTAACCTGGCACTGAAACAAAACCATATGGATTTAACAGATGTGGTCCTGGTTCCCATGGCCCAGAATAGCATGGAGGATAGTTTTGAAGGGCGGGAAGTGGATGCCATATGCACCTATCCACCAACATCTGTAAAGATCCTGAATAAAGGAACTGCCAATATAATGTTCAATAGTTCTCAGATTCCGGGGTACATTGTGGATGTTTTGATAGCGGATGAGCAGTTTATTGATACCCGTGTCGGGGATCTGGCAAAAATCATCCAATGTATTGATCGTGCGATCCAATATGCCAAAGAGTATCCTGATGAAGCCCTTGTCATTATGGCCGAACATGAACAGATATCGGTGTTGGATTTACAGGAGGCATACCGCGGAATGTCAGTGGAGCCACTGAAAAACCAGATCCAGTATTTTACCTCTGATGGTCAATTATGCAAGGCTTTGGAAGCAGCTTTTGAGATTCTCAGGAAGACTGGGGTGATACAACGGGATATCACGGTGAAAAATCTCATTAATCAGGGACCGGTCACCACGGCTTTATCAAAACTCAATTAGAATGGGCAATGTTTTTCCAATTTCGTTGAGATTATCCCTGAAGCTAAAAATACTAATCCCGCTGATATCCATTTCATTCCTGGTGTTTGGGTTTGTCTTTTGGATCTTTCACGGCTACCTGGTTGCGACGTATGAAAATGAGATAAAAAAACGGGCAGAGACCATTGCCCTTACGATCATTTACACCAGCGATGCCTCTCAGGATCCTAACCAGATTCAGCGCCTGGTCACTACCCTGAACCTTGATCCTGATGTAAAACTGATTGTTACCGTAGCCGGTAATCCTCCCATTGTCTTTGCCTCTTCCCGGGTCCAATGGGTGGATAAAAATATTTCATTCCTGCCTGATTTACCCGAAAGGCCATTTCTGCGAGCTTCAGCCACTTCCACGAAAGGATATCATTTTGAAGAACGTACGAACAATTCATTCATTTACATTACTTCATTGAAAATGACCCGGCCCCTTGGGAATATCGGGGTAATAGGTAATGGAGCGCTTCTCCTGGAACTCGATGTGAGTTCAATCATTCAAGAGTTGTCGCAGGCAATTTTCGTGATGGCGGTGGGATTAGCGTTATCCACGATCTTAATCGCTGTATTTATCTACCTGATCATCCGTCGCTTTGTGCTCATTCCTGCAAAAGCCATGAAGAACGTCATGGTAAACCGTACCAAAGGCGTTATGAAAGAAAGGGTTCCTGTATATTTTAATGATGAGATTGGTTCTATCGCCTTATCGCTGAATGAGATGCTGGATCAACTGGAGGATGAGTCAAACAAACGAAGTCTCGTGGAAGCCCGCCTTCGGGAGTCTGAAAGTCGACTAAGGGAACTTAATTCGCAAAAGGA
>JADHVS010000109.1 GCA_016783865.1 Bacteroidales bacterium
AGGAGGGTGTTTATTCTACAGGACCGGCCTTTTTCCTTATCCTGGAGAGAAATAGATCAATGAATTCAAGGGTTTTTTGCAATCCTGCTTCGGGCTCCAGGTCAAAGGTATGCCTGATAAGGTATTCCTGGTGGAAAGCCTGGATAGTATATTGAAATTCTTCGGCCAGTTTATCCGGATCGCACTTTTTAATCAGGACTTTTTTTATCATCTGTTTGAAGATCATAGACGTGTTGTCAGTCATTCGCCCTGTCTCGCTGATGATCAGCACAGCCGCCCTGTCATCCCTGAACTGTTCCTGCAAAATAACCTTCCATAGCCGTCCTGCATAACTGGTGACGCTGTTCTCGAAATATCCGCTGATCCTGTTTTTCCAGTATACCTCAATCGAAGCTGCCTTGCCAAGGTCAATTTTGACCTGTTCCTTGGTGGGGATCAGCTTGGTCATCTCTTCGGTGAAGATCTCATAGATCTCTTTCAGGATCTGGTCTTTGCTCTTGAAATAGTTGTAGATTGAGCTCTTCCTGATCCCGGCCATATCCGCAATCTGCTGCATGGAGGTCCCGTTATAACCATATTTGGCAAACTGAGCTATGGATATATTCAAAATTCTTTCTCTGGTGGGGACGATATCGAGTGTTTCCATAGAAGATAATATAGTTCTTGGTTCCTGGTTCTTCGTTCCTGGTTGGTGTGGGTGAGGGCAATGAGTGTGCTTATCAATTGCCGTTGGCTTCAGCCAACGGAATGAAGGTTACCAGCAATCCTATACAAAGCTAACGACCGGTAGGTAGCATTCCAAATAAATCAATGGAAATTGTAAGTTTTTCATTTCCCGTTAAAAATTGTAATTTTAACCCTGTTCAACATTATTAAGAGTCTCAGGAATAATTATTTTCGGCGCTCTGATGTAAATTTCCCGGGATGTTACGGACTTATTTAAAGGTTGCTCTCCGGCATCTCATGCGAGACCGGTATATAGCTGTATTAAATGTTTTTGGTCTGGCTATTGGGATGAGTACGTCCATACTCCTCCTTATATTTGTTCACTTTGAATCCTGCGAGCGCATTCCCCGTAGCTTGCTGCGGGGTTAGCGAGCGCAATTAAAAATTTATATAAAGGATCGATGATTCCTCGCAGCTTGCTGCGAGGAGAGTCAATACAGTTTTGACCGTTTCCATCAACATCCGGAACAGGTATTCAGGGTGATTGAAATAGTTGATGCTGCAGATGACCAGACTCTGAGGGTCCCAAGTACACTGTCCTGGATATACCCCCGGATCAATAAGGAGTTTTATCCTGAGGTCATCTCATCCAGGTTATATAGTACTGAAATGACCGACCGCTATGGGTTCAGGGACATCAACCATGTCAGGTTCTTTTTTGCCGATTCCACTTTCTTCAGCGTTTTTACCTTTCCACTGTTGTATGGTGCCCCGGGGACAGCATTGACAGAGCCGGACAGGGTAGTGCTCACCAGCCAGATAGCTGAAAAGTATTTTGGTACCATCCAGGCCCTCGGTAAACCATTTAAAATTCATAATAAATATTATAAAGTATCAGGGGTACTTGAGCCAATACCGCCAAATTCCCATATTCAATTTGATGTCCTGCTTCCATTTTCAGCCTTTCCCCGGCAGAATATGCTGAACCAAATGCCCATGGATTTCCCGACCTATCTCAGGATCACAGATACTAAGAAAATCGAAAGTACGAAGGATAGCCTGGAGGTGATGATCGGCAGAATAGTGAATGATAATTATAGCGGGCATGGGATTGATGTCCGGACCCGGCTGCAACCGTTAAAAGATATTCATTTGAAATCACACGGATTTGATACTGCATTGCATCGAACCGGAGACAGGGATACCATACTGATCATGGCATTCCTGGCAGTATTCATTCTGTTGATAACGATATCCAATTTTGTTAACCTGATAACTTCAAAATCTGAAAACAGGCTGCGGGAAGTGGGCATGAGGCTGATTGTAGGTGCAGATAAGAACCGTATCTGGCAGCAACTGATCGGTGAATCGCTGGTCATTTCTGTACTGGCCTGTTTCTTTGCCCTGGCATTCACCGAATTGGCCTCCGGTCCGTTTTCCCTTATTCTTGGGATCAAATTGCAACTTTCTGTCATTGACCTTCTGAAATTATTAGTTTTCTTTCTCCTTATTGCATTATTGACCAGTCTTGTCACGGGAATTGTACATTACATATATCTCACACGGCTGACTCCTGTACAGGTTTTATCTGTGATCAGGGTGCGACATCATGTAAACTGGCTGAAAAAAGTTGTTGTAGTGGTTCAGTTCAGTATGATGATTTTTCTGCTGGCCCTTTTCAGTGTTTTGTTTTTCCAGGTTCGGTTTATGAAAACCGCTGAACCGGGTTTTGGCCTGGGGAAGGTGGTAATATTCTATGAACCATTCAGGCGGATGAATGCAGATTTTTCCCTGGTGAAAAAAGATTTGATACAAAATGCAAATATCAGGAATGCCTGTGCATCGGAGGGTATCCCTGGTGTGCCTACCAGTGTACAGAACCTCATACTGGAAGGAGAGGACCTGACAGATAGCAGGATCATCAACGAACACAGGGTAAAGGATGATTATATCAGCACATATGGCATTGAGCTTGTGGAAGGAGAGGACCTGGTCCTGGAAAAAGATTCATTTGGTTTTCTGCTGAACGAAACGGCTGCTAATCTGCTGGGAGCCGATTCAATCATAGGAAGAAATATAATTGTAGATACGTATAATTTTCCTGTGATTGGCATTATAAAGGATTTTCAGTTTGAGTCCCTGCATGACCCGGTTAAGCCAATCGTAGTCAGTAATTATTTCCCGGAATATAAATATATCTCGGTACAGGTGGATCCTGATTCGATCTTTCCGGCCACCCGGTATGCCGATTCCATCCTGAAACTGCACTATCCTGATCATACCTTTGCTCATTTCAGGCTGGCCGACCGGTTTGAAATGATGTATGAAGACGAAAGGAACAGTGCCCAACTGGTTTCTATAGGAGCCATACTGGCCATAATTATCTCGATGTTGGGCTTGCTGGGACTTTCACGGCAAACCGTGATCAAGCGGTCAAAAGAGATAGGTATCAGGAAAGCAAACGGCGGGGGAAGCCGGGATATTATGGTCATGTTCATCAGGGACCTGATACGGTGGGTCGTCCTTTCCGTGGCCATCGCTCTTCCCGCGGCCCTCTGGCTGTCATATAACTGGCTCAACCGCTTCAGCAACACCTTCGGCTTTGCGTGGGTTTACCTTATCATGTCGTGTGTTGCAGGAATTTTAATCGCTGTGGTAACCATCCTTTACCACACATTAAAGGTGGGCAGGTCAAATCCGGTGAAAAGCCTGAGGTATGAATAGGCAAAGTGGATCATGTCACGTACCAGAGGTTTGTTCGTACGTCTTGATGAAGGTCCCGGGAGTCATCACAGGCAATTCTGATTCTTTATAATCTTTGATGTTTCTGGTAATGATCACATCAATCTTTTTCTCCTTTTGAGCTGAAAAGCATTGGATCGCATCCTCAAAGTCTTTGAAATCCGACGAAAGTGCTGATTTAATTATTTGCTCATCAACTTTCAGAATATCCACAAATTTCGAAAGCTCCTCAAGTTTGAGTATCACTTTTTTGTGAGTTGAATATTTTCTTAATACATAATACAGGTTGCTGTATGTGAGGGAAGAAGTGTATCCTTTAATCTTATTCTGGTCTATTAAAGTGAAAATCGATGTGGCCTCTGTTGAAAATGGTCTCCTGTCGGTAAGAAAGTCCAGGATTACATCAGTATCAATAAAGATATTAATCATGCTTCTGATATTTTTTTGAGAGCTGATCGGCCAGATCTTTCTTATAGTCAGCTTCTGCCGGAACCTTAAACGAACCGAGAAGAGATTTTACATTAGATGAGATATCAATTTGAGAATGGTCAGTTCCACCAGTAAGGAATTTGAAGTAGTTTTCCACCAGGTCTGAAAGACTTCTTCCCCTGCTTCTGGCATATAATTTTGCTTTGTTTGCCAGTTCCTTATTCACATTTAATGTAAGTTTTGAATCCATATTTACGTAATATATTTAATGCAAATATACGTATAATATGACAAGTATACGTAATAAAAATATAGATTATTTACGTAAGATTTGGCTGGACTAATATTGGTAAGATTGTAGCAAGCTGACTTCTAAACCTCCCTCTGAATAATCTTCCCCGTTTTCTTATCTTTCAGGATGAGTTTCTTTCCGTCCGGCAGTTTTTCTTCTTTAACGAGGTAATAATCTTTATCGTATTCCCTGAAGCTGACCACCTGCCCGACTTCTGTCTTTCCGCGCCAGATATCCAGTTCAACAGGTTCCCATTTTTTTGACCTGACCGATTTGTAGCAGGCATCCATGATGGTGTTGACCACATATCCGTCGTAGAAGTTTTCCAGGGGCTGGTTTTTCTCATCTATTGCATTAAACATATCGTCGAACATATTGTCGTATCCCAGTTCACCTACTTCATCGCCAACCGGGAACAACCAGCCGGTCTCGGTTTCGGCTTTTTCAGCGATGTAGGCTCCTTCCCCGGCTGCTGTAAACATCTCAAAGCCTGTGCGGAGAAAATGGTTCAGCCAGATAGTCCCCTCCATGCCGCTGACCTCGTCACGCAGGTCCATGCCGCCACGGAACGACCAGCTAACCTCGAATTGCCCGATGGCATACTTAACAAGGCCTATGGCATGGTCTTCCGATTCGATCGGGTGTACCTGGGTGTCGGCCCAGCACATTACTTCAACCGGCCTGATATCCTTCCCGATAAAATTTCTTGCGATTTCAATGCAGTGGCAACCCATGTCCAGCAGGACTCCCCCTCCCGAGATTTCAGGGGTCCAGAACCAGTCGCTGTGCGGGACCGACCATTTACCGGCGAACTTTCTGGCCTTTTCTTCGGCTCTCGACCAGATCATTTTTACCCGGTCCTGACTGCGGGGCTGGTGCAATGATGAGGTGTAAAAGTCTCCGATAAACCCGGAGCCCAGCATTGCGATATTTTTTGGTTTCATTACATTTAGTTAAGAAGTGACGAGTGACGGGTGACGAGTGACGTGGAAGAAAGTGAATCGTGAATCGTGAATCGTGAATCGTTTGTGTGGGTGGTAGGTGTTGGTGTGGTTTGATTCCAGTCATTCTTTACGGCTAACCCAGATGGCGGCTCGCCTTAAGATTTCATGGAATTCTTTTGCTTCGAAGGATGCAGCATCATGTCCCAGCAGTGTCTGAAAGATCCTTCCTTCGCCGTACATGTTCACCCAGGCCAGGGGCTCGTCTTTCCCGGTATCCTTTGAAAGAGCCGTCAGCAGCGGTTCAATTGGTTTTTCTCCCACCTGTTTGTAGTATAATTCATCGATTGTTTCAAAGGAGGAAATTCCCTCAGTGATAAAATGATCTGTTTCTGTTGGATTTACAGTGAAACTGCCATATGCATCATGCATACTTTCCGCATTATGGTCCCACATTCTTAAACAAATATTCCTGAATTCCGGCCAGTCCGATTCTTCTGCTCCAGGCAGGGAATAGTGCCAGGCACCATTGGCAAAATGGATGATCATCAGTCCGCCTCCATCCTTCAGATAGCTTGTGAATGCTTCTTTCGCATCATCAGGCAATCCTTCCGGGTCTTCCCAGTTGCAGTAATTCAGGACCAGGAAATCATAATCCTTCAGGGTATATTGTGCGAGGTCGTAAATATTGGTCGACACATCGATATGGATCCGCTTATCCTTTTCCAAAGCGGTTTTTATTACCGGGGTCGTTTCCTCCCAGGGATGTCCCGGGTGGTGATGCCCGGTAAGAATGAGTCCTTTTATTTCCGCATTGAAGAGCATATTTGTTACCTCCTTGTCTGAATAGAATGTTGATTCGATTCCATTTTCCGGGACTTTCATACCTGCTGTCCAGACGATCGAATTTAATACAAACTTTCTATAATCTTCAATTTCAAAGTTATCATAATAATGTCCGATGGTTGTACCAAATCCCCGTCCTCCATCTTTCCTTTCAACAGCCCAGGCGACCACTTTGCCCAGCTCCTGACCGGTTTCCAGTCCAGGCACATCCATAATGGGGACCAACCGTTTATCATTCTCCCTGAAGCGGAGATTAAAATAAAACTCCTCCTCATAGGTAAACGACTCAATTCCATTGCATACAGGATGACCTGGATTTGGGAATGTCACCTCATCCGTGATGTATGTGTAGTCAGAATACCATTCACCCTTTTTTTCACCCGGCTGCCAGTCGAAATACCCACCTGTCCATTCGAGGATCTCTTCCTCATAAATATCCGGAGCGAATGTGGTATAATGAAAAGTCATTACTCCGCATCCCCGGTCCATTTGCTTCTGAATAATCTTTATTCTATCATCATTAGCCATAAGCGGATTAACGGTTTCCTCGCCATAACGACCATCAGCAATAGCCAGGATCAGGTCAGCCGAATCCAAAATGGCAGGATTTTCGGGCCAGCCATTGTAAACCAGTTGAGTATTTATCCCGGTTGTATTGGGTGAATGATCGAGCATGGCTTTTAAAAGCCTGGCCGACTTAATATACTCATGCATACCAGCCGGATGAGATTTAGGCCCGACCAGGATGACGATGTTTTTTTTTGCCGGCTGCCTGTCAGAACAACCATAATTAGCAGCCAGGGCAAGGATCAGGAAAATGTAAATCAGGTTTTTCATTGCATTTATTTTTCAGTGAAGAGTGAAGAGTGAGGAGGAAGTCGTGAATCGTGAATCGTGAATCGTGAATCGTGAATCGTGAATCGAAAAAGGATGAACGAAGAACGAGGAACAAAATGGTCTTTCGCATCACTCGTCACGCATCACTCGTCACCTGTCAGAATAATCCGCACCATTTCGGTGATGCCATCTGCTTCAACCCTGACCAGGTAAAGCCCGCTATCCAGGCCCAGGGATGAAAAGCTGATCTGGCTGTTGTTGGAAATGGTCCCATGGTATATGGCAAGACCGGTCATGTTAAATACGGTGATGTCCAGTATCGGCATTTCTCCGGCAGCCTTCAGGTGAAGGGTAACCAGGTCCCTGGTTGGATTGGGGTAGGCAACCAGCGCTCCTTCCATTACAGCCGGGGCCGGATCGATTACCAGCGGGAAATTGTGGGCAAAGGGTGTACCTCCCAACCGTAAAGAAACGGTCCAGTAGGTAAAGTCATCGGGATCACCTGCTGGATTCAGTTCGACGGCGTTCAGAGATAACCCGGTCCCGTCCGCAGCCGCAGGCCATGGAGTGTGGTCATCATAGGTAAAATGAATAATTGGATTACTCGTGAGATCAGCCAGCAGGACCTCTTCACCCGCATTGGAAAAATGACCCGTGTAGTTGCCTGAGGCCGCCAGACTGTAGTACTCATAAAACATTGCCGGCTTGGACGCAACGACGTAAAACTGCTGGGAGTAAAGGAGCGTATTAACGGGGAACTGGTAATGGACCGCCGAATCGAGCCGGAGCCCTGAAAGGCTTACAGGCTGGGTCCCGGTATTTATAAATTCAATAAACTCAAGGTCGGAACCAGGAATGGTATCGGTGCCTATCACCCAGTCAGGCGGGTGGTAGTGAAGCTCAGTTACTTTCAGCACATCATAATCTTCCTGCTGATTGACAAAGGTGACCTCTTTGAGGGCGCTGCAGACCTGGTGATATACGATCCTTGCCTTCAGTACGGTGGATCCGCTGATCTGAAAGGATACGGAACTCCCTGACTGGAGTGCTTCCGGCCGGATGCCACCACCCACCATCCTGGGATCTTTACCATTCAGTGTATAATAGATTGTCCCCTTGTCATTGTTATTTTCAATGGAGACGGACAGGGGTGCTGTTACCGGGTAGGTTGACTTCAATACCTTCTCTCCGGAGACTTTTACATCCGGTGCTTCCAGGTCCTTGTAAAGACCTGCCGACATCAGCTGGTCAATGACTACAGTGGTCCTGAAACGAATAAAGAGGTCGCGGATCCTTTCTATTTCCGTCAGCCAGTGTTCGTTCCTTGTATAGGGTTCGCCATCTCCTCTTTTGGCATCCCCCCAACGAGCCGATTCGGCAATAATGGCCATGTCTATTTCATCGATACGGGTATTTATCCTCGCCAGCACTTCTACCTGGGATAATGCTCCTCCTTCGGTTAGGTGCCTGAAGGCCCTGTCGGCAAACCTGGACTGGTATTCAGCATTTTCACAGAGTTTATGATGCAGCCATTGCGGGTGGAAATGTTGAAAATCATACACCACCATCCTGAGATTGTCGTCTCTCTCAGCCAGGTTTACACGGTCCTCATTGATCCCGATCCCCGGGGAGTGTGCATAATAGAACATTGCATGTTCTGCGTCATGGTTAAAGAAGGTGAATCCGGTTGACCTGTCATTCCGGTTGTCGATCGCATAGAAGTTATTGCATCCCTTGTTCTGTTGAAAAGAAGAGGCCGGGGCATCGAAATTCCCTGTATAGAAGATTAATATCATATAGTCGATCAGGTTATCTATATCGACAAGTACCTCTGCACCCGGGATGGGATTTCCAGAAGCATCTTTTCCTTCCAGCTTGAAATAGTTGCTGTTGGAGGCGAAACCGGTGTTGCACATGTCCCAGAGCCTCTGCCAGGAATCGAGTGTACCATCTGTGGCTTCGATCTGGTAGATAAAATCCTCCATGTTCACTTTCACCACATCATAGTCCAATTCATCGCCTCCAAAATAGGTTTCCGCAAAACGGGCCTCCGATCGCTCCTGTGTCTGGTACAGGCCCCAGTACATGCCGTTCAGGTACAGATGGTAATACCGGCTCCGGGTATAGGGCTGTCCCATGTCACGCTGACTGTCGCGTGAAAAGACCTCCCGGACAAAACTGTTGTTTGGAGAACCATTGTTCCATCCATAGTTCTGTGCAGTTCGAAGGTCGATCTTGTCATACTGGTCGGCCCCTTCCTGTCCGAAGAGGGGAAAATACAATTTGTCATTTCCGTAGATCTCCCTGAAAAAAAGCCTGAACGAGTGTTTTGGATAGCCATCGTGACGGCTCCATCCGCCGCGTATGCGCAACCCCGCATTAACATTAAATCCTTCCGAGCCATCCGGCCGGATCAACTCCACGCTGCACTCCCTCTCCCACTCAGGGCCGTGTCCTTCCGCATTGACATAAATGCCGGTTGCCGGGTCAAAGAGATTTTTAACATCGGTAATTATTGAGATAGTTGGAATGTCGAGCAGGGCATCATCGATCAGGGAGGCGTATTCAGGGTTGTCGACCACCTTGCTGTCCATGTCCAGGTCGATGATCTGGCCGTTGATATTGGTGTTGGGCCATTCGCCACCCGGCCAGGACTGTGTTTTTATGCTTTCAATGAATAAATAAGTGGCAGCCCTGGGTTTTGATGGTTTGAATCCCGGTTGTAACAGCGATGCCCTGACCATAAAGCAAGGGGTTCGCGGTCTGCCGGTTGTGCTTGCGGGATTAACCGTGATGCTGATGACCGAATCGGCCGTTATGGCTGTGGGTGAGTCCTGCGGATTGCTGCCGTCCAGTGTATAGACGATATTCGCACCGGTTACAGGAGAGGTAAGGGTCAGTGCAAACGGGGAGTCGTAAAAACCTGAAGGGTGGCTGAATGAAACACCCGTTGAATCAATCAGTTCAGGCAATTCCTTTTCACCGGTGATGGCCAGGTCGAAATAAAAATCGGAACTGGTAAGGCTTATATTAAATCCCTGTACGGCAACCAGGTTGGTCCCTTCTACCAGGTTCAGATCAGAGGCGTCTATGGTAAATTCCTCACCCTGTCCTGATTCATGACCTATGGGAGTAAATGCATCGTGCCCCAAAGATGCCGGGGCATTTTGCCGTAGTGCTTCCACTCCATTGATCCAGATCACAAATCCGTCGTCGTAATCAACAGTGAAGGTCAGTTCGTTTAACAACCCGGCATTCGTACATTCGAAAGCGGACCTGAGGTATAACGTTGAGTAGTTGTACCGCATATCTGTCAGCTCAACACCACCGGTGCCATCTCCATAGCGAAACGGGGCGTTCCCGGTGGCCCATCCCCCGTCATCGAATCCGGTGGTCATCCAACCGGCAGGCAGCCCTGCCGCATCTTTTCCTTTAAGCCAGGCAAATGCAGAATGCAAGGTAAAATTAACCTGGGCCGACAGTATGGCTGCTGTCCACAGGATGGAAAGAATAAGGATAAAACGTTTTTCCTTAACAGTAGATCTTTTGTTTGAATACCTCTCCATTTTTACTTTCAGGATGATCCGGGGGTGATGATCTATAAGTGAAGACAAATGTAGGAATAAAAGGTTGCAATGGGTGCCTTCGGGGCGGATAAGTCACAGACAATCTCTTGCAAGACCGCTACTCGAGGACCATCGCCTCCGCACCTTGCTGCTGGAGCAAAAATTAGCGGAAATGTCCGAAGCAAACCCGGGTGACTCCATAACAAACTTAACATGTTTTAAAATATGTTAAATTCAGGTTAATTTCATTTTTATTGTTGGTTACAAAAGAAATTAATAAATTGCGTACTGATTTGATGTTGGGGATTAAAAAAAAGATATTTTTTTAATCCCATTTTTAGCTAGTTCTCTAAATCTATTTTTATGATATCGGTCAAAACTAATGTCTAACTAAAAACAAAAACTATGAAAAAAATTACTACTCTGTTGTTTTGTGCCTTGTTGGTTGCCGGCGCTTTTGCACAGCAGCCGGAAGGTGTAATTAAGAAAGCTTCTGTAGCACCAGTTCTCGATGGCGTTGTTGATGAAGTCTGGGCAGAGGCTAATGTGTACAACATCGATCTGCCTTACCGGTTAGAAGTTCCTACCCTTGGAGATGCAGGCGAAACAACCTGGCAGGGTTTGTGGTTCGAGGATGCCATGTATATTCTCCTTACGGTAACTGATAACGATTTTTATCCTCACTACTCCGTAACGCCTGCGGGAGCTAGCTGGGAATATGACAAGCCTGAGATCTATTGGGACGTAAATTTTGTTCTTTTGGATGGTGTTGGAGCCAGTGCTGGAGGCTCGGGGCACTATCAGGTGGCTCCAGCATTTGCCGATGGAACGAATGACGGCACGCCCATTGATGATCCGGAAGACATTGGTGTTATCTATGCTTTCATGGTAGATGACCCAAATTATATCGCTGAATATTATGTTCCTTTCACATATCTTTTAGACGGAGATGGCATTGGAGTCGATCTGACTGGTACAATTGGTTTCGATGTAACCATTATTGACAGGGATGAGGGGGATGCAGCCCGTAAACGTGCAGTTTGGGCCAATATTGGTACTTTTGATGAGTCCTGGAGCAATATGGACGAGTGCGGCCTTATCACCTTTGAAGGCGCCGAGGCTGGTGTTGATATTGAAAGCATCACTCTGACGGGCGGAGACATTACTGAAAATAACCAGCCATTGCAAATAGTAGCTGCTATTCTTCCGGTTGATGCCACCAATAAAAACTTATCATGGACGGTTACAAACACAACAGGCAAGGCAACTATCACTTCAACTGGACTTCTTACCCCCATAATGGATGGAACAGTCACTGTAACAGCTGCAGCACAGGATCTGGGTTATGAAAGTGCTGAAATTGTTGTGACCATCAGCGGACAGCTCATCAGCCTTGGCGAGATCAACCTGATCCGGAACGGATTCTTTAATGTCACAACTGCTACCGGTGCAGCAGCAGAATGGAATGGTACTAATGTTGTGACGGATGGCGTTGTGAGCCTTGACCCGAATCCGGATGGAGCCAATTACTGGGATTTCACCTTTACACAGCAGACCTTCGGATGCAACACCACCGACATGTATACATTCAGTTTTTATCTGTGGGCAGATGCAACTGATACGGTCAATGTTGACTTCGAGGATTCCAACAACGGGTATAACAGGTACGGCACATCCACGCATGAGCTTGCCAATGGTGGTGAGTCTGACTGGACCTTTGAATCGGGAACGGACCCCACCAAGTATGTATTCGATGTCGTTTTCAACGAGCTGGTGGCTAACACCCGTGAGTCTGTGCAGTTTATGATTGGATTGCATGACCCTGTGGTCTACATTGACAGCGTCCTTCTCTACAACATAAATGACCTGGCCTTACTGAGTGAACCCGTCGCTGTTCCGGTAACTGAGATTGCGGTTAGCAGTGCAGGTGATGCTACTTCTGTGGCATTGGATGTAACCCTGCAAATGAGCGCGGCTGTAACTCCTGGTGACGCCACCTTAGGCGGAGCCTGGTGGAGTGTTGTAAATGGCACTGGTGCGGCAACGATTGATCCTTCCACAGGTCTTTTAACCCCGGTTTCACTAGGTACGGTAACGGTGGTCGCAACGGCCAAAGACGAAAGCGAGATAACCGGAAGCAAGGAGATCAATGTTACCTGGGCGACCGGAATATCTAAACCGGCCACGACTGAGATTAAGGTATATCCTAATCCTGTTGGAAACGAACTCCACATTGTGTTAACATCTGTTAATGAAAAGGTTACTATTTACAACAGCATTGGTGCTAAAATGAAAGAGGTAATGGTTAGCGGAACCGAGGCTACCATTGATGTCAGCGGCTATGCAAATGGTTTCTATTTTGTTAAGGCTGGTAACGCAGTTATGAAATTCATCAAGTAATTCTTATTGCCAGATATAAAATAAGCTGCCTCCTTTCGGGGCGGCTTTTTTTTTGGCTTGCCCGGCAGGGGTAAGCTTAAGAGATGTTTATAAATTCATTATTTCGTCATGCTGAACTTGTTTCAGCATCTGGGTATCAGCAAGTTCGGGCTCCCGAAAGATTGCTAAAATGAAATTAACCTTCATCTGCCACCATTGTGGTAAAATGGTACCACGTAATCCCCGAGTCAAGAATCAGAAATATTGTTCGTCGCGCTCATGTAAAAATGCCCGTAAGCGCTTGTTGGATAGAAGGACTTCACAAACACCAAAAGGCAAGTCTTCTTTTCAGACCCGCAATAAACGATGGCGGAATACTCATCCTCCGCATGCGAATCAGAAAGAGTATCGAGATAAGCATCCGGCGTATGTAAAGCGCAATCGTGAGTTGCAAAAGGAACGTAACAAAAAGCGTCAAAAAAATCCTGCACCAATGATTGTAAAGACGGACGAGTTCGTTTAATCCTGTTAAAAACACCCTCAATTTAATACTGCCGGAAACTAGCAACAGGTATAAAGTGGAGGTAATAAATACTACAGGGCAAGTTGTTTTAGCAGTACAATTTTCGGTTGATGGCAAAGTGGTTGAAGTTGATTTCAGCCAAATGGAGAGTGAATATTACCTCGTGAAAGTAATAAGCCACAACCAGGTCTATGTAACTAAGGATTATTAATATAGATTGGAAGACATATGATTTGTTAAAAATTAATTTTATAACTTTCTAGACTATTTCAAAGATAAGTTGTCCATATCAAAAAGAAGTAGGTCCTATTTATTCATTTAAACTAATTAATATTATGAAAAAACTTTTTACTTTATTGTTTTTAACTGTGTTTGCTCTTGGAGTAAAAGCACAGTTAGCTGATCCTTTCACCTTCGAAGAAGGACTTGCAGATACAGCATGGATCGTTTTTGGAAATGGAGCCGAGAGTTCGAATGATGACATATCCGTTGTTCATAATCCATACATATCAGATCTTAATGGCTCTGACAGTGTTTTGCAATTTATTGTTCATGATGACGCAGTTCCATGGGTTGGTATGTATACAGATCGTATTGAAGTCTTGGAATTTACTGAGGAAGCCCATACCATGACGATGATGGTTTTAAAAACTGTTATCAGCCCTCTCAGAATGAAATTTGAATTAAGTTTAACTGGCTTTGACAATGTTGAAGTTGAGGTTTCAAATACCCTTACCGACGAATGGGAATTAATAACTTTTGTTGTTCCTGAGGCTATTGATGGCTATTTTCAAAGACTGACCATATTCCCTGATTTTCCAGCTACAAGAGAGGGTGGGTCTACTGTATATCTTGATAATATCGCTAATGTCGAAGTAAACACTACTTCTGTTAAACAATTTTCAGGAGCATCACTTAAAGTTTTCCCGAACCCTGTTGAGAACAGGATGTCGGTTCAATATCCTGAAATGACAGGTTTAACCGTCACAGATTTATTGGGTAAAACGCTTAAATCATATAAATTCCAGAGAGCAAACAGCAAGGTAATCGAACTTGGCGAACTGCAAACCGGACTTTACTTTGTTACCGTTGAAACCGGAAATGGTAATTATAATGCGCCATTCATAAAGAAATAAGGTTAATTAGCCAAAGTTGCTAGTGTCATGAATCCTGCGAGCGCATTGGCTCCGCCGAACTCACAGGTTTGTTTGGCTCCGCCGAACTCACAGGTTTGTTTGGCTCCGCCGAACTCACAGGTTTGTTTGGCTCCGCCGAACTCACAGGTTTGTTTGGCTCCGCCGAACTCACAGGTTTGTTTGG
>JADHVS010000009.1 GCA_016783865.1 Bacteroidales bacterium
AATCCGATTTTATGTCTGAAGAGAAGAAATTCGTGCCTTTTGTCTCATCAGAGACAAAAATGAGTGAATTCACGATCAGGGCTCTGATCATCGGGCTTTTTTTCGCCGTGATTCTGGGAGCAGCCAATGCCTATCTGGGACTGAAAGCCGGAATGACGATTGCGGCTACCTACCCGGCTGCAGTACTTGGAATGGCCATCCTTCGGATGCTGAGAGGCACTATCCTGGAAGAGAACTTTACCCGTACGGTAGGCTCCATCGGGGAGTCGGTAGCTGCCGGGGCCATCTTCACCCTGCCGGCATTCTTTATCGCCGGGGTTTGGCCTGAGTTTTTCACTGTGGGACATTATATTACTTCAACTTTGATCTTGATAGCCGGTGGTATTCTCGGGATCATGTTTGTAGCTTTACTGCGACGTGTGATGGTGGAAGATGCCGAACTTCCTTTTCCTGAATCCCTGGCTGCCGCTGAGATCCATAAAGCGGGCCAATCGGGCTCCGGAGGATCCAGGTTCCTTTTCTGGGCCATGGGATTGGGTGGATTGATCAAAATACTGGCTGAAGTCAGGTTGTTTCAGTATCTCTGGGAGAAATTCATCACCTTCTCACAGCAAACCATCGCCGGAACGGTCTTTGCCGGGAAAGGGGGTATGCTGCTCAGCTCTCCGGGAGTGAGCCCAGCATACATGGGTGTCGGTTACATCATAGGTCCGCGGCTGGGAGCGCTAAACTTCAGCGGGGGATTGATCGCCTGGGGATTGCTGGCCCCGATGATCCTCTACTTTTTACTGCCCAGCTTTGATTTCCAGTCGTGGGCTACCTACCTCATGAGTACCGATCCCACTTTGACAACAGAAGCAGCCATGGAACGGGTAACCGATCCAACCTATCAGATCTCCTCGATCTGGCGTTTCATTGTACGACCGATCGCCATCGGGGGGATGCTGGTGAGCGCCGGCTATACCCTGTATATGATGAGGAAAAGCCTGATCACCGGTATCGCACGGTCCATCTCCGATGTAAAAAAGGCCGCATCAGGCATCGACCAGAGCGCTCCTCGTACCGAAAGAGACCTCAGCTTCGGCGTTATCATGATCGGCATAGCCGTAGTAGCAGTCCTTACCTTCGCCATCACCTATTTCATTTTCCAAACCAGTGTGTTGATTGCCGCGGTTGCTGCTACGTTGATGATTATCCTGGCCTTCTTCTTTGCCGCCGTATCTGGCTACCTGGTTGGGATCATGGGATCCAGTAATAATCCGATCAGCGGGTTGACTCTAACCGCGCTGGTAGTAACGGCCCTGATCCTGGTGGGATTAGGCGTACAGGGGGAAGCAGGAGTAGCAGCCGTGCTGGGTGTGGCAGCCATCGTGTGTGTTTCTGCCGCCGTGGCCGGAGAGATGCTCCAGGACCTGAAAGCAGGTCATATCCTGGGTGGTACCCCCTGGCGGATGCAGGTGGGAGATATCATTGGCGTCATCTTCGCCGGTGCTGTAATGTTTGTGGTGCTGGCCTACCTCCATGAAGGGGATATCGCCAGTGGAAACAACCTCGGTTACCAGGGCGGTTTCGGAAGCAAAAACCTCTCCGCACCCCAGGCCAGCCTGATGGCTATCCTCTCACGTGGAATCGTGGAAGGCGCTATGGCCTGGCCGCTGATCTTAGCAGGGATGCTGATGGGAACGGCATTCATCCTGATGCAGGTGAAAAGCCCTATGCTCGTCAGTGTTGGCATGTACCTTCCGATTGAAACAACGTTTGCCATCTTCGTAGGAGGTATATTTAAAGGAACCGTAGATTGGTTCACCGAAAAAAGAAAATACAACCTGGCACAAAAAACCCGGGTGGAGAACACCGGTATACTATTGGCCTCGGGGATGATCGCCGGAGAGGCGTTAATGGGACTGGTGATCGCAATCCTGGCAGTGGTCAACATCTTCATTTACGACTACTTCGTCTTCTTCCAACACCCCTCCTTCCTGATCAGCCTGGTCATCATCGGTATCATCGGATTTGTGATGATCCAGATCCCACTGAAGAATGCAGGGAAACCTGATCAACCGGCTCCACCATCATCCGGAATGTAACTGCATGGAAGTAAATTTTTTCAAACGCAGGAAAATCCTGAAGAAGAGCAACGCACTGGATCTCATTCCGGTGCGTTTGCTCAACCACGAGCCTCGGGGGGAGGTAACCTTAAATATTCTACTCCCGCGCTTTAAAAAACCCTGGTTAGCCCGAATCATGGCCCCCCAGAAACGGAAAGAATTCATCCGGATCAAACTCGATCAGTTCGGTTCTGCCACCTGGTTACTGATAGACGGGATAAAACCGGTTCGAACCATCTGCGATGAACTGGAAAAAGAGTATCCCGGGAAACTGCAACCAGAATCGGAAACAGTGGATCGGGTCAATAAATTTATGACCATTTTATACCAACAACGATTCATCTCATTCCAACAACTCCAGAAAAAAGACACCTAATCCTCTTTATAAAATTTTTCTACCTTTGCACCGTTATTTCCCGACAAATAAATCAACACAATTATGAGCAACGAACTGCTAACCCTCCAACCCCAGTCTCTCTGGAAATATTTTTATGAACTGACACAGATCCCCCGGCCCTCAAAACACGAGGAAAAGGTTAGTCAATATGTCGTTGAATTCGGAAAGAAACATGGACTTGAAACCATAGTTGATGAAGTCGGCAATGTCATCATCCGAAAACCGGCAACACCTGGAATGGAGAACCGAAATGGCGTCATCCTGCAGGCACATCTCGATATGGTTCCCCAGAAAAACGAAGATACCGATCACGATTTTAAATTGCATCCGCTAAAACCTTATGTGGACGGTGACTGGGTGAAAGCAGAGGGCACCACCCTCGGTGCGGATAATGGGATTGGAATTGCCGCTACGATGGCAGTGCTTTCATCCTCCGACCTGCAGCACGGCCCCGTGGAAGCGCTCTTCACCATTGACGAAGAGACCGGAATGACCGGTGCTTTTGGGATCAAAGCGGGATTGATCCAGGGAGATATTCTTCTCAATATGGACTCGGAAGATGAAGGGGAACTCTATATTGGATGCGCGGGTGGCACCAACGCAAATGCCAGGTTTACCTGCAAGGACGTGGATGTACCTGCCGGGATGACAACATTCAAATTGACGGTTAAAAGACTGAAAGGCGGACATAGTGGCCTTGATATTCCTCTTGGCCGCGGAAACTCAAATAAGATCCTGAACCGCTTGATGTGGGTTGCCGAACGGCAGTTCGGACTGCGACTCTCCAGCATCGACGGGGGAAGCCTTCGTAACGCCATCCCACGCGAATCCTTTGCGGTGGTCGCTATTCCCAAATCAAACAAAGAGAAATTCCTGAGCCACGTAACAGAGTTTACGGAAATTGTTCGTAAGGAGCTCTCTGCCGTGGAACCTGATCTGACAATCCTGGTTGATCAGGTAACCGCGCCGGCAACACTGATCGATGAACAAACCCAGCACAACCTGCTGAATGCTATCTATGCCTGCCCCAATGGTGTGATCCGGATGAGCAATGAGATGCCCGGTTTGGTAGAAACCTCCACCAGCCTGGCCATCGTGAAATCGGAAAATGGCGAGATCAAACTGCAAAGCCTGCTGAGAAGCTCTGTCGACTCTGCCAAAAAAGAACTGGAACAGATGATCCAATCGGTATTTGAAATGGCAGGTGCTGAGATCTCGTTCGACGGACAATACCAGGGCTGGAAACCAAATCCCGATTCTCCCATCCTGAAAGTAATGCTGGATGTCTACGAAAAGAAATTCGGAAAGGTCCCAGAGATCAGGGCTATCCACGCAGGCCTTGAATGTGGAATCCTGGGTGGTGCCTACCCGAACTGGGATATGATCTCCTTTGGACCGACGATCCGCTTCCCGCATTCTCCGGATGAGAAAGTGAATATCACAACCGTTGAGAAATTCTGGAAATTCCTCGTTGAAACCCTGAAAGATATCCCGGTAAAGTAATAATGGAGAGAGGGAATTTCTTCCTATTTTGAATTCATAATTTTGAATCTTGAATTAATCTTCCTACTTTTGCAGCCCTAAAATTCAATACCATGGCACAACCTACATATCAGCCTTCAAAAAGAAAAAGAAAGAACAAGCACGGATTCCGTAAAAGAATGTCAACTGTGAATGGTCAGAAAATAGTTGCAGCCAGAAGGGCGAAAGGAAGGAAGAAATTGTCAGTATCGGACGAGAAGTTAGATAAAGATTAACGCTTTCCCAAAAAATTTATTGAAAAAGAAGATTTGAAATATGGTCTTCTTTTTTTATTTTCACCAATTCGTAAACATCCCTCCTCATGAAAAAAATTGATTTCAAACAATGGCTTCCTTACATAGGTGCTGTCCTGATCTTCCTGATCATAACCCTTGTCTATTTCAGCCCTCTCCTTGAAGGCAAACGAATCCATCAATCCGATATCGTCCAGTTTACCGGGATGTCGAAAGAGATCGCCGACTTCAGGGAGAAAACAGGATCGGAGCCCCTGTGGACAAACTCTATGTTTGGAGGGATGCCTGCCTACCAGATCTCAGTTATTTATAAGGGAAACCTCCTGGGCTACCTGGATAAAATACTCTCCCTGGGCCTCCCCCACCCGGCCAGTACCGTGTTTCTCTATTTCATCGGATTCTTTATCCTTTTGCTGGTGCTGAAGGTGAATCCATGGTTATCGATAGCAGGTGCAGTAGCATTTGCTTTCTCTTCCTACTTCTTTATCATCCTGGATGTAGGGCATAATTCCAAAGCACACGCCATTGCCTATATGGCTCCGGTACTTGCCGGAATCATTCTTACTTTGCGACGAAAATACCTGTGGGGAGGGATTCTGACTGCTATATTTCTTTCTCTGGAGATCAAAGCCAACCACCCACAGATCACCTATTACCTGGTGATCATTGTTCTCATCCTGGGTCTCTTTGAATTGATTTATGCGATCCGCGAAAAACGGTTTGCCTCCTTTGCAGGAGCGGTTGGCATATTGGTTATAGCAGCCTCGTTTGCCGTGTTTACAAATATTGCAACCCTTTGGGCTACATGGGAATATGGGAAACATACCATCAGGGGCAAATCTGAGCTTACCCATGACCTTGAAAATAAAACATCCGGTCTGGATAAAGACTATGCCACGCAATGGAGCTATGGCGTTGGTGAAACCATGACACTCCTGATCCCCAACTTCTATGGAGGAGCGTCTGCCTCAAAGATAAGCGACAACTCCGCGATTGTCAAAGCCCTTAAAAAGAATAACGTCCCTCAAAACCGGATCAATAAATTCACCAAATATCCCCTCCCCTTACTCTACTGGGGAGATCAACCTTCTGTAGCAGGTCCGGTCTATGTAGGGGCAATCGTATTTTTCCTGTTTATCCTTGGATTGATCATCGTCAAAGGTCCACTTAAATGGTGGTTGCTAACAGTAACTGTTTTGTCTATTCTTCTCTCCTGGGGGCACAACTTCATGGCTTTCACAGATTTTTTCATGGAGTACATCCCCGGATACAATAAGTTCAGAGGCGTGTCCATGTCATTGGTTATTGCTGAGTTTGCCATGCCCCTCCTGGCTCTTTTGGCACTGAAAATACTCTTTGACCAACAGGTGGAACAGAAAAAACTGTTTAGATCTCTGAAGATCGCCACGGGAATTGCCGGTGGACTGACATTGTTGTTTATCTTACTACCTGGTCTCTTCCTGAGTTTCTCCGGACCTAACGATGCAACTATTCAACAGCAATTCCAGTTCCCCGACTGGATGATGCAAGCCATCCGCGATGAACGGGCCCGCCTGGTACGGATGGACTCCCTCCGTTCTTTTGCATTCATCCTGATGACAGCCGCAACACTCTGGGCCTTGCTGTTCAGCAAATTGAAGACAAGCTATGTATATATAATGCTGGGTTTGTTGATCCTGTTTGATATGTTTATGATCAGTAAACGCTACCTCAACAACGACAGCTTTACGGAGAAAACCAAAGTGGAAAATCCGTTTACGCCTACCGCTGCAGATCAACAGATTTTACAGGATAAAGATCCCGATTTCCGGGTGCTCAACTTAAGTGTAAACACATTCAACGATGCAAGTACCTCCTATTTTCACAAGAGCATCGGTGGATACCATGGAGCCAAACTCCGCCGCTACCAGGAACTGATTGAGAACCAGATCAGCAAAAGCAACATGAGTGTGCTGAACATGCTTAATACCAAATATTTCATCATTGCAGGTGAGGATCGCACCCCCGTGGCTCAACGCAACTTTGATGCCCTTGGGCACGCCTGGTTTGTGGAGGATGTAAAGCTGGTTGACAACGCGGATCAGGAGATGGAGGCGATCACGCACTTCCACCCGGCAGATACAGTGATCATGGATAAACGATTTGAAAACGAGCTCAATACATACACAACTGGAAGAGATTCCCTCGCTTTCATCCGGTTGATATCCTATGCACCAAATGACTTGAATTACGAGTACAAAACAGAAAAAAATGGCCTGGCAGTCTTCTCAGAGATCTACTATCCGAAAGGATGGAATGCCTATGTTGACGGGGAACCTACACCACATTTCAGGGCCAACTATGTCCTGAGAGCCATGGTCCTTCCCGCGGGTAGCCATCAAGTAGAATTCAAATTTGAGCCAAAGGTCTATCTGGTTGGAGAGAAGATTTCGCTGATTAGCTCTATCACCCTGCTTGTACTAATCATTGTCCTTGGTTTGCTGGAAGCCCGTAAAGCATGGAAAGCAGCTGGATGAAAAAAGTACTGATCATCACCTACTACTGGCCTCCAAGCGGAGGGGCCGGGGTCCAGCGTTGGTTGAAGTTCGTGAAATACCTGCGGGAATCCAATTGGGAACCGGTATTGTACATCCCCGACAATCCGGAATATCCCGAACTGGACAACTCCCTCCGGAAAGACATCCCCGACCAGATTACAATTCTCCGTCAACCCATCTGGGAACCATACAATGCTTATAAAAAGGTAATCGGCAGAAACAAGGAGGAGACGATCAATGCAGCCTTCCTTTCAGAGAAAAGACAAAACAGATTGCTGGAAAACATTTCCGTTTGGATTAGAGGGAATTTCTTCATTCCGGATGCAAGGAAATTCTGGATCAAACCATCGGTTCGGTTTCTCCGGCATTACCTCACTGAAAATCCAGTGGATGTAATTGTATCCACTGGCCCGCCTCACTCTGTCCATCTGATCGCCTGGAACCTTGCCAGAGACCTCCATCTCCCCTGGCTGGCCGACTTCAGGGATCCCTGGACCAACATCGATTTTTATAAAGATCTGAAGCTAACCACGTCAGCTGACAGAAGACACCATCAGCTGGAGAGAACCGTCCTGCAGGATGCCACAGCAGTTACAGTGATAAGCAACGGCATGGCAAAGGATTTCAACAGGATTCTTCCCAGAACCTATGATGTCATTACCAATGGATTTGATGCAGATGACATCATCTCATCTCCATCACCGGAATTGGATAAAAAATTCTCCATCGCTCATATCGGGACCCTGGTAAGCACCAGAAACCCGGAATCGCTCTGGAAGGTATTGCATCAGCTTCTATCCTCTCAACAGGATCTGGCAAAGGATCTGGAGATAAAACTGATTGGAAAAATTGACCACACGGTGACCGAATCACTGGAAGCTCATGGCCTGACCTCCTATGTGAATCGGATTCCATACCTGTCACACGATCAGGTGATACTCTCCCAGTGCCAATCACAGGTTCTACTCCTGATCATCAATAATACGCCTAATGCGAACATGATTCTCACCGGGAAATTCTTCGAGTACCTGGCTGCTCAACGCCCCATTCTCTGCCTGGGTCCTGTTGATGGCGATGCGGCAGCGATTCTCCGTAATACCCATGCAGGCCAGATTGCAGATCATGGAGATACAAAGACCCTTGAGAAGCATATCCTCGATTACTATTCGCGATATAAGAGTGGTGATCTTCATTCGGAGAGTAAAAACATAGAAGCCTATTCCCGGATTGTACTGACAAAACAGTTAGCAAGTGTATTCAACCGCATTACCAGCCATCCATCTACCCCCTAGTTTTCCAACTCCCTACCTACTTCCTTCATTCCTTCATTCCTTCATTCCTTCATTCCTTCATCCCCGCTGCATCATACCGCACCACAGCCTTGCTTTTCCACCGGCCCGACAGGTAGTAGAGGGTGGCCAAAACAACCCCTGCGAACCATCCGGTGGGAATCGACCAGAATACCCCGCACAAACCGATTTCCAGGACCCTGGAAAGGAGATAGGCCACGGGAACCCTCACCACCCAAAGTGACAGCAGGGTGATGATCATCGGGATAAACGTATCTCCGGCACCGCGTAAGACACCATTGATAATGAACATAGTGGTGAATAGGATATAGAATGCTCCAACAATTGTCAGGTACATCCTCCCCAGCGCAATCACCTCCGGATCATCGGAAAACATCATCATCAGATACCGGCCAAAAAACACAGTCACAAAGGAAATAGCCAAAGCGATACCGGTTGTCATCAATAAGGTATCACGTAGCCCACGTTTCACCCGCTCAGGTCTGTTGGCTCCAAGGTTCTGACCGACAAACGTGCTTAGTGCAGCACTGAAACTCATGGCTGGCATCAACGCAAACGTATTGATCCGGCCTGCCACACTGTAAGCGGCATTGGCCGTCACTCCAAACTGGTTCACAATCCAGTATAGAGCAAGCATTCCGGCCGCTACAAAGGTTTGCTGAAAGCCCGTTGGCAATCCAATCCGGATCCCCTGATGAAAGATACGCCAGTCAAACTTCAACTCACGGAACGAAAACTTCAGGAAGCTATGATATTTGTTCAGGTAAAGGATCTGCGTCAGGAAAGCAAACGCCTGGGAAAGCACGGTTGCCACAGCCACACCTTCTATCCCCCAGCCAAATCCGATGACAAATAACAGGTCGAGAATGATATTCAGTACCACCGATCCAATCAGGAAATAGAGCGGTGTTTTGGAATCACCCAATCCACGGAGAATGGCGCTTGTCCCGTTATACCCGAATAGAAAGATCATCCCAGAAAAATAGATAATCAGGAAAAGCTTCGCCTGGGGAATTATCTCCTCCGGAAGGTCAACCAGCCTGAATATCCACTCGCTTAACAGGCTACCAGCCACACTGACAATGATTGAAGAGAAAAAGACGAAAATATAGAGGGTGTTGATCGCCCTTTTCACCTTATCCATCTCCTTGGCTCCAAAGTACTGCGAGATAATGATGGTAAATCCCATCGTTATCCCGATGATGAAGGAGATCAGCATGAAAATAATCGGAAAAGATGTCCCCACCGCTGCGAGTGCCTCCTTGCCAATAAACTTCCCGACAATAATGGTATCCACCACGTTGTAAAGTTGCTGGAAGACATTTCCAAGCAACATAGGCACAGCAAATCGGAAGATGAGTTTTCCTTCGTTCCCTTGGCTTAAATCTTTCATCCCGGCTTATGGAGGGGTGCAAAGGTATATATTTGTCAGGGATAAATCCTATCTTTGCAGATCAGCAGTTCGTTCTGTCGCTCCGGACAAAAGTTAACCGTGGAACACATTCGTCCGGGGAGGAAAGTCGGGACAACACAGAGCACCATGCTTCCTAACAGGAAGGGACCCGGGCAACCGGGTCACAGCTAGTGCCACAGAAAACAACCACCGTACGGGCGACCCGTCGGGTTGCCCTTACCGGAAAGGGTGAAAACGTGGTGTAAGAGACCACGATCCCGGATGGTGACCTCCGGGATGGGTAAACCTCATGGGTTGAAAGACCATGTACATCCCGCTGACGCAAGTCACCTGGCTGCTCGCCAGGGCCGCAAGGCGCCGGGAGGGGTAGGTCGCGAAAACCGTTCGGTGACGGCCGGTTCAGATAAATGACAGAATCTCCTGTAAAGGGGAACAGAATCCTGCTTACAGAACTGCTGTTTTTTTCTAATCTGCTCTGCATGAAGATCGTATCCGTGATCGGGGCTCGCCCCCAGTTTATCAAAGCTGCTACCATCTCCCGTGTGATCGGGGCTCACCCCAACATCCGGGAAGTCCTCCTCCATACCGGCCAACACTACGATGAAAATATGTCGAGGCTTTTCTTCGAAGAGCTGAATATCCCTGAACCTCACTATAACCTTGGCGTGGGATCGGGAAGTCATGCCTGGCAAACAGGAAAAATGCTTGAAGGGATCGAAGCTGTGCTGTTGAAAGAGAAACCAGACTGGACATTGCTTTTTGGTGACACCAATTCCACAGTGGCAGGTGCTCTGGCAGCTGCCAAACTTCACATTCCGGTAGCCCACGTGGAAGCCGGATTGAGAAGTTTCAACCGGATCATGCCGGAAGAGATCAACCGGATTGTAACCGACCGCATATCCGATCTGCTTTTTGCTCCTACCCAGACTGCCGTGACGAACCTTCGCAACGAGGGATTGCAAGAGGCAACCAGGTTCACCGGTGATGTGATGTACGATTCGGTCCTTTTTTACAGAGAAATCGTGGAGAAGGACCCTACTTTCTACACCATTCAGGATCTTCCAAAAGATTTTCTTCTGGTTACTATTCACCGGGCGGAAAACACGGATCACCCACAGCAGTTGGAAAACATCCTGAAAGCTATCCGGGAACTTCCCTACCCGGTTTTGCTTCCAATCCATCCCCGCACAAAGAAGATTATCTCCGGTTTCTCCATCCCTCCAAATCTTCGATTGATGGATCCTGTCGGGTACTTAATGATGCTTTCTCTCATCCTGAAAGCCACCAAAGTTCTTACCGACTCAGGCGGACTCCAGAAAGAGGCTTACTTCCTGGGAACCCCATGCATCACATTACGTACTGAAACCGAGTGGGTGGAGACACTTCACGATGGCTGGAATACCGTCACATCCACCGACCCTGAGAAAATTATCCGGGCCGTTCAACTCCCCCTCCCTGATCAACCTCAATCACAGGCTTTCGGCAACGGAAATGCGGCAGAAATCATCGTCAGTTTGTTCACCGGAACCTGTTGATAAAATCCTTGATTTTACTGCCTTTAATGCGTTTTTCGTATCGTTTTTTTTTGTACCTTTGGATAGGTATATTAATAATTCTAACTGACTGATTATGATAGACATAGAAAAGGATTTGGCGAGCAAGAATTACACGGCCGACAACATACAGGTGCTGGAGGGATTGGAGGCGGTTCGGAAACGTCCCGCCATGTATATCGGAGATGTCAACATCAAAGGATTACACCACCTGGTTTATGAAGTTGTCGACAACTCCATCGACGAGGCCCTGGTAGGATATTGTACGAACATAGAAGTCATCATCCATCCGGATAATTCCATTACGGTAATAGATAATGGGCGTGGAATTCCAATCGACTACCATGAAAAAGAGAAAAAATCAGCCCTTGAAGTGGTTATGACAGTATTACACGCCGGTGGTAAATTCGACAAAGACAGCTACAAAGTCTCCGGGGGGCTCCATGGCGTGGGGGTATCGGTGGTCAATGCCCTCTCCTCTTCTCTCAAAGTTACGGTTCATCGTGCCGGTAAGATCCATCAGCAGGAGTATGCGTTTGGGAAACCGTTGTATCCGATAAAAATCATCGGTGATACCACCCGTTCAGGGACTGAAACCACCTTTATACCGGACAACTCGATCTTTATCACTGAAAATTATGATTACTCTATCCTCGCTTCCAGGCTCCGCGAACTGGCTTATCTGAATAAAGGGATCACCCTCACCCTGTTAGACGAAAGAGAGAAAGATGATGATGGGAACGTTGTGTCGGAAACCTTCTTTTCTACAAACGGTTTGTCCGATTTTCTTAGCTACCTGGATGCCACCCGCGAAAAACTCATCCCGGAACCCATCTCCATGGAGGGAGAAAAGAACGGGATCCCGATCGAAATTGCCATGCAGTACAACACCTCCTTCTCGGAAAACATCCACAGTTATGTAAATAACATAAACACCCATGAAGGAGGCACCCATATGGCCGGCTTCCGCAGGGCACTTACCCGAACCCTGAAAAATTATGCGGAAAAATCAGGTATGCTTGCCAAATTGAAATTCGATATCAATGGTGATGATTTCCGGGAAGGACTGACTGCCATCATCTCCGTTCAAGTACAGGAACCTCAATTCGAAGGACAAACAAAGACCAAACTGGGCAACAATGAAGTGATGGGCGTGGTGGACCAGCTTGTATCGGAACTCCTCTCCTATTATCTGGAAGAACACCCGAAAGAGGCTAAAACCATTGTGAATAAAGTCATTCTGGCTGCAACTGCCCGGCATGCTGCCCGGAAAGCCAGAGAACTGGTGCAGCGTAAAAACATCCTTTCTGGATCAGGCCTTCCCGGTAAACTTGCCGATTGCTCAGAAGCCGATCCCGGAAAGTGTGAGATCTACCTTGTTGAGGGTGATTCCGCCGGCGGAACAGCCAAGCAGGGAAGAGATCGAAGATACCAGGCTATTCTGCCATTGAGAGGGAAAATTCTCAACGTGGAGAAAGCGATGCAATATAAAATCTTTGAAAGCGAAGAGATTAAAAATATGTTTACCGCATTGGGTGTGACCATCGGGACAGAAGAAGACAGCAAGGCCCTTAACCTTGAAAAACTTCGTTACCACAAGATCATCATCATGACTGATGCAGATGTGGACGGAAGCCATATTGCCACCCTGATCCTGACCTTCTTCTTCAGATACATGAAAGAGCTGATTGAAAATGGGAATGTCTATATTGCCACACCTCCACTTTACCTTATTAAAAAAGGAAATACCGAACGATACTGCTGGACGGAAGATGAGCGAATTGCCATGGTCGCTGAACTCTCCGGGAATGGGAAGGATAGCGGAATTCATATTCAGCGCTATAAGGGCCTCGGTGAAATGAATGCAGAACAGCTGTGGAGTACCACCATGAATCCTGAATTCCGGACATTACGATTGGTCACCATTGAAAATGGCACGGAAGCCGACAGAATCTTCTCCATGCTCATGGGTGATGATGTTCCACCCAGAAGGGAATTCATCGAAAAAAATGCCAGGTACGCCAATATCGATGCCTAATCCATCGTTTTTACTTGTGCCTTTCCAGCAGAGACCCTATATTTGCGACTTCAACATATTTTTCCTATGACAACAAAACGGTACATTTACATCTTTGCCGGAATTATTGTTCTGACAATCATTCTCTTTTTCATCTTTTCCAAATCCGAGAAAACGCAAGAAATCCTGGCTCAGACCAAATTTGGTAATTTCCCCATTGAGGTTACCACAACGGGTGAGTTGATGGCAAAGAGCTCCGAAAAGATCTATGGCCCGGAGGGGCTGCGTCAGATTCGCGTGTACCAGACCAAGATTGAAGATATCATTCCAGATGGGACGGTAGTAGATTCGGGTCAGTATGTGGCCACGCTTGATCGGACAGAAATAACCAACAAGATCAAAGATGAAGAGTCGAACCTGGAAAAATATGAGTCGCAACTAATCAAAACGAAAATCGATACCTCTCTGGAACTCCGAAACGCCAGAGATGAGCTAATCAATCTGAAATACAACCTGGAAGAGAAGAAGATCGCACTCGAACAATCCAGGTACGAACCGCCAGCCACTATCCGGCAGGTTGAAATTGACCTTGAAAAAGGGGAGAGAGCCTTTACTCAGGCTGAAAAAAATTACAAACTCCGCCTGGAAAAGGCCATCGCAAATATGAATGAAGTCAACGCCGAGTACAACAATGCTCAGCGCAAACTGGTTCAGATGCAGGAAGTGCTGAAACAGTTTACCGTTATGGCCCCTAAATCAGGCATGGTTATCTATAGAAGAAGTTGGGATGGAAGCAAGATGGGAGTCGGAGCAACCATTAGTGCCTGGGATCCCATCGTTGCTGAACTGCCTGATCTCTCCAAGATGATCTCCAAAACATATGTAAACGAGATTGACATCAGTAAAGTAAAAGTAGGTCAGCCTGTTGAGATTGGGATCGATGCATTCCCGGATAAAAAGTTTACGGGGAAAGTAACCGAAGTCGCTAACATAGGAGAACAGCTTCAGGGAACAAATGCAAAGGTGTTTGAAGTGAAGATTCTGATCAATGAGTTTGACTCTATTCTGCGCCCTGCCATGACAACAAAAAATACTATCCTTACCGCTACTATCCATAGTGTTTTATTTATCCCATTAGAATCGGTGTTCAACAACGATAGCATCTCATTCGTTTATAAAAAAGATGGATCATTGGTCAAACAACAGGTCATTTTAGGCCAGAGTGACTACAATGAGATCATCGTAAAAGAGGGCCTGAGAATGGAAGATGAGGTACTTCTCCAGGCTCCCGAAACCGAGGAAGATCTGGATATCATCATGCTTCCGCCTGAAATACTTGAAAAATACAAAACCGAACAAGAGAGTGTTGAAGAGCAATCATCACCCGACAAAGACGCCACACAAGATAGCCTCCTCAAAAAGATGGACGGCAGGAAGAACAAAATGTTTAAACAGGGAGAAAAACCCTCAGGGGAACATAAGCGAAGACCAGCTACCTAACTTGTTCAATAATTTATCGATATCCCTGTGTTTGAACGATACATATACATTCTCAATATTGCACTGGAAGCAGTGTTTTTGAACAAATTCCGATCCATGCTCACGGCCCTTGGGATCATCTTCGGAGTAGCAGCCGTGATTGCCATGATGGCTATTGGTGCCGGAGCCCAACAGGAGATTCTCGACCAGATGAAACTGGTTGGCGTTAACAACATCATCATTACTCCCAAACCTGAAAAAGCACAAGGAGAGAGCTCCAATGACGAAAGCTCTGGAGATCAGGATGTGGGTATCCGGAAAGAGCAACGACGATTTACGCCCGGTTTGACCCTGAAAGATGCCGAAAGCATTCAGAAGATTATCCCAACTGTTGAACGGGTTAGCCCAGAAATCATTTACGAAACCGATGTCATGAAAGATGGCAGGCGAATCTCAACAAAATTAACCGGGGTGACGCCAGATTTTTTCACTGTTTTTGGGTTGGAGTTGCAGGAAGGAGATATGTTTAATGAAGAGCAGATGAGGGAAGGGATTCCAGTCTGCATAATCGGACCTTCCATCCAATCACGCTTTTTCACAAAAGAGAACCCAATAGGCAAAGAGATCAAATGTGGTCATATCTGGCTCCGGGTTATAGGCGTTCTAAAAAAACAGGAGATCAACCAGTCTGCCATTGATGACCTTGGAATTTCTGATTACAACAATACCATCTATGCTCCTATCCAAACCATTCTCAGACGGTATAAAGACCGTACCCTGATTACCTCGGCATCGGTTAGAGGAGGCGGAGGAGGTATATTCTTCAGAGGAGATTTTGCCATCTCTTTCAGTGGATCTCAGGAAGGATTAGAAAAAAATCAAATCGACAAAATCGTGGTCCAGGTAAAAGAGAGTTCCATGATCGGACCCACCACAGAGATCCTTAAACGGATGATCACAAGGCGTCATGTGGGAGTGGAAGATATCGAAATTAAAGTGCCTGAACTCCTGCTCCGTCAGGAACAACGCACCAAAGATATCTTCAACATCGTGCTGGGTGCTATTGCAAGTATTTCATTACTGGTCGGAGGTATCGGGATCATGAATATCATGCTCGCTTCTGTAATGGAGCGGATCAAGGAAATCGGGATACGCCAGGCTATTGGCGCTACCAAAAAGGATATCATCTTTCAGTTCCTCTCTGAAGCCGTCATGCTTAGCATCACCGGAGGATTGATCGGGATCATCCTAGGTCTGGCTTTTTCGAAAATCATCATGGAGTTAACCGGAATCCTGACCATCATTTCACCAGTTTCCATCCTGATCTCGTTTGGTGTTTCTGTGACTGTGGGCATCGTCTTTGGCTATATGCCAGCCAAACGCGCCGCTAAGCAGGATCCTGTAGTATCCCTCAGGCATGAATAACTGGTAATTTCGTATTTTATGAAAAACCTCATTTCACTCACAACACTTTTAATCCTCCCAGGTTTGATTTCCCATTCCTGCCTGGCCCAGATCCAGTCACAAAGACTCTCCCTCAAGGATGCCATTGAAATCGCCAAAGCCCAATCACCTGATGCCCTCAACTCCAAGCAAGCGTTCCGCGCAAGCTTTTGGGAATACAAATCGTTTAAGGCGACCAATCTGCCTTTACTTGCGCTGGATGCAACACCTGCGCAGTTCCAACGAAAGATATCTCAACAGACAGATATCACTTCAGGTCAACAGGTGTTTGTTCCGCAACAATATGTAAGTTCGGATGCCAACCTTTCCATCTCTCAGCGTATCGGATTTACAGGTGGATCCGTTTTTCTTCGCTCAGGACTTGAAGCAATCTACAATATAACCGACTCGACTACTATCTCATCCTTTCTCTCTACACCGGTGAATGTGGGTCTGACACAACCAATTTTCCAATACAATCCTTACAAATGGGACCGGAAGATTCAACCCATGAAATATTCACAGGCGAAACAAAAATACCTGGAAGATATTGAACAGATCAGTATTACAACCACTAATTATTTTTTCAACCTGCTGAATGCACAGATAGAGCTTAAGATTGCCTATACCAATCTCTCCAACTACGATACCCTTTTTCGAATCGCCCAGGGGAGATACCAATTGGGAAAAATTGCCGAGAACGATCTGCTTCTCCTCGAATTGAATTTTCTAAAAGCACAGGCAGCCACTGAAATAGCAGAACTTTCGCTCGATAATGCTCTCTTCCGTTTTAAATCCTATTTGCGGATCAAAGACACCATCCCAATTAAATTAATCCCCCCTGCGGATATTCGTTTCTTCAATGTTGATCCTGATCAGGCAGTGATTCTTTCACAGGAAAATTCATCCACCTACATGGATTTCCAGAAACGGCTTTTTGAAGCAGCAAGAGATGTCAACAGAGCAAAACTGGAAGGCCGTTTTGACGTAGAGTTGACCGCTGTTGTTGGATTGACCAAGAATGCCAACACCTTGGATGGTGCCTATAAGAATCCTCTTGATCAGCAACAGGTAGCATTAGGAATAAACATCCCTATCTATGATTGGGGAGTCGCCCGGGGAAGGATTAAAATGGCCGAATCCCAGGAGGAGATTGTAAAAACATCGGTAGAACAGGAGATGATCGATTTCGAACGGAATGTATACCTCAAGGTGGTACAGTTCAATATGCAAAAAAACCAGGTAACCATTGCCGCGAAGTCAGATACAGTAGCCCGGAAAAATTACGAAGTCACCAAAGGACGCTATCTGATCGGGAAGATGAACAGCATTCTCGACCTGAACAATGCCCAGATTGAGACTGATAATGCGGAGAAGGGGTATTACCAAGCTCTGCAAACATACTGGAGAAACTACTTTGAATTACGTAAACTGACACTTTTCGACTTCCGTGCTAATCGTTCCCTCCAATTTAGTTTTGAGGATATTAAATTATAGGTAAAATCATCTTGTTTACGTGACCCCGAGGATGGATACTTCAATGAATAAACATAGATGGATTGTCTGGAGTGTCCCTATTTTCATCCTCCTTCTTAACATCGTTTATAAAATTCTGTTTTTAGGAGCCAGAGACATTAATATCGACGAACCCTTTACCCTATTCTATTCCCAGATGCCTTGGCAGGAAATCTTCAGGATGTTACATGGTGAAAATAATCCACCCCTCTATTTTCTAGTGATGCATGCCTGGATAGAACTGTTCGGGATTGAGCCTTTTCAGGTAAGATTGTTATCCTTATGTTTTAGCGCATTTTCTTCCGTTCTGATCTATTTTCTTGGAGCCAGGAACTTTTCACGATCTGTCGGAATCTCGGCCGCCCTGTTGTTTACATTCTCAAACTTCAATACTTACCTCGCTCAGGAGGCCAGGGTTTACGCGTTATTTGTCTTTCTGGCATTAACAAGTGTATATCTTTTTCTGAAGCTGATAAAGGAGTTCAAACCAAAGACCTTAATCTTTCTGATAGTGATAAACATCCTATTAATCTATTCGCATTTTTTCGCATTCTGGCTCCTTCTTATCGAATACATCTTTGTACTTCTCTTCCCAGATATCCGGAAAAAATTATTCAAGCCCTTTTTGATAATGACCGGTATCCTTCTGGTAGCGTTCCTTCCCTATCTTATGATTTTCATCAACCGATTCCTGGCCTCTTCAGGAGGGACATGGTTGGAGCCGCCAACAGTTTCAAGTATTTATAACCTCCTCTGGAAATTTTGCAATCAACCAGTTCCTACTGTCATCGTCATCATCATACTAATAATTGGTTTATGCAAGTATGTTTTCCTGCGTTTCAAGGGTACTATTTCTATCGATAAGGCCACCTGGTTTGTGCTTATGTGGTTTATCCTGCCAACATCCATCATTTTCATCATCTCTTTTTCACTGCCTGTCTTCTATGAAAAATACCTGGTTTTTCTCGCACCTGCTCTCTACCTTCTAGTTAGTAGAGCCATCTTGTTTATTACTAAAAAAGATCCAATCAGGCTCGGTTTATTTATTATCCTCATTTCAGGTTTTATAATTACTTCAACCCCCCGGCCCTATTATTCCAGGAGTGTAACACTGTTATCAAATGACCTCAAATCATTAAGAAATAACCGTGACCCTGTTCTTATTACCCCAGGTTATTATGATAAAACCCTCATTTATTATTACAACCGAAATTGGTTCAAAGATCATCAAAATTTCGACCAGTTACTTCAGAAACACCTCTTTATACCTGTATATAATCCTGCCAGCACCTTATCGATGGAATTCGTTGATAAAACCCAGGTTTTTCTGGTCGAAGCCGGGTCTCAATACCTCGATCCAACAGGAATAGTGCTTGAAAATTTAATGTTGCAATTTGATTCTGTTGAAAAAGTGGAGTATGACAACGTGGTAAAACTCTTTATCCTACGAAAAAACGGGAAGTAAATTATTATTCTATCGCTTGCCATCTTATCAATATTCTTTCTAAATAATTTTGTACCTTTGCAAAAAAAGAATGTTAACCTCAAATTATAGTATATCATGACAGTATTAGTTGGAAAAAAGGCTCCGTTATTTGAAGCAGATGCAGTGATCAACGGAGGCGAATTTGTTGAAAAATTTTCCCTGGAACAGTACATCGGGAAAAAACATGTTCTTTTCTTTTTCTATCCGTTGGATTTTACATTTGTTTGTCCGACTGAATTGATCGCTTTTCAGGATAAAATCGATGAGTTTGAAAAGAGGAACGTAGCTGTTGTTGGTTGTTCCATCGATTCAAATTTCTCTCACTGGGCTTGGCTCAATACCGAAAAAAACCATGGTGGGATCAAAGGTGTGAAATACCCCATCGTTTCCGACTTGTCCAAAACCATCTCAGCGAACTATGATGTCCTTGCTGGAGAGTATTACACCAATGAAGATGGAAATCTGGAGTTTGAAGGGGCCCCGGTTGCTTACAGAGGACTCTTCCTGATTGATCAACAAGGTGTGGTAAGGCATCAGATTGTGAACGATATGCCGCTTGGTCGCAGCGTAGACGAAGCAATCAGAATGATCGACGCCTTGCAGTTTTTTGAAGAAAACGGTGAAGTTTGCCCGGCAAACTGGCATAAAGGTGATGAGGGAATGAAGGCTACAGCCGAAGGTGTTGCCGATTACCTGGCCAAACACTAAAAAGGATAAACCAATGAAATTCCTGGTCCTGTCGGTGAAACCGGCAGGACTTTTAGTTTGCTCTCATTCTTCATAACAAGTTTTCCTACCGCAAATCCTACAACCGATCCGAATACCACATCGGATGCCCAATGTTCATTATCATAGACCCTAGAAAGCGCTGCTCCGGTTGCAAGGGTGTAACACACTATCGGAACCCAGATAGTTTGCTGATAGGAAGTGGCAACTACTGTGGCAATTGCAAATGCGGTGGTAGCATGACCAGAGGGAAATGATGTATAATCGAACCCGTGAAATGGTCCATCCCATGCCCCCGGATTCGGAGGATCATCCTGATACGGTCTGTGACGGTGAGTCAGGTGTTTGATAATCTGACTGGTTATACCAGCCAGCACAAATGCTTCCACCCCTTTCAATGCGGTCAGTTTGGCCCGGTCGTCATGCCAGATCAGCCCGCAGCCATATAAAATACCCATAGCCGAAAGGCTGTATAATCCACTCCCAATTGGTTCAAACAGATATCTGCTTGCCTCGTCCAGAGCAAGTGTGCGATTCCCCTGGACCCACTCCTGGATAACATCATCCTGAGTAAAAAGCAACACCGTAGTGCCAACCACAGCTGTAACCCCGATCCACTGCATAGTGTTCCAACGTACTGGTGAAATGACGATATCTCTGCCATCTGTCAGATAAGACTTCAGGTATCGTTTATCAATGAAAGATGATTGCCTGGTACGGGATGTTGAGTCTACCTGTCCCATTACCAATCCGGGCATGAAGCAAATAATGAAGAAATACCGGTGGATGGGAGAGTGCATTGTTATCCTTCCCGTTTCTTTGCCTCTTTCCAGAAACGATCCATCTCCTCCAGCGTCATCTCCTTCAACGATTTGTGAGCCTTTTTCGCTTTTCCCTCAATGAACTGAAACCGTTTGATGAACTTTTTATTGGTTCGTTCCAGTGCATCTTCAGGATTCACATCGATAAACCGTGCGTAATTAATGATGGCAAATAGTAAATCTCCTAATTCGTGTTCTTTCTCATCATGAGAGCCTCCGGAATGTTCTGCCTCTTTTAACTCAGTGAGCTCCTCCATTACCTTATCCCACACCTGGCCGGCGTGATCCCAGTCAAACCCAACACCACTGGCTTTTTCCTGTATTCTGTATGCCTTCACCATGGCAGGTAACGAGCCTGGAACGCCTGAGAAAACTGATTCATTGCCTTTTTCCTTCAGTTTTATCTTCTCCCAATTATCTCTGACCTCACGGGCATCACTCACCTTTACATCTCCGAAAATATGAGGGTGGCGATGAATCAGCTTGGTATTGATATCGTTGAGGACATCAGAAATATCAAATGATTTTTTCTCAGAAGCTATTTTCGAATAAAAGACAAGATGTAACATCAAATCCCCTAACTCCTTCTTGATCCCCTCCATATTCTTCTCAAGGATGGCGTCCGAAAGCTCATATGTTTCTTCTATGGTTAAATACCTGAGGCTTTCGAGTGTCTGTTTCTTATCCCATGGACATTTTGTCCTGAGTTCATCCATCACTTCCAGGAGCTTGCGGAAAGCCTGTACTTTTTCTTCTATCATGCTCTTCATTTCAGCAAAAATACTTATTTATCCGGTTTCATCGTTTCTATTTCCTGATCTTGGTGAATCATGCTAAATTTGCTACAAAGAATAATCCCGATTGAAACTTATTGACTATATTCCCTGGAAAATAAAACATTCTATCACTCTCTTAGTAATATTTCCAAAATAACTTCCTCAAAACTATGATTAAAATACGTAATTGTAAAATGTTCCGGCAATGGCAATTATTAACAATCTGTTATTGATAAAAACAGGCATCCCTGATGCAACTTTAGCAAAGAATTTTGTTTCTTCGGATTCTTATGATAGAAGAATTTTCAGAAAAAACCATTATGCTGATGCAATTGCATTACAGCCGGTTATCAGAAAAAGACCGCAGGCACTATGCGGCATTGGAATCCTTGAAGTTGGGTAGGGGCGGTATTACTTATATAAGTAAAGTCCTTGGGGTCGACAGGAAAACCATCCTTCAGGGGAGAACGGAATTGACTGAGGATTTAGAAAACCCCATTCCACCGGGGCGGCAACGCAAAGCGGGTGGGGGCAGAAAAAAAAACTGAAAAAGAGCCGGAAATAAAAGAACTGCTGACCGCTTTGATAGAAAGCTATAAAGCAGGCAGCCCCACCGACAGCAACGTTTATTGGGTAAGCCTGAAACCTTGTTTCATAGCTAAGCTTTTCGAAGAACGGTACCATATAAAAATAAGCAATGGGTTAGTAAAACGGTTGCTCAAGGAATTGGGGTATGGTTACCGCAAGCAAACAAAACAAATAGCCATAGGCAGTTATCCACTCCGCAATGAACAATTTAAGGTTATTTGTTCTTTAGTGCTGGCAATGAGTTTGAAAAGCCCCGTTTTAAGCATAGATTGCAAGAAGAAAGAGAGGTTGGGCAACTTTTACCGAAATGGGAAATGCTTTTGCACCAAAGCAGTCAAAGTATACGATCATGATTATGAATATTTGTCCAAAGGCAAAGTTATCCCGCATGGGATTTATGATTTGCAAGCCAACAAAGGTTATATTTCCATTGGGGGCAGTAGTGAAACAGCAGATTTCATAGTGGACAATTTGCTTTGGTGGTGGTGGGAATATGGTATCCATCAATACTTTGATGCCAAAAATATCCTGCTTTTATGTGATGCGGGAGGGGCGAATTCCTACCGGCATTTTATATTTAAACACCGGATCATGGAGTTTGCCAAACAAACAGGCTTGTCGGTTATCGTGTGCCATTATCCCCCTTATTGTTCAAAATGGAACCCCATTGAACACCGGTTGTTCAGCCAAGTGCACAAGGCAATGGAAGGCGTTGTTTTATCAGATTATCAAACCGTTGAAAAACTCATAAAACAAACATCGACAAAAACAGGGCTTAGCGTTGTGGTGCGGTTAAACCTGAAAGAATATCAAAAAGGTATCAAAATCGATAAAAAAGATATAGATAAAAAGAGGATTGTACATCATCCAGTTATTCCTGAACTTAACTACCGAATTTATCCGTAGTTTTGGGGATATTATTTAAAATGTTTTACTTACTTGGGTTATTGAGTATTTTTCCACTTCATTTATGTGGACAATATCAACACAAACTCTACACATCCAATATCTTTCTTGAAGGGAAGATCCACTATGGGTTCCTATATGCACATCACCTGGAGCTTGAGCTTTTCAATGCTCATTTTCCTGCTTTTGAAATCAGTATACAAAAGCAGACATATGGGAAACACAAATGGGAACGTGCTTTTGCCTATCCAATAATTGGTTTTACATGCTGGTATTCGGGCCTGGGAAACTCTCCTTACCTGGGTCAGGCGATCGGATTGATGCCCTTCATTAATTTCCCATTATATCGTCACAAAGACTTCTTCATCGGATTTCGTTTTGCCCTTGGTGCCGGAATCCTGACCAAAAAGTTTGACCGCCTGGAAAATTATAAAAACACAGCCATTGGTACCCACCTTAATGCAGCTGTCAACCTGATGTTTGAAGCACGCTACCGGATCAATACCTGGTTGACCGCTTCGGCCGGAATAAGCCTGCAGCATTTCTCAAACGGATCGCTACAAATGCCTAATTACGGATTGAACGCACCTACGATCAATATCGGTCTTGCCTATTGGCCCGTCCGAAAGAACCGGGAAATCGGAGACCGGTTTTATCCGCCCACAGAACCCTATTCGGCCGTCATTCAACGCCATATCGAGGTTGACATTGGTGGAGCCATTGGGTATAAAAATATGGAGGCTGTATTAGGTAAGAGTTTCATTGTGTTTCACCTTTATGAAAACACCTTCTACCAGATCAGCAGAAAAAGTAAAGTGGGTATTGGCTTTGATCTCTCATATGATCCGTCTCACATAAAAATTCTGGAGATTCAAGGAGATACTGTCGAGAATCACCTAAAGATCCTTCGCCCAGGTATCAATGCCGCCTACCAGCTTGATATTTCCAAACTTGGTTTTATTTTCAACCTCGGATATTATCTTGGCGGTGCCGAAAAGAGTAATGGCCCACTTTACCAGAAATTTGCACTGCAATATAACTTCTCGAAAAACTTCTTTGCCCATCTGATGTTGAAAGTGCATTTTGGACGGGCTGATTACATTGGACTAGGATTAGGGTATAAATTACAGATCCCATTCGGGAGAAAAACATTAAAGGGATGAAAAACAAAAACATATGTTGGCTGATTCCGTTTGCCATCACACTCCTGACCGCCATCGGATGTGGAAAAACGGGAGTGGATTGCCTGACTAACACTGGGGAGATCATATTGCAGGAGCGAGATCTCAATGCGTTTGATTCAATTGAAGTACACGATTATGTCAATCTGTTCATCTCCCAGGATAGCAGTTATAAAGTAACTGTAGAGGCTGGTATAAATATCATAGCAGGCATAGAAACAACTGTGGAAAATAATCAACTGGTAGTACGAAATACCAATACGTGCAACTGGGTAAGAAACTATACTAAACCCATTAACGTTTACATCTCTACCCCAAGTCTCTGGAAAATAAATTATAAATCCTCCGGGAATATCACCAGCTTAAATACCATGAAAACGGATTCCCTGAAACTTGAAGTGTGGGGGGGATGCGGCAGAATAGACCTGGATCTCGATCTCTATCTGGGCTTCTTTTATCTCCAGCTGGGAACAGCCGATATCCATCTGTCAGGAACCTGTGGAATTGCTTCCATGTATACCGGTGACTTTGGGCTTTTGGATGCCAGAAACCTGATGTCAGGTTTCGTTTTTATCTCAAATAAGTCCTCCAATGATTGCTATGTTCAGGTTTATCAGGAGTTGAATGCAACCATACAGTCTATCGGGAATATTTACTATACAGGAAATCCCAAAGAGATTCATACAACCATTAATGGCGCTGGAGGAGTGATCCCGTTTTGATTAATAAGCCCGGGCAAAGAGGACCCGTTCTGAAGATGGTTTCCCGGAATAGATGCAGGTCCCTTCTTCCTTTGGATTATCCAGGGGGATAATACGGACCGTGGCTTTGGTCTTTTCCTTGATCATTTCTTCTGTCTCTGAAGTTCCATCCCAATGAGCATAGGCAAAACCACCTTTATTCTCGATCACATCAAGAAACTCCTCCCATGTTTCCACGCGATAGGTATGTTGTGCTCTGTACTCCAGACTTCTGTTATATAAACTCTGCTGAATCTCATCAAGAAGTACCGGTATATGCTGAGTTATGTCAGAAATGGATATGATGAATTTTTGCAGGGTATCTCTTCTTGCAACTTCAACGGTTCCATTTTCAATATCCCTTGGACCAATTGTCAACCTTACAGGAACTCCTTTAAATTCATATTCCGCGAACTTCCATCCGGGTTTATAGGTATCCCGATCATCATATTTGACAGAGATCCCTGACTCTTCAAGTTTATTCTTGATCGGAATGACCTGTTCAGAGATCATTCCGAGTTGTTCATTATCCTTAAAAACAGGTACCATGACAACCTGGATAGGTGCTAGTTTGGGAGGAAGTACAAGCCCTTTATCATCGGAATGTGCCATGATTAAGGCTCCCATCAGCCGTGTGGATACACCCCAGGAGGTAGCCCAGACATATTCCAGTTGGTTCTCTCTGCTCAGGAATTTCACGTCAAATGCTTTGGCAAAATTCTGTCCCAGGAAATGAGAGGTTCCTGATTGGAGCGCTTTCCCATCCTGCATCAACGCCTCTATTGCAAAGGTATCCAAAGCGCCTGCAAATCGCTCGGAGGCTGTTTTCAAACCTTTGATAACCGGCAGAGCCATCCAGTTCTTAGCAAAATCAGCATATAAATTCAGAATCGTAAGGGTCTCTTCAAAAGCCTCTTCTTTAGTAGCATGAGCCGTATGCCCCTCCTGCCAGAGAAATTCAGTCGTTCGCAAAAATAATCTTGTCCGCATCTCCCACCTGACCACATTGGCCCATTGATTGATCAGAATAGGAAGGTCACGGTAGGATCGAATCCAGTTTTTATAGGTATCCCATATGATGGTCTCCGAGGTTGGGCGAATTATTAATTCCTCTTCCAACTTGGCATCTTCATCCACTATTACCCCTTTCCCATCAGGTGAATTCTTCAACCTGTAATGGGTCACTACGGCACATTCCTTAGCAAATCCTTCTACATGACTGGCCTCCTTGCTAAAAAAGGATTTTGGGATAAATATCGGGAAGTAAGCATTGGAGTGACCCGTATCTTTAAACATCTTATCCAGAGCTGCTTGCATCTTTTCCCAGATGGCAAATCCATAAGGTTTTATTACCATGCATCCCCGTACAGCCGAGTTCTCTGCTAAATCAGCTTTGATTACAAGATCGTTGTACCATTGCGCATAATTTTCAGCCCGGGTTGGAAAATTTTTAGCCATTTCTTGAATTCGGTATGATATTTGCTGTTACTTGACTGTTTGAATTACTGCGCACAAAAGTAATAAAAAATCAAGGGCCTTAATGAATATAACCATTCTCATAAAACTCTAAAGGAGGTATAATCATGAAAAAAGCAGCATTAATCATCTTCATCCTGGGCTTCATTCTCTCAGGTTCTGTTGCCCAGAAAAATAAAGATGCTGTTTATGGTGATGATGTTTACTATACAGCATCCAAGAAAAAAAAGAAGGACAAAAAAAAGAAACAAATGGAAGCAACAAGCGATTCTTCTGTTTCGGATCAACAGATCGCTTCCCCGGATAGTTCTGTTTCAACCCTTCCAAAATCATCTACTCTTTACGATGATTACAACGACTACTCCTATTCAGCCCGCATCAAACGGTTTCATAATCCGGAAAAAGATGCATCCTATTTTGATGATGCCTATACCGATCCCGCCAATTACGACTCGAACTACCAGGAAGGATCTTCAAGTCCTGATGTAAATGTATATGTAGGTACTGGCTTTGGATCCTGCTGGGGCCCCTCCATGTCCGTTGGATTCGGATGGGGATATGATCCCTGGTATTGGAACTATGGTTGGGGCTGGGGGTATCCATACTATAGCTGGTACTGGAGATACAATTATTGGTGGGGTTATCCCTATCCATACTATCCCTATTATTGGAATCCCTATTCCTATGGATATTGGAATGGCTACTATGCCGGTTACTGGGATGGATATTACGGATATCCCTATGGATGGAACAATTGGGATTATCCATACTACAATACGTATTATGGACGTCGTCAACCGCTTACCTCATCCGGAGGAAATGATCTGAATGCCCGAACCACAGAAGGCCAACCAGTTAATTCTTCGTCTCAAAATAGCAGAACAATAACACAACCTGCGAATGAACGGACAGTGGATCAACCTTCAACTCGACAAAGATACCAGTATACCCGCACGGATAAAGAGCAGCAACCATCTTCTACCAGAAATAACTCACCATATTCCCGTCAGCAGCAGCAACCTGCCCCTAAGTATATCAAACCAGAATACAACCGGTCCACTCAGACTACTACGCGAACTCAAAACTACACCTCTCCACAATATCGGCAACCGAAGTCAAGTAAGGAATATCTCAGTCCAAGAACTCAACCATCCAGAAGCTCTGTTCAGCAACAAAACAGAAGCGAACAACCAACCTATACACCTCCTCCAACTACTCAGCCTCAACGTCAGAATGTTGTTCCTTCCAACTCCAACAGGCAAACTCCTGCACCGAGCCGAACAAATATCAATACCAGGACAAATCCAACAAGGAACTATACCCCTTCAAGGACAACTCCCTCCCGGTCAAATAGCTACTCTCCCCCTTCCAGATCGAACTCTTACTCTTCACCCTCCCGGTCAAACAGCTATTCTTCTCCTTCACGATCTGACGGTGGCTCCTATTCAGCTCCTTCCAGATCTTCAGGGAGCTCCGGAGGGGGAGGTTCTGGCGGGCGACGCAAGTAATCATTCTATCCTAACTCTTAATTTCTTGTAGAAATGAAAAAAATCCTAATCTTCGCTATCTTGTTGAGCGCCACCTGGTTTGAACTTTCAGCCCAGACAGCCCAGGATGCTCTTCGATATTCACGGATCTTTTATAACGGGACATCCAGGTTCATGGCAACTGCCGGTGCGTTCGGAGCCGTTGGAGCAGATTTTTCTACTCTGTCAACCAATCCTGCGGGGCTCGGATTATTCCGTAGTGCCGAAATCACTTTATCACCTTCCTTTTTCAGCAGTTACTGCTCTTCTGATTATAACGGATATAATTCAGCCGATTATAAGTTAAACTTTGCACTGGCCAATTTTGGTTACGTCTATACCTTTTATACTGGGAAACCCGACAGATCGGGTGGTATTAAATCCATCAGTGTAGCTTTCGGTATGAATCGCCAAAACAATTTCAATAACCGGCTATACGTTCAAGGGCCGAATCATACGAGTTCCCTGCTAACCTCATTTACCAATATCCTGAATACACCTCCTGTCCTTAATCCCAGTGATGTCCGATATAATTATCCCTTCGATATTGGTCTTGCCTATGACTGTGGATTGATATTCTATGACACTATTCAGAATAAATACCTATCTGACATGCCTTATGGAGGTGTGTTTCAGGATAAAGCAATCAGTACATGGGGATCCATTAATGAATTCGATATCTCGCTTGGAGGCAATATAAATGATAGACTATATTTCGGATTGACAATTGGAATCCCAAGTATCAGATACTTTTACCAAAGTAGTTACAGGGAAGAGGATACCGGGGATTCTATCCCCTATTTTCAATCCCTGAGATATGACTATAATTATGAGACACACGGTACCGGAGTCAACTTCAAGGCTGGCCTTATCTACCGCCCTGCCGATTGGATCAGGATAGGAGGTGCAATACACACACCTACCTGGTATCCTAACATGTATGATTACTACGCTTCCAGCATGTCTGCTGTCTACGATAGCGTGTTGAATTACCCGCCACAAAACTCCCCGTCAGGAGCCTATGATTATCAGATGATGACGCCGTTTCGGGCCATCGGAAGCCTTGCCTTTTTTATTGGACAACATGGTTTTATCAGTGGTGAATATGAATTTGTGAATTATAATCAGGCCCGGTACAGAGCGCCAGGAGATTCATTTACGGATGTCAATTCAGTAATTTCAGCTGACTATAAAGCGCCTCTCAATTTCAGAGTGGGGACTGAATGGCGCATAGCTATGTTCAGGATTCGGGGTGGTTTTGGGTACAATGGAGCCCCCGATAAAACTGGAAATATAGGTGACAGATATACGATTAGCGGAGGATTCGGAGTATATATAAAACGGTTTTTCGGCGATTTCGCCTACCAATGGTCACGATCTGAAGCAAATTTCTATCTGTATGATCCTGCATTGGTAACACCCGCTAGTATAACCATCCAGACTCACTCTGCTACTGCCACTTTTGGCTTCAGGTTCTAGTTCTGACTCTTTTTCAATCGACTAAGCCCAGCCTTCGCTTTTTGTCGGAGGCTGTTTTCATATTCATCATATGTCATCGAGGCACAAAGCCGAAAGTTGGTATCTGCGGCCACAAAGTTACCCTGTTCTTCATAGATCCATCCCAGATTTAAGGCGGCGTTGGCAGCAAAATAGTGTGGCAGATTACGTCCATTCTTGATAGCGGACGTATAATATTGAATCGCTTTTGGTAGATTGCCTGTCGCATGATAGATCCTGCCACGACGGTAAGTGTATTCTGTGAAATCTTTTTTGCTGCGTATGTAACTGTTAAGAGGAGTGTTCAACAACACTTTCAGGGCTTCTCTATAATATCCTCCATCAAATAGCAACCGGGCCTTCAATAAGGGAATAGCAGGTATTATCCCGATATTATACTCAGAATGTGCCTGTTTATCTTCATCGACGATTGCATTTCCTCTAGTTCCTGTTTTCTGAATTTCTTCATAGTAAAGGAGTGTATCTCCCTGGAGAAGATATACCCAGGCCAGTTTCTGATGGCAGGACTTGATGTAGTTGATACCAGTAAACTCCGTTACATAATGGTTCAGGTAAATGGCAGCTGAGGCATCCAGGTTATTCAGTCTTGCGAGTCCTTCCAGATAGTAGAGAAAAACAAATGGATATGTATCGGGGGGAGCATGATAGCTATGAAGAAGCGAAATGACCTCTCTGTTTTTCCCATTTTTCATAAAGATGCTAGACTTCGCATAGATGATCAGAGGGCTTTGTTGGTACCGTTGCAAAACGGTATCTCTGTCAAATCTTTGGATCAAAAACAAGGATTCCTCCTTATTATTTATAAGGTTGATGTCAACGAAAGCAAGATAGAAACATGCTTCAGGTTTAAACAGGGAGAAAACAGGATTATCACCGCGATAATTCAGAACATGCTTTAACTCCAGGATTCCTTCTGTTGTGGTTCCTTCCAACCCGGCCAAGTTAGCTAACCACCGGTATTGGTCTGGAATCAGGCCGACTATGATATGCAGAATTCCTAAACCAATCTGGTTCGGAAGAAAGTCGGGGAACCTTTTTTGGTTTTCTTTCAGAAGCAAATATGCCCGTCTGATTTCAAATGCAGCTGTTGTATACTCCCCAAATTTCAATCGAACAAATGCCCATTGCAGGGTTACACCGGCTATGCAGAACCGATAATAAGGAGAGTCTTTATCCCCCTGTTCCAGTTTATCGAGCCGAATGGATTTATTTCTCTTCAGGAGTTCGAACATCAATTTATCTTCTCCCGTAAAGAGCTTGAAAAAGTCGATATAATTCTCCAGGTAGACCGGGATCAGATTGTCAGGATGTTGATCGCTTTCCTGATGCAAGAGTCTGTGGGCTTCGTCAAACCGAAAATTGAGAATCTCATGATAAGCTTCCTGGCACCTCTCATTAAAAACATACTGTGAGAAGAGAGATCCAGATAAAAAAACAAGAGCACTGATCAGGAAAAAACGGCTCCTGTTTAGTGCTCCTGTCTTTATTTTATTGAAGGACATTATTTTACATAATTGACGATCCCATCATCAACAAGAATTCTTCCACAATATTCACAGACAATGATTTTTTTATGCATCCTGATATCCAGTTGATGCTGAGGGGGAATTTTATTAAAACACCCTCCACATGCATCCCGTTCGATCTGTACAACGGCCAGTCCATTCCGTGCGTTTTTGCGAATTCTGGTATAGGCTGCCAGAAGGCGCTCCTCAATAAAATTCTGATTCTCTTCTGACCTTGCGATCAACTCATTTTCTTCCTTTTCTGTCTCCGCAACAATATCATCCAATTCATTCTTCTTGATCTCAAGATCGCCTCTTCTCTCCTCAAGAACACTTTGCAACCGTTCAATCTCCTGCTTCTTAACCTCCTGGGTGTTTTGAAACTCCTTGATTCGTTTTTCAGAGAGCTGGATCTCCAGGTTCTGGAATTCAATCTCTTTCGATAATGAATCATATTCCCTGTTGTTCCGGACATTCATCTGCTGCTCTTCGTATCGTTTTATCAGAGTTTGGCTCTCTTTAATTGAATTTTTCTTTTCTAGCATAGACTTCTCGATCATCACTGTCTCCTGGATATAATTATCAACCCGGGTTTCCAAACCGGCAATCTCATCTTCCAGGTCCTGTACTTCAAGTGGCAACTCACCTCTAATGATTCTGATTTTATCTACTTGCGAATCAATCTGTTGAAGATTATATAGGGCGACCAATTTTTGTTCGTTTGAAAACTCCAATTTTTCATCTGACTGCTCTTTTTTCGATTTCCCTTCAGTCACAGGTGACTCCTTCACAATTACTTCCTCTTTTGACTCCTCTTTCTTCACCACTTTCTTTGATTCACTCTTTGCTTTGGGTGATTCTTTCTTTTTCAGCTTCGAAGGTTCGGAAGTTGCTATTGGTTTACTTGTCTTTTTAGCCATAATTCAGCTCTTAGGAATATTTTACCGGGTTTGTCTCTCGTTCAGAAATGAGGATCGCAAAGTTAGGAAATATTTCAATTAGTAATTCTTTGAGCATCTCTTTAACAAATTGCTCACTTTCAAAATGACCAATATCTGCCAGCAATAAACTATTAGCTACTCCCTGAAAATCATGATATTTAAGATCTCCTGTCAAATATGCATCGATGCCACTTTGATTGACATGCCGAATAAGAAACGCCCCTGTACCACTACAAATTGCAACAGTTTTTACCGGCTTGTCTGGTGGTTTTGTGTGACGAATTATTTTCAATGCATAAACCTGCTTAACCAAATTAAGAAAGTTCTGAGGAATCATTGGTTCAGGAAAGTGACCGGAAATACCTGCACCAACCTGATGAAAGAAGTTATCCAAAGGATAGATATCATAGGCTACCTCTTCATATGGATGACTCTTCTGCAAAGCTCCGATTAGCTGGTGCTCTATGTGCAGAGGAAATATAACCTCAATCCTGGTTTCCTCTTCAAAGTGGATTTTGTTCTTTTCACCCACAAATGGATTCGCATCTTCCGATGCTCTGAAGCTCCCAAGTCCTGGAGTATTGAAACTGCAACAGTCATAATTTCCAATATGTCCAGCCCCTGCCGCGAAGAGTGATTCCCTGACATTGTCAGCATGATCGGCCGGACAAAATGTAACCAGTTTCTTCAGATATCCTCTCTTTGGCTGGAGAATTCTGATTTGTTCTAAGCCCAGCCTCTTTCCTAGTAAATGATTTAGGCTATCGGCCCTGTTATCTAAGTTTGTATGAAGAGCCAGGAAAGCAACATTATGCTGTATGGCAGTTTGGATGATCTGATATTCTGGCAAGGTAGGAGTAATTCTGGTTATCCCTTTAAAAAGCAGAGGATGATGAGATATAATAAGATTGCATTGATGCAATAGGGCTTCCTGGAGTACATCATAAGTTGTATCAAGACTCACCATGATTCCAGTGATATCCATCGCAGGATTTCCAAGAATCAGGCCAGAATTATCCCACTCCTCCTGAAAAGAGGTTGGAGCCCATGATTCGAGTACGGTAATAATTTCTTTCAGTTTCATCGCTGGCTTCTTGTCGCTTCAAAGGTACTGAATGGGTTAATGAATTCCAATTTGTTATACGCTGGGGTCAATTGTTCAAAACGTTGTTAATAAAAAACATTGGATTGAATGTGCATTCACTAAAAAAAGTGGGATCTTTACCATATGAAATCAGTATTGATTTTTATTGTTGACAAAAACCCTGTCCACAGCAGCCTCCTCAAATACCATTTGACGATTCATAGGTTTTCCAATGTTCAACTTTATCATTCTGCTGAAGAGTGTCTTTATCGCCTTCGCAAAAATGTAACTCCACATTATCTGATAACCGAATATGACCTGGCTGACCATAATGGATTTGATTTCCTGAGAATGGTGAAGAAATTCAGCCCTTCCACCCAGGTGCTCTTCTTCTCGGCATTGGACGATCCAATACTCGCGATGCAACTTATTGATTCAGGAGCCTCAGATTATATAATGAAAACTGGCAGGCTTGATTATGGAATTAAAGACCTCATCAAGAACATCGAATTTCTCCAACGTGAGAAGATACAAATCCATTAAAGGCTAATTCTATATGGATGTTAGGGATTCCTCCTAACATTTTATTTGATTCTTAATAATTTCTTTGTAACTTTCGCCGCTTCCCGAGCGAAAATGAAATTTTATCAATTATTCCTATTTCCCGTCTCTCTCCTTTATGGAGTAGTCATGATGGTCCGCAACTGGTTTTTCAACTGGGGATGGCTTCCATCCCAGGAATTTGATACACCCATCATTACCATTGGTAACCTGTCGTATGGCGGGACAGGAAAGACCCCTCATATTGAGTATCTGATCCGCCTCCTCAGAGAGCGGTTTCTCATTGCCACATTAAGCAGGGGATATGGCAGGTCAAGCACAGGATTTGTGCTCGCATCCAAACGCTCTGCTTATAAATATGTGGGGGATGAGCCGTTGCAATTTGCGAAAAAATATAAAGATGTTAAAGTCGCTGCTGTCGAAAACAGGGTAGAAGGCATCGAGGAGTTGCAAAAACGATTCCTGAAACTGGACGCAATTCTGCTTGACGATGCCTTTCAACACAGGTACGTGAAGCCTGGCTTATCCATACTACTTACCGACTTCCATAAGTTGTATACAGATGACTTTGTAATTCCTTCAGGTACTTTACGAGAATTCGCCTGTGGAGCAAAGAGAGCCGATATCATTGTTGTCACAAAAACACCGAAAATTTTTTCGCCGATTACCCGCCGGCGGATTATGGAAGAACTGAAACCACGACAGGGCCAGCAAATTTTCTTCTCATACATTCAATACAGTGATCCGGTTATTGTAACACCAACCAGCACTTCTGTTAATCCTTATAGTAGTTCTATGATCCTGCTTTTTACTGGCATTGCCAACGATTATCCTATGCGGGAATATCTGAGACGGCATTGCCGGGAATTAGAAGTGATGAAATTCCCTGATCACCATCCATACATGCTGGATGATCTGAAAAAAATCAAGGACAAGTTTGATGATCTCCCGACTAAAAAGAAGGTGATCTTCACAACAGAAAAAGACATCATGCGAATAAAAACCCCGGAACTCAGTAATTTTGTCAAACGATTGCCGTTGTTTTATCTTCCGATTAAGATTGAATTTCATGGCGATGACAAAAGCCAATTCGATCAAACTATCATGAACTATGTTGAAAAAAATTCACGAAACTACTGAATACCTTGAGCGGAAAACATCTGTAAAACCTGAAATAGGCATTATCCTGGGAACTGGGCTTGGAGGACTGGTCAATGAAATTGAGATTGAACACACCATCCCCTATGAATTCATCCCCAATTTTCCTGTGTCAACGGTTGAGGGTCATCACGGTCAGCTCATCTTTGGCAACATGTCAGACCACCCGGTAGTTGCGATGCAAGGACGCTTTCATTACTATGAAGGATATACCATGCAGGAGATCGCATTTCCCGTTCGAATCATGAAATACCTTGGGGTTTCACTGCTTATTCTTTCGAACGCCAGTGGTGGATTAAATCCTGATTTCGAGATAGGTGATCTGATGGTTATTGAGGATCATATCAACCTGATGGGCGATAATCCCCTTCTAGGACCAAACGAATCAGAGGTGGGTCCCCGGTTCCCGGATATGAGTAAGGCATATGATCCGACATTGATTGAATCGGCATTAAGGATCGCTAACCACCATCAGATCAGCCTCCGGAAAGGCATTTATGCAGCTGTACCAGGGCCCTCTTTTGAAACACAGGCCGAATATAGATATATACGGATTATTGGAGCAGATGCGGTGGGAATGTCAACGGTTCCTGAAGTGATCACTGCCCACCACATCGGCATGAGGTGTTTTGCTTTTTCGGTCATTTCTGATCTGGGTGTCCCCGGAAAAATTGTTGAGATCACACACCAGGATGTGATAGATGCAGCAAGCAGAGCGGAACCTAAAATGACAACGATCATCAAAGAGCTGCTCAGGAATCTTTAACCATTATTGAAAATTATCCAGCACCTTCAGTTTCCATTTATTACCAATTCGATACTTTCTTTTTCCGGCGGAGTACCACAGTCCTCCTGTTGCAGCCAGTCCGGCACCAATTGACAAATAAACCGGATCAATCACCTGGTTATTATGCAATGCATTGTTGATTGAGGTGATCGCTACAAGAGCTCCGCCCGCCACCATCAGTAATATTCCATTCCTTTTCCTGTTCCTGTAAATTTGTTCAATGTATGAGATATTTCCGAGAGAGACCCGATAGTTACCTCTGACAAGAAGTGAAGAGTCATCAACCTGAACGATCTCTTCATAAATGTAAAATTGTTCATTTATCGTCTTCAGCCGGATCATATCACCCTCTTTGAAGGAGAAATATCTTCCCCTTCCAATCTTTTCAGCTACCAACACTTTTTGTGCAGTGGCACTGAGCATAAGAATCATTAGAATCCCTGTTATCAGGTGTCTCACAAGCAGCTATTTGTTAACGAAAATAAACAATTCTTTCACGTAACCACTCCTTGGGAATAAGTAACTTTGCGCCTGAAAATGAATCGACTCGTTCTCATCGGTTTTCTTGTATTTGTTCTTTCCGGGTGTGTGCCGGATGAAACCAAACAGGATGGATTCCATTCTCCAGACAGCCCTGTCACCTATCATGGAGAGCTTGCCCGTTCAGCGCACCCTCTATCCTTTCTGATTATGCCTGAATCCCTTCCGGTGTTAAAAGTAGTTCCGCTATATGATCCTGCCTTATCAGGATACCTTCCCAGGCAAGTAATCTGCAGAAACCCTGATGTTCTATTTACACTTCACGACTTACCCTGTCATTATCCCGATCTGGATTTGAATGAACCAATCAGCCAGAGATACCTGGTTTCCTACATGGAACATGAACCCTATTCCTCCATGATAACATTGAGCCCCGAACGTTATTTTCACCTTCAGCTGGAAAATGATATTTTTAACTATACAGATAGATTTTATACCAATGGCATCCGGTTCTCTTTTGTTGCTCCTGGCCTGAGGCACAATCTCCTCGCCAAATTACTGATTCCTTACTGGAACAGGGGAATCAACTATTATGGTCTCTCTATTGTACAGAATATGTATACGCCATCCACCACAAAAATTGGAGGTATCATTGAAGGGGACAGACCTTATGCGGCTTATCTCTATATCGGGAGTTTTAAGATAACCACCGATGCCCGGAACATGGTCAGGTTATCCAGTGAAATCCAGATTGGGATCATTGGCCCCTCCTCCATGGGAGAATATGTTCAACGAAAATTCCATACCACCATTCCATCTAACAATGAACCACTTGGGTGGGAGTTTCAGATCCAGGATGATTTTCTACTAAACTATCTTGCACATGTTGAAAAAGGGATTGTCTCCATCCCTGGTCTGGATTTCCTTATCCATGGATCTGGCAGCCTCGGGACAGTGTATACAAATATTGCGGGTGGGACATACATAAGAACCGGTTGGTTTAATTCCTACTTCATGAACCTCTTCTTCTCAAAAAGATCCTTGAACAGGTCCCGCAATGCAAGGAACATCCAGTTCTATTTTTTTGCTGATTTTACCGGTAAACTGATTGGATATGATGCAACACTCCAAGGTGGACTTTTCAACCGGGCCAGCCCTTATACCATCCCGCTAAATAAATTAAACCGCCTGATGTTTACCGGTTCTGGAGGTGTCGTCTTTTCTTACGGTGGCATCCAGATTAAGGGAGAACAATTCCTGCTTAGCCCGGAATTCGACAATGGCTGGTGGCATAAGTGGCTAAGTATTGGATTTACATTCAGTTTTTAGTGTTGAAAACTTTAATGGAAGAATTTTGAAGATTTCTCTTGTGGAAGTTTTACTTTTGATCTATGGAAGAGTTGAAAAATGAGAGTCCAGATACACTGGGCCAGGACAAGAAGCAACTGCAGGAAACTCAGCGTGTGGGCAGAAAACGGGCAAAAAAAAGCCCTGTTTCAGAGTTGTTTATAGAGCACGGGAAGGTGCCTCCTCAGGCTGTAGATCTGGAAGAGGCGGTCCTAGGTGCTATGATGCTTGAAAAAGATCCGCTGACTGAGGTCATTGAAATCCTGAAACCAGAGATCTTTTACAAAGAGGCACACCAGATTATTTTTGCAACCATACAGAAATTATTTGCCAGTACAGAGCCCGTTGACATTCTCACTGTTACAGAAGCACTACGCAAAAGTGGGGAGCTTGATCTGGTTGGAGGTCCTTATTATATCACCATGCTGACTAACCGGGTAGCGTCAGCAGCCAACATTGAGTACCATGCCCATATCCTGCTTCAGAAATACATCCAGCGCGAGTTAATTCACATCTCTTCCGAAATCATCAAAGACGCCTACGAAGACACAACCGATGTATTTGAACTTCTTGACAAGGCAGAGAACAACCTCTTTTTCATCAGTGAAAACAGCCTTCGCAGGACCTACAGATCGATGCAATCTCTGGTGAAAGAGGCAATCCAGGAGATTGCAGCGGGTCAAAAACACGACGGACATCTCCGGGGAGTAGGATCGGGTTTTACCGAACTAGACCGTGTAACGGGTGGCTGGCAGCGGTCAGACCTGGTCATCCTTGCTTCACGTCCCGGGATGGGTAAAACAGCTCTTGCCCTTACCATGGCCAGAAATGCCGTGGTAAATTTCAATAAGCCTGTTGCTATTTTCTCTCTGGAGATGTCGGCTGTACAGTTGGTTACCCGGTTGATTGCCAGCGAGACCGGAATCCCTGCTGAAAAACTGAGAAAAGGAACCCTTGACTCTAACGAATGGAATCTCCTGAATAGCAAAGTCTCCCACCTGATTGACGCTCCTCTGTACATTGATGACACTCCGGCGTTAACCATTTTTGAACTCCGGGCTAAAAGTCGAAGATTACGACAACAACACAACGTGGAGATGATCATCCTTGATTATATGCAGCTCATGCAGGGAGGCGCAGAGCACAAAGGGAACCGGGAGCAGGAGATCAGTAGCATATCCAGATCCCTGAAGGCCCTATCAAAAGAGCTAAATGTTCCAATCATAGCCCTTTCACAGTTGAGTAGGGAAGTGGAAAAAAGAGGGGGAACAAAAAAGCCAATCCTTTCCGACCTCAGGGAATCCGGATCGATAGAGCAGGATGCCGATATGGTGCTGTTCATCTACCGTCCGGAGTATTACAAAATCGATGTGGATGAGAAAGGTGATTCCACTACCGGTCTGGCAGAAGTTGGGATCGCTAAAAACCGGAATGGTGCTACCAAAGATATCAAACTACGCTTCGTTGCCAAGTATGCCAAATTCATAGATTATGAGGAGGATTATGCATTTGCCGATACTATTTCCCCCGGCGACTCGTTTGATGGAAAGATCAGGACCCGGAATGTCATGTCCAGAATGGATGAGATTGACCATGAAGAGAGCAGTCCGAATGATATACCATTTTAGCTTTTCCAGAACCATTTCCCTTCTCTTTCTCCTGTTGATGACACATCTCTCCATGGGATTACATGTGTTAATTCCCATGGACTATTCTCAGAAGAACCACCTGAAGGCATATGGTATCGCTTATTGGGTGCTTCAACAAGAGGTGGAGGTCAGTTGGCTTTTGAACTTCAGGGGAGGAAGTTTCCTGATTCCCTATGTTCCGGAAATTGAGCAGGAATGTCAAATCCGTGGAGTCACTTCGCAGGTGATCAGCGATGCACAAGCCAACGCTACCTTATTGGAGATTGCGGATCCTCAGATAAATATGGAAACCATCAAACTCCATAAGCCCCCGCGAATTGCAGTTTATTCCCCTAAAAACAAACAACCCTGGGACGATGCTGTCACCCTGGTGCTTACCTATGCAGAGATCCCTTATGATGTGGTGTACGATGAAGAGATCCATACAGGAGTACTCCCGTTGTACGACTGGTTACACCTCCATCATGAAGATTTCACGGGCCAGTATGGAAAATTCTGGGCAGCCTACAAGCATAACGCCTGGTATCAGGAGGATGTACAGCTGAACGAGGATCTGGCTTATAAGCTGGGATATAAGAAAGTCTCACAGATGAAACTGGAGACAGTTAAAAAAATCAGGGATTTCGTGGCAGGAGGAGGATACCTCTTTTCCATGTGCTCAGCTCCTGACAGCTATGATGTAGCCCTGGCAGCTGAGGGAGTAGATATTTGTGATGTGATGTTCGACGGAGATCCCCCTGATCCCAATGCCAATAGTAAGCTCGATTATTCCCGGTGCTTTGCCTTTGAGAACTTCACAATTAGCATGAATCCTTATGAATATGAGATATCATCTATCGATGTTACCGAAACCCGCCCACGCGTATTGAATCAATCAACGGACCTGTTCACCCTATTTGAGTTTTCAGCCAAATGGGATCCGGTACCATCGATGCTTTGCCAGGATCATGAGACCATCATCCCGGGATTCATGGGACAAACCACAGCATTTAACAAAAAGTTTTTGAAGCCTTCTGTTCTCATCATGGGCGAAAATAAAGTATTGAATGAGGTCAGGTATATTCATGGTGATTTTGGAAAAGGAACCTGGACATTCCTGGGCGGCCACGATCCGGAAGATTATCAGCACCTGGTGGGAGATCCTCCTACCGAACTCAACCTGCATCCCAACTCTCCAGGATACAGATTGATTCTTAATAATATCCTTTTCCCTGCTGCCCGGAAAGAAAAACGTAAGACGTGAGACGTGTGCCAACTGCAAACTGCCAACTTAACAATTCCTATTGTTTCTTAATGCGATCGAATATATAGTAGGAATAGCCGAAATCATTTTGCGCATCGGGTGGATAATCATCCTTGGAAATCCGTTCCCAATCCAGGAGATTCAGTTCCGGGAAAAAGGCATCCCCATCAAAGGATTTGTGTATCCTTGTCAGGTAGAGCCTGTCAGTCAGGGGAAGAAACTGCTGATAGATGGATGCTCCGCCCATCACAAAATTCTCATCTTCAGGATCACATAATGCCAGAGCTGTTTCAATGGAGGTTGCCATTTCAGCCCCCTCAAAAAGATCATCAGGGTCATCGGTGATAACAATATTTCTGCGGTTAGGAAGTGGCTGGTTAGGAAGTGACTCCCAGGTCTTTTTCCCCATGATAATTGTATATCCTGTAGTAAGGCGCTTAAACCTCTTCAGGTCATTAGGGAGATGCCATAATAGTTTATTATCTTTTCCGATGGCATAATTTTCGGCGACTGCAACAATGATTGAAATCATGGGTTTATGGTTTAAACAGAAATTTCTCCTTTTATATGGGGGTGAGCGTGATAGTTGATCAGTTCAAAATCGTCGTATGTAAAATCAAATATCCCGGTTTTTCCCGGATTGAGTTTCATGACAGGCAATGGAAACGGCTCCCTCGTCAACTGCAGTTTTACCTGATCCAGGTGGTTTAGGTAGATGTGTGCATCCCCCAACGTATGAATGAACTCCCCGGGTTTCAGTCCGGTTACCTGTGCCATCATCATCGAGAGTAGTGCATAGGAAGTGATATTAAACGGAACACCGAGGAAAATATCACAACTCCGCTGGTACATCTGACACGAGAGCCTCCCATCTGCCACGTAAAACTGAAACAGCAGGTGACAGGGGGGTAAAGCCATCTGATCAAGTTCACCAACATTCCAGGCAGAGACGATATGTCGACGTGAATCCGGATTCGTGGCGATCGATTCCACAACCTGAGAGATCTGGTCAATGGTCGAGCCATCAGCTTTGGGCCATGACCTCCATTGGTATCCGTACACGTGACCAAGTTCTCCGTCTTCGTCAGCCCATTCGTCCCAGATGGTAACCTTATTGTCATGCAGGTACTGGATATTTGTCTCTCCCCTGAGGAACCAAAGTAACTCATGAATGATGGACCGAAGATGCAATTTCTTGGTTGTCAACACCGGGAATCCATCATCCAGGTCAAACCGCATCTGATAACCAAACACACTGATGATGCCAGTTCCGGTTCGGTCGGCTTTGGTTACACCATTCTTCAGGACATGATCAAGCAGGTCGAGGTATTGTTTCATAGTTTCTGGATTACAATAGCATACCAGCCAGCGTGGCCGAAACATAGGATGCCAGCGTCCCGCATATCATTGCTTTGATCCCCAACCTGGCCAGGTCGCGTCGCCGGTTGGGTGCCAGCTCCCCGATTCCCCCTATCTGAATGGCCACCGAGCCGAAATTTGCAAATCCGCAGAGAGCAAAACTGGCTATAATCAGCGCTTTGGGCGAAAGTGACTTCGCTGCAATCATCGGGGCAAGATCCGTGTATGCTACAAACTCGTTGATGACTAACTTGGTCCCCATTAAGGATCCAACAACATGGGCTTCTTTCCATGGGACTCCCATCGCCCAGGCAAAGATGGAGAAGAAAGAGCCCAGGATATCTTTAAGTTGCAGGTCTGCCAGGTTCAGCCCAATGAAGTTGAGAGAGAGTCCCGTTAATGATAGCAGATGGCCCAGCCAGCCAAGCAGGGCATCCACCAGAGCTACCAGTGCGATCACACCGATGAGCATGGCAATGACATTGATACTAATCCTCATTCCGTCACTGGCGCCGTGGGAGATGGCATCCATGAGGTTGGCATGGGTTTTCTTCACATCCAGTTTCACCCGTCCCTTGGTTTCAGAGTCCTGGGTTTCCGGGTACACAATCTTGGAGATAACCAGGGCACCTGGGGCTGCCATCAGGCTGGCAGCCAGCAGATAGGGGGCTGGGACTCCCATGGCAACATACACGGCCAGCACGCCCCCGGCAATACAGGCCATGCTACCGCTCATAGAGGCCAGGAGTTCCGACATCGTCATGCCGGAAACATAGGGCCTGATCAGGATTTGTGCTTCAACCTGACCCACAAAAGCACTGGCGACGTTGGAAAGGGCTTCACTCCCACTGACCCGCATGATCCAGTAAACTCCCCTGGCAACAATGGCGATGACCCGCTGAAGCAATCCAATGTGATAGCCAATCGCAACAAGAACACAGACAAAAATGATCGTTGGAATCAGGGTAAACACAAAAATAAAGCTATTTCCGGGGCCCAGGATGGTGTTCAATACTTCTCCGTCAGCCAGAAACCCAAAACAGAACCGCGCGCCTTCCATACTGTAATCCAGGAGCCTCTGGATACCATATCCAACTTTTGCAAAGATCAATTGTCCCACCGGAACTTTCAGAATGAAAAAAGCTGTTGCAACCTGAAGGATGATTCCAGTAATTACCAGACGGTAATTGATCGCCTTGCGGTTGTTAGACATCAGAAATGCGATTCCAAAAATCAGCAAAAGGCCAAGAATACCGGTAAATCTCTCCATATAGTTTTATCAGGCATGTACCATGCTACATCATGGGAATTACCCGGGAATCGATCCTAAGTCTCCCGTTTTCTTTTTGTGATCTCGTCCCGGATCTTGGATGCTTTCTCATACTCTTCACTTTCAACAGCTTTTTTCAGCAACTGCTTTAGCTCGGTGATGGTATAAACTGTTAAGTCATCCTCAAGGGTTGTGGGAATGTCCTGCTCTACTTCAGGGTGAACGGATTCTGATGTCTCCTCTTCCATGATGATCCCGGCCGCTACCATAATGTTTTCATACGTGAAAATCGGGCAGTTGAAACGCAGTGCCAGAGCGATGGCATCGGAAGTTCTGGAATCCACTTCCCGTTCAGTCTGACCATCAGAACAGATCAGAACAGCATAAAAGACTCCTTCGCTAAACTTATTGATAATCACCTCCGTGATATTGATGTGAAAGGTCTCTGCAAAGGATTTAAAGAGATCGTGTGTGAGGGGACGGGGTGTTTTGATTTTTTCAATTTCAATAGCAATAGCCTGTGCCTCGAAACTCCCAATGATGATAGGCAATCTTCTCTTTCCCTCCTGCTCGCCCAGGATGATCGCATAGGCTCCACTTTGTGACTGGCTGTACGACATGCCAATGATCTCAAGCCGGAGTTTATCCATTGCCTACCAAAGTTTGCTATACACAAACCTACGTGATTTTTATCAATCAGGCAAACAACTGTGGAAAAATTCCGCTCTATTTTTGAAAAATGTCTTATTTTTACCGGAATTTAAATTATTAAAATTAAATACATTCATATGAAGCGCTTTACGACCGTTTTGGCAGCAATGCTGATCCCATTTTTAAGTATGGCCAGTGAAGCAGACCTGGTTATACCTGAACTGACAGCCACCCAGAATAATTTGTTATACCTCGGATTCATCATTTGTTTCCTGGGTCTGTTATTTGGATGGTATCAGTATGCTAAAGTGAAAAAACTGAGAGCCCATCAGTCGATGCTAGATGTGGCCCAGGTCATTTTTGAGACCTGCAAAACATACCTTATCCAGCAGGGAAAATTTCTGGTGATTCTGTTTGTCATCATTGGATTAGTTATCGCCTTTTACTTCGGGTACCTGCAACAAAATTCCTTTGGAGGAGTGCTTCTAATCCTTTCCTGGACGGTCATCGGCATCCTGGGATCCTATGGTGTTGCCTGGTTTGGCATTCGGATGAATACACTGGCAAACAGCCGGATGGCGTTTGCATCCCTGGAAAGAAAGCCGTTGAAACTGGTGAATATCCCTCTCAATGCCGGAATGAGTATTGGCGTTGCCCTGATCTGCGTTGAGCTGATCATGATGCTGATCATTTTATTATTTGTGCCCAGAGAATATGCTGGCGCCAGTTTCATCGGTTTTGCGATAGGGGAATCATTAGGGGCTTCAGCGCTTCGTATTGCCGGAGGAATCTTCACCAAGATTGCAGATATCGGTTCTGACCTGATGAAGGTGGTGTACGGAATCAAGGAGGATGACCCCCGAAATCCTGGTGTCATCGCTGATTGCGTGGGCGATAATGCTGGTGATAGTGTTGGTCCGACCGCCGATGGTTTTGAGACTTACGGGGTGACTGGAGTTGCATTGATCGCTTTCATCGT
>JADHVS010000110.1 GCA_016783865.1 Bacteroidales bacterium
TATGGTACTGAGTTTTTACTTGAGCATTAAAAAGCATAAACTACTGCAGTCGGAATGTAACCGCAAAACCAAATTCAAATTTACCTAAGAATCAATCCTTTCCCTTTATATATAAGGGATATATCTCGCATATCGTATCGCAAAGTAGTGATTACCTGTTATATCTGGATATTAACGTTTACATGCGTAAGTAAACATTTATATGCATTTAGGTGCAGGTAATAATCCAGCAGTTTAATCGCAAGAAAACGTCTTTAAACGCATAAAACGATTATAGATGTGTTTAGTCGATTGAAGTAAAAGGTAAAAACGAAAATAATATAGTCACTTTATCCGTTTTTTCCAAAAAGAACCAGCACGGCGTAAACTAAAACGTTGAACTGGTATCATATAGGCTCTTCGTGAACAATTGCATGACGAGATCCTATCCCTAAGAAAATCTATTTATCGAAATCTTTTCGATGAAGGAATTTGCTCAATGAAGAAATTGTGATTCGTTCATTCATTGCATAGGAATCATCTGTTGGCGCGATTACCCAAAGTTTTTCGATTCCAAGGTCATCCAGGGCCAGATACACACCTTTAGTGGGATCAGGAGCTGTGGATGCTTTACATTCAACGGCAAGCCTTTTATTTCCCTTTTCAAGTATCAAATCAATCTCATTACCTGAGGAGGTTCTGTAAAAATATGCTTGCCAATCACCATACAGAGCAACAATATTTTCAATGCAATAAGCTTCCCATGAGGACCCTAATACAGGATGCCCTAACAAATCATTCATAATTTCAATATTCAAAAGCTTATGTAAAATGCCGGTATCCCTTATATAAACCTTGGGCGATTTGATTATCCTTTTCTTAATGTTTGGGAAATAGGGTTCCAGCCTGCGAATGATAAATAACTGCTCAAGTACAGCCAGATAATTTTGTATGGTATGATAGCTGGTTCCGAGAGATTCGCCCAGCTTAGAGCTATTTAGTATTTGACCCTGGTTATGCGCACACATGGTGAGCAACCTGCGGATTGTAAGCGAGGGGATGTTAATGCCTAATTGTGGCAGGTCACGTTCAATAAAGGTGCGGATAAAACTTTCACGCCAAACAGTACTTGCATTATCTGAATGCTGTAAATAACTGTCAGGAAATCCGCCTCTAAGCCAGTGCTTTGTTAAATCAAAGCTTGAGTCTTGTACCAGCTCATGGACATGAAATGGAGTTAATTCGATATAACCAATCCTTCCTGCCAGTGTTTCAGAACTTTGCTGTATAAGGTCTCTTGAAGCAGAGCCAAGGATGAGGAACCTGCCATTTTTCCGATCTTCATCAATAACTGACCTTAATGATCTGAATAAGTCTGGTTTACGTTGTATCTCATCCAGGCAAAAATTTTTATCCTGGTTATTCCTGAAAAACAATTCAGGATCGTCAAGCTTATTCAAATCTGAATATTTCTCAAGATCAAGATAAACAAAGGAATAGTCGTTTGAAATGACCATTTTGGCCAGGGTGGATTTACCACATTGGCGTGGTCCCAGAATTGCTACCACAGGGAATATCCTCTGATACTCGAGTATTTTGTTATATAAATCCCTTTGAATCAAAGTTCGTAAATTAGAACTTATCCTTCTAAATTACAAATATACTATTATTATCTGTATATCAAACCTCACATCATTACAAATCTCTTTTGTGCTATCGCATACTCGATATCAAACAGATATTTCTTTGAATCAAGCTTCATAGATTAGCTGCTTGGTTGAATCAATACCCTTTTGCAAATACGGATTTTTAACTTGCGCACTGGATAGGAGGTCCACTCTCCGGTCGAATAACTGTTCAAACCTATCCAATAACTTCATAAGTGTTTCACCCTTTTCGAGTGGATCCATCTGATCCAGTTCCACGATCAGGTCAATATCACTTTGCATTTCATCAAATGTACCAGTACTAGCTGAACCAAAGACATATAATCGCTTCACATTAAAGCTTTTACAAATCTCTTCTAAAGCAATATTGTTATTTTCGATTATGAAATGCATTTATTAATTGGTTAAATCTCAATTTACAATTTTAACCTTAATTCGAAAATAAAAAAAGCCTCCCAAAATTGGAAGGCTTGAAGGCGGTGACGACGAGACCGCAATAGCTATTTACCTACCTTTACTCAGCTTAACTTTAAAATGCCTGTTATACTTGCTTTATAGAAGTTTTTTCGTAACTTTGTGTACCTGTCTTAAACAAACTTATTTCGAGTTTGCGAGACAAATTGCGAGACAGATTTAAAGCATTTTAAGATGGCATCAGTAAAACTTCTGGTCAAAAAGCATAATGTTTCCAAGCGGGATGGAAAAACACCAATTTATGTCCAGTATAATTATAGCCGCGACAGGAGGATCCTGATCAATACCAACAGAAGGATCGATACCAAATACTGGGACTTTGAAAACGATATGCTGCGAAGGAGCCATCCCAAATATGATACCATTATCAGGCATATCAAAAAGACCAAGCTGGAGATCGAGACCATTGTAAGCAATGCGATGGATGATGGGATTGATCCTAATCCTGAATATGTGCTTAATGAATACTACGGTATTAATCAGGAACCAGGTAAAGAAGGCAAGAAAGATCTTTTTGAATACTTTGAGGATTATATCAAGGCTAAAAGTCCAAGAGTAGGCAGACATACCATAAACGATTATCATGCCTTGAAAAAACACCTGAAGGGATTTGAGCGATGGAGCAGATCAAAGGTTGAATTCAAATCCATAAACTATGAGTTCTACCAAAAGTTTATGAAATACCTAAGCCATGATGCCGTAAAGCCAGATAAAGAAAAAGGATTGGCAGTAAACACAGTGGGCAAGACGCTTAAAAACCTGAAAATATTCCTGAGGGATTGTGCCAGGAAGAATATCATTGATCCTATTGATACAAGTGATTTCAAAGTATACCAGGAGGAAGTTGAGAATATTTACCTGACAGAAGATGAGATTAATTCTATATATAGCCTGGATCTTTCTGAGGAGGCAGAACAAGAGAGGATCAGGGATTTGTTCGTACTTGGATGCTATACCGGGCTGCGCTATTCCGATCTGAGTAAAATAAAACCGGCAAATATTAAAGGAGATTTCATTCACCTACGCCAGGGTAAAACCATGAACCATGTCGTTATCCCGCTTAATGATACGGCTAAAGAGATCATTCACAGGTATGATGGAGGGATCCCAGAAGGCATCCACATGAATGATTTCAACAAGCTGATCAAAGGCATTGCAAAAAAGGCGGGAATGGATGAGGAGATAATCATCACTCAAAAAAGAGGTGCTGAACGGGTTGATAAAACCTACAAGAAATTTGAACTAATTGCCTCCCACACATGTAGAAGATCATTTTGCACTAATGAATACCTTAAGGGAACCCCTACCTTATTCATTATGAAGATCAGCGGCCACAGAACCGAAAGAAATTTCCTCAAATATATAAAGGTAGACGAACAAGTTGCTGCGGCGAAAATGCTAGAGTTTTGGAGATCGAGAGAAGACAAAGTGATCAACTAAACTAACTTTTACTAGATTGTCAATTGTGATAAACATGTAATCCAATGTTTTGACCTTCTCATTCTTCCTGGACTTCAGGGCACAGATAAAGATATGTAATCAAACCGTTTAATTATTAGTTCCTTATCCGCTCTCCTGCTTTATTACTAACTTTAATAAATAATAATTTTTTACTAGATGAAACACTATTTGAAACCTTTATTTGTCCTCTACCTAACCTTTATTATGTCGGGATGCGCTCCACCTGATCAACCAGATCAATCCGATCAGGGACAGAAGAAGTTGAGATTCATATTCATAACCACAGTCGTAGGTGAAGACTTTTTTATTCCTGTAAAAAAGGGGATGGAAGATGCTGCCCGATTGATGGATGTGGAGTGTACCTTTACCGGTACGGAGGGAGTGGATATCCCTGCACAGGCAGAGATGGTGCGCCAGGCGATTTGTGACGGATACGACGGAATTGCCTTAAACATCATTGATCCTGAAGGATTTGATGCCGTTGTGAGTGAAGCCATTGAGACCGGAATTCCTGTGGTCGCATTTAACGTTGATGACAATGCCACGCCCAATGCCCGTCTCAGCTCGGTTAACCAGCGTCTGTATGAAGCAGGGAAAAAACTGGGGAATGAAGCCGCGAAGTTTATCCCAGATGGCAGTGAGATACTGATGACCATGCACGATGAAGGAGTTTCAGCCCTTGAGGATCGGTTGCGCGGTGCCCAGGATGGATTAAAGGAAGCAGGCAGAAACAATGTCATATGGAAAGTTGTAATTACCGGCAACACTGTTGCCAAATCCACTGAGGTAATTAACCGTGAACTCCAGGCTAATCCACAAATTAAATTTGTACTCTGTACAGGCCAGGCTGATACTGAAGGTGCTGGTATCGTGATAGGTGAGCATTTCTCTAACCAGGATTATAAAGCTGCTGGTTTTGATCTGAGCCCGGGAATCCTGCAACATATCATGCAGGGCCATATTTCCTTCACCATTGACCAGCAACCTTACATTCAGGGTTTCTATCCGGTGATTCAACTCACATTACTTAAACGCTTCGGGATTATGCCATCAAATATGGACACCGGCGCAGCCCTGATCACCAGTCAAAATGCAGGAGACGTCCTGGAACTGGCGAAGCAACATTACCGTTAGATTGAATTGGATGTATTCATAATATTTTCCGAAAGGAAATACGTCAGGAACTGGAATCACAATATCATTGAATATCGAAGTATTAATTTCGACCTTGCTGCAAGATCGATAATTGCTTAAATTTGTTTTGCTCTTTTTTACTTTTTTGAAATACATTCACAATAAATATAAGAATCTGATATAACTGATAATAGCTGGTATGCCAAAGATATTTTCAAATATCATTGTTTTTTTTATGGTTTACTTGATCCTGTTACTCGTCCCAACCAATCTTCCAGGACAAAATGGTATTGATATTACAACAAAATCGTATACCACAAATGATGGTTTATCTGATAATGTAGTAACATCCATCACACAAGATGCAAAGGGATTTTTATGGATTGGTACCCTGGCCGGATTAAACAGGTTTGATGGTTATAGTTTTATTCCCTATAACTCACAAAATCAAGAAGATGAAGTTTTCAATAATGAAATGATATATGACCTGCATTTCTATAACAATACATTATGGATATGTGCAAACTCCGGATTATGGACATATCGGCCGGCAGAGGATAAGTTTGAAAAACAGCATCCTTTTGATGAAAGATTGAACACCTCAACTGTACTGTTTAACAGAATATTTCCAGGCAAAGACAGCCTATTATGGTTAATGAATGATTCAATCATTATCCTGGCAGGGTCAGAAAATGATCAAAAAAACAAATACCGAATTGTTAAGGAAATCAAATTTGAGAAAAAAGATAGCGCCTCTCAAATCAACTTTCTTTATGAAGATCAATATAATCAACTTTGGATCGGCACAAATGAAGCATTACATTCCCTTTTACTTCGGGATGATTCTAAATCACAGGTAATATGTGATAAAACAATGGTCCTTAGGGAGGCTGTATCAAAAATTACTCCAATTGATGATAACAATTTATTGATCAATCATGCAGATACCCATATCTCAACATACAATATGCATACCCGGATACTGGAAGGTTTGCCAAATCTTGAAATCCCCTCCAGAACGGCCACCTCAATAGAAGACTTAATAACTGATAATAAGAATGGAATCTGGATAAATCATATTATTGGTGAGAAACTACGAACTGTTAATTGGGGTGGGGGTGTACACCGGTATGATTTAAACACAAGGCAATATTCTGATCACCTGATAGACGATGATAATAAGATTGACAACCTTTATGAGAACCAGGTAACCAGGCTATTTAAAGACAGATCCGGATGCATATGGGCATGTACAAGGGGAGGATTGATCAGAATTAATGTAACGGAGTCCAACTTTAATGTTTTTTCTCCTTTAGACAATTCAATAGGCCCGATACATGTTGACAGCTCAGAGAATATTTGGATACAACTTTGGGATATAGGACCTTACAGGTATAAACTGGAGGAAAACAAGTTTGTTGATAAAACACCCGAAATTCTTAAAAATAATTCTGCACTGACTTCTCTGGAATCTATCTTAGGTATTTTTTCTCCACAAAAGGACATATTTTGGTTTTGTTCCGGAGATGGTTATGGAATACTGGAATACTTTATTGATGACAAACGGGATCGTTTAATTAAGCAATTCCAGGTACGAGATGGCTTACCAGAGAATTCTGTCAATCTCATTTTCCAGGATTCACAACAACGCATTTGGGCTGGGACAGCTAACGGCATAGCACTTTATAATCCTGGCACCAGGACTTTTACCAGCAAACTGAATAATAGTGACAGTTTGTTTGAATTTAGCCATGACATCACCGCCATTGAACAGTCTAAAGATGACATCTGGTTTGGCACACAGGAAGGAATACTCATAAAGAATAATATAACTTCCCCTTCAAACCGGTGGAATAATCCGCAAACATATACCCTGCCCGGGGGTTGGATAATGAGTATTAAACACGATGGTGATAATATTCTTTGGCTTGGAACATGGCATGGTTTATTCAAGTTTGACATTTTATCAGAAACCCTGAAAAAAATTGAGAATAAATCCCTGTCTAATGCAACGATTGCTGAAATTCAAATAGGAAGCGATGGGTATTTATGGTTGGGTACATTGTCGGGCCTCGTTCGTTTTAATCCCAATACAATGGAATGTAATTCCTTCAGGCCAGGGGAAGGTGTTCGTTTAAATCATACAAACTGGAGATCCAGCGATCAGGACCGGCATGGCAACTTATATTTTGGATCAATAGCCGGATTGGTCTATTTTAATCCGGAACATATTACGAATTTTACATATCCATCTGATGTAGTTATCAACAGGTTATTAATTGAAAACCAGGAGGTTAATATTGAGCAGTTTAGTTCAGAGAAATCAGAAACTTTCGACTATCATTTGGTACTACCCTATAATAGTAACTCACTTTCGTTTGAATTTACCGGGCTTTCCTACCTTAACCAGGATATGAACCAATATTCATACAGGCTTTCCGGATTAAGCGAGGATTGGAGTTCAACCGACTTCAGGGGAAGGTTTATTAACTATTCAAACCTTTCACCCGGTGATTATGTATTTGAAGTTGACGGCTCTAATTTTGATGGTTTCTGGAATCCCGATCCTTTAAGGGTGAGCATACAAATTAAACAGATATTTTGGAAAACTAAATTAGCAATTGTTATATATATCTTTATTATTCTTGGAATCAGCACCTTAATTTACCTTGATACAAGAACCCGCAGAAAACTGAATGAAAAGCTCTTGCATGAGAAACTTGAAAGAAGGAAAGTTGAGGAAATAAATGAAATCAAACTCCGGTTCTTTACAAACATATCCCATGAATTCATGTCCCCGCTAACCATGATAATTAATCCTATTAATAAATTAATTAATAATGAGTTCCGTACCGAAGCGAAGAAGGAAATGGAAAGGATCAGGACCAATGCTTCCCGAATGTTAAACCTTATAAATCAACTTCTCGATTTCAGGAAGGTTACTTCCCAGGGAATAACACCCTATTTTATCAAGGGAAACATTGAAACCTTTGTTAATAAACAGATTAATACCCATAAACAGGTAGCGAACTCATGTAATCAAACACTTCATTTTAAGTGTACATTAAAAGAAAAACTATTTGTCTTCGATAAATTCATTCTTGAGAAAATCATATCAAATTTAATATCAAATGCATGCAAATTTTCTCCTCCTGATAGTGAAATAAAAATATTACTTCAGCCCGCTGAGCAAGAGAACATTAGTCAAATACAACAGAAAGGTATTGAACTGAGTGTGAGTGATAAAGGAAAAGGAATATCTGAAAAATACGTGGATCAGATATTCGACCGGTTTTTCCAGGTGGATTCAGGTGGTTCAGGATCTGGTATCGGATTATCCCTTGTAAAAGAATTGGTTTCTACCCATAAAGGTAAAATTTCGGTTGATAGTGAGGTCAACAAAGGAAGTCATTTCAAAGTTTTTCTCCCTCATATCCAACTTGATAATAATTCCAAACAGGATCCACAAAAATATTTCCTGATTAAATCCTTATCCAAACAAAAACAAATCACAAAACCTGAGACAGAACAGGCTGATAATTATAGAAACCTGTCTGGGATGGCCATTAAACATAAACTTCTGCTTGTTGATGATGATAAAGAATTATTAGACTACATATCTGAAGAATTTAATAATGCATACACTATTTATCAGGCTTATGATGGAAAAGAAGCCTGGGATATTATTCATAAAGTTCACCCTGATATTATTGTCAGTGACGTAAATATGCCTGAAATGACAGGATGGGAGCTTTGCGAAACTATCAGATCAGAAATGGATTATTCACATATTCCAATCATTCTTTTAACTGTAGAAGATTCTGATACTTCCAGGGAGCATGGATATGATTGTGGTGCTGATTCATACCTGGAAAAGCCAATTAGTTTGAGTGTTTTACATACCCGCATTCAAAACATTCTGAAGACGAAAGAAAAATCCAGAATAAAATATCAGAAGGCTTTGCATATTGAACCAAAGGAAATTGCCACCACTTCGATGGATGAAAAATTTATTCAAAAGGCCCTTGAAATTGTAGAAAAGAATATTGATAATCCTGATTTTAACAGTGAGGCATTCTGCCTGGAAATAGCTGTAAGCAGCACACAGTTATATAAGAAACTTAAGTCACTTATTGGTCTCTCATCTTCTGAATTTATAAAAGATATTCGGTTAAAAAGAGCTGCGCAACTGCTTAAAAATAACAGTCATACCATCAGTGAAATTGCATACATGTGCGGTTTTGTTGATCCCAAATACTTCAGCAAGTGTTTCAAGAATCAGTTTGGAGTAAGCCCTAAACGATACTCCAAAAGTAATGCCGGCACATTCTCATAAAACTGATTCTTTATCAGTTTTTAGCAGATCATTTGATTACATCAAAAGTAACACCTCCGATTGATAAAATGGCATTCCCCGGATCATCACAAGAACCTCCTATGATTATTTTATCTCCTTGCTTTACACCATTTATATCAAAAAAATACCAGTCAGGATACCTGTTGGATCTGGTCAAAGGTATTCTACCACTATCTCCGTTTTTGCTTGAAGTAACGCGAATGAATACCCCTGAATTCATATATTCATCCATATTATCAAGCATTATTCCCAGTCTGAAAGCCTCAGGTACCAGATCATTCAGATTTAGCTCAAGGACGTCTTCAGCTGTACCTGGACCACAAGCCAACTCAGCAGCTCCGGTGATCAGAAAATTTTTATTCATCCAGGGATGATTAAACCAGGTATCCTGGATGGCCCAATTATCTTTACCAGCTATCTTAAACGATGCTATAAATTCCGGAGGTTTATTAATGGAATCCTTTAATATTTTAATATCCCGGGCATCCAGCCGTTGACTGTTGAAAAAGTAATATCCTGCAGTTCCGTATCTGTTATCATGATCTGCATCTAACGGTTTAGATACATTGGAGTCATTCCATTCAAGCAGGTCCAGATGATTTCCTGCCTGCTTTACAGAGCCGTTCCCTTTTGGATCAATTAATCTTTCTTCGGCTGGATCGGTATATATTTTACCAGGTTTTTCCTGTGGTTTTTTCTCCATAAAGTCCGGAAGATCCCTTCTTATTGCGTCCTCCTCATTTATCCTGTTACATATTGCATCCTGACTGCCGTACCAGAATGTGGCAACAGCATAGGAAACTGAGGAATCATGCAACCAAGCTTCCACATCAACCTTTAAGGATTTTTGAAAGGGTATTCCATCCAGAAGCCTCATGCGGGATATGGTAGTATACCCCCTCCAGTCACCTTTTCCCCGGGCATCCCGCAGTGGAATGGAAATAAATGGTGAACTGAACTGATGTGCCATTCCCCAGGCAAATCCATAATAATCTTCAAGACCGGTTCCCAGATGGGACGGAAATTGTTCACCATCAATATATATTTTCTCATCACCTTCCCCCCACCAACCTTTTGTGAATGAATGAACGGTTAATACATCTCCGGCATAAATTCCTTTCCCTTCTATTTCAATATAGTTCCAGTCAATCGGTGAGGAAGTATTGATCGGAGCTTCTTCATGCCAGTTGGCATGAAAATACAGGAATTGATCATCCCAATGACAGGATGTTGCAGAAACACTCAATACAACATCTACTTGCAATGATCCATAATTCTCTATTTCAATACTTGCTGACTCTTTGTAAGGCATGAACCAGTTACATTGCATATTGCCATCTGCGCTAACCTTATTGTTCCAATTATTTACAGAACGAATGTAAACGCCTCCTCCAAAAAACTCTGAAACCGGGCACCATACCGTCTCAAGGTCATCAAATACAATTTTAATTACAGTACTTCTCAAGGCTTCTTTTGGCAGGTCTGGATCCACTTTCAATTGTATCGAGCGAACTGCATTTTCTCCCGGCGGCAAAATCACAGCCACCTGCTCCCCTGTATTAATGATCTGATCCTTTTTAATAGTAAAGTCATGATCTTCCGGATATAATAACAGTTTCGCAGTTTTAGCAAGCATTTTTTCTGCAGCATTGAATACATCCATACTAAATGATTCAACAGTAACTTGTGGTTCATACGATCTGTAGTTGATCACATAATAAAAGGGATAATCATCCAGGGTGACCTTACAACTTTTAGAAAAAGGAATCGGAAGATAAAGGTCCGCTCCCATCTGCTTTGGATGACCTACAGGCATGCCTAATTGAAAAGTGGAGTCCTTTTCATCCGATGAATTGAATGCAAAGGGTTCCTTTACAAATGATTTGCCAGTTATAAAATCGTAGTAATTCTCTTCGATAACAGGCTGGGTATTTCCATCAAGATATATACGAACAATGCGGTCTTTATAAGTATATTCAAGGGGTGTCCACCAACGCGAAATACAGCCGGGCCCGTTTTCTTCCATAATAACATACTCGGTCCGATCCTTAACAACTTCTTTTCTAATAGAGTAACCATGGTCCGTGTTATTAAACCAGGTATCAGGATCTTCCGGGCCGGTTTGCGTGCGGTCATAACTGCTCACCTGTTTGAGTACATATTGCGGGAATTTAGAAATGGCTTCCCGGTTTGTCATTTCACTTAATAATGAGACAAATGAAACCGTATTGGTTTGCTTTTCGCAACCAGCGAGAGCTGCAATGGCCATACCAAAAGCAAAAATTACAAGAAAAATTCTCATGAACATTTATTATATGTAAGCAATATCATTTTCCTAATCCTGAAAAATTATATGAGCATTCTCAATATAATAATCAAGTTCTTCTTTCTCCCGAGAGTGAAGATCCATACTGTCTTTTAAAAGTTTAAAACGTTGATTCTGGAATACTCTCATCTCTTTCAGCATGGCTTCTGTTGATTTTTCCTGATCCGGGCTTGATATCCAATCCCTTGCAATAGGATAGTCCGGATTGGCATATCCCATTGGCCTTGAATTCGCACCCTGGCGATCATAATCCCCGATATCTTCCCTGGCCTTGTCCGCCAATCGTTCCAGTTGTTCTACAATATCCGGATATTCATGTGCGACATTTTGATTTTCACCAATATCCAACTCAAGATTGAATAGTTGCGGATGGGACATTGTATCGGCATATGTAGTAAACCACCCCTCACACTCCCCATAGATTGATTGAAACTTAACAGTCCGAGCCAGGTGAAGTTTCCATTTACCACTCTTGACAGCTTGCAGCCAGGTACCGGCATAATAATAAAAAACTTCATGAGGACTCTTTGCATCAGGTCTTGCCGACATCAATGGCCAGATGTTTTTCCCGTCGATGATCCTGTCTGCAGGAACACTGCATCCGGTCAAATTTGCCAACGTTGGCAGGATATCCATTGTCGTCACCAGGTCTGCACATTCTGTATTGGCTGGAATTTTATCCGGCCATCTCATGATACAGGGAACCCTGACTCCTCCCTCCCATGTAGAAAGTTTACTTCCTTTCAGTGGATTTGCGCTACCCGATTGTTCTCCCATTCCAGCCCATGGCCCGTTATCAGATGTATAGATAATCAAAGTATTTTTATCAATATTTAATTCCTTAAGTTTTGATAAAATCTGACCTGTGCTCCAGTCAATTTCGCTAATGGCATCCCCATATAAACCTGCACCGGATTGTCCCCTGAAATTATCACTAGGGTAAATTGGGACATGTGGCATCAGGTGGGCCAGATACAGAAAGAAAGGTTCGTTTTGATTTTTCTCAATAAATGCCAGGGCTTCTCTGGTGAAGTTTTGGGTAAATTGAGAATGGTCCGGTCGGGTTGTTATTATTTCTTCATTCCGATACAGGGGAACGGCAAAATGCTCCCAACGGGCCGCTCCATTTACAATACGTGTTCCGTAGAAGTAGTCAAATCCCTGCCTGTTAGGCCCAAACATATCATATTCACCCAGATGCCATTTCCCTATGGCAGCGGTAGTATAATTTTTCTCTTTAAGAACCTCTGCGATGGTGATCTCACTCGTATCCAGACCAAACGGGGCTCCTATGATATGCACATCGGGCAATCCTGCCCGTGGAGCATAACATCCGGTTAGCAATGCAGCCCTTGAAGGCGAACAAATACACGCAGCATAAAAACTGGTAAACATCATTCCTTCCATTGCCATCTGATCGATAATAGGAGTATTGAGAGTTTGAGATCCGAAACAACCCAGGTCATTATATCCCTGGTCATCGGCAAAAATGATGATCACATTCGGTAATTCTTCAGGGTTATTACATCCTGCTAATAAAATGATCAGACCTATACTGACCACCATTGTGAAAAATTTATTCAAATTCATAATTCAAATAACTAAATGATTTATTTATCATACGGTATCATCAACGTGGGATGATCCACTTTCCCCGGCGGCCTGCAATTTTCACCTGTTCTTTTTACAAGATCATCACCCAGGTCATTCCTTGCAGTTTCTGCCAGGGTTTGAAGTTCCTCTACAATTTCCGGATGCTTGTCTGCGATGTCATTCGTTTCACCTATATCCTCATTAAGGTTGTACAACTGAGGTCCTATGAAATCTGTATTGAATGGTTCATGTATAACCAGTTTCCATGGACCGCTTCGTACTGCTGACAGATCATTCATAAAATAATAATAAAAAGCCTCATACCGGGATTTTGCATGCTCCTCACCAAACATCAAGTTTGTTATATTCTTTCCATCAATTATCCGCCCAGGCGGCGGTACCCACCTTGTGATGTTTGCGAGTGCTGGGAAAATATCCATTTGAGTGGCCAGCTCACTACAAACCAAACCTTCAGGGATTTTGGCAGGCCATCTCATAATACACGGGACCCTTACTCCTCCTTCCCACATCTGCCTTTTATATCCCCGCAATGGTGTATTGTACCCCCCAAAGGGACGGGGAGGTGTTCCATTGTCAGAGGTACATATGATAAGGGTATTGTCTTCTATTTCTGCCTCCTTTAGTGCATCCAGTATTTCTCCTGTGCTATAATCAATATACTCAATACAAGCACGATATGGATCATTCTCTGACTTTTTAAGAAATTCATCGGGTGGCATCAACGGCCAATGAGCCTGAATATGAGCATAATAGAGAAAAAAGGGTTGGTCTTTATTATTGGAAATAAATTCAACTGCCTCTTTTGTAAATCTTTCTGATAATAATTTCCTGTCCGGATTTGATTCTATCACATCATTATCCCTGATCAAAGGCAAAGGTGGGAAATTGAATAAATCATTCCGTTCGTGCTCCGGATGAATATCATGGCTGTAGGGTAAACCAAAAAAACTGTCGAAACCATGCTGAAGGGGCAAAAATTCCGGCTGGTCACCAAGGTGCCATTTGCCCACCATTTTTGTTACATATCCTTTCTCTTTTAACATCTCAGGAATGGTAATTTCATCAGGATTAATCCCCTCTGAGCCACCATGTAACAGGACATGATTAATTCGGTTA
>JADHVS010000010.1 GCA_016783865.1 Bacteroidales bacterium
CGGATTGAATTGATCATAGCTGCCGATCATTTTAGCCATGGCCTCCTTAAGTTCTGTTGTCTGATCAGGCTGCACCAGGTATCCCACATGTTCCTTAACTATACCTTCAGGTCCACCTGAACGAGTGGCAATAACTGGCATTCCCGTTGCCATGGCTTCAATCAACACCACCCCAAAAGCTTCATACCGGCTTGGCAGCACAAAACAGTTAGCTTGCTGCAATTCCGTCAGCACCTGTTCGCGGCTCACCCTGCCGAGTAATTGTACAGTATCGTTCAATCCAAAATATTGGATCAACTCTTCAAGTTTATTCCTGTCTTCACCTTTTCCAAGTATTTTCAGGACGAGTTTATCGCCTGCCGAAGAGATTAATTCGCTGAACGCCTTAATCAATATATCCAAGCCCTTGACATGCGCTAATCTTCCAGCGAAAATAAACACAAACGGATCAGTTTTCCGCTTGTTTGCCGGTAAATTAAAATACCCGGTATTTACCATATTCGGAATAACAGATATTTTATCCCTGAGCTCCGGGAAAAATTCCAGGATCCCGGTCTTCATGCTGGAAGAAACCAGGATCAGCTTGTTACACCTGCTATAGGCTTCACTGAAATATGGAATATAAAATGGCTTGATCATGTCTCTGGAAGCCTGTGTGGTCCAGACAAAAAAGCTGCGATGTTCGGTTACGATATAAGGGACACCATGCTTTTTATTGATCAGTGCAGCCGCATAACCGGCCCAGGTGGCACTGTGAGCCAGGATTATGTCTGGTTTTCCAAATTCACGGATATACCTGTAGAATAAATTTAAGGTTTGCCTTGACCATCTTTTTATGTTGAGGTTCTCGTTGCCTGGAATTTTAAGGCAGACCGACCGGATTACCCGGAGTCCCGATTCATCCTGTACCTTATATCTTGACCAACCTCCCTGAGTGAGTCTTCTCAGCTTCCGCACGCCCACTAACCGGTTCACCAATACATCCACCTCCAGTCCTGCTTTTTTCAGGGCTTCACTATGCTCCTTGAAAAAGTACCCTCCGTCGGGCGGATACCAGCTTGGGATAACTAAAAGCCTTTTTGATTGACTCATCTAAATTCGGGTTTTGTCTTTCTTCCTGACCATCGAGATATACCAGAGTAAACTGTACATGATCATAAAAGTGCTCGATAAGCTAAACAGCAGCAAACCTAGGTACACATCCTGGTGAATTACCCCAATAATCATCGCTGTGATCCTTAGTGCAAATTTAACTGCGTCCAGTATCATGGCTTTCCTTTGTCGCCTGAACATATCCGGGATAAAGGACAGAGGCATCGTCAGGCTTGTTACAAATAGCCAGGGAACAATGATCTGGGTATATCTTCCGGCCTCCTCCCATTCCGGTCCCAATACAACCCGAAAAATAACCGGGGCAAAAATGGCCACCAGGATAAATGGGATAACCACCAGCTGAAGCAGTCTGAATAAAAATTTCCTGATATCAGGGTAAATTCGTTCCTCCCTGTTGTTCATTTCAATGATCCGCTGTGAAAGGACCTGGTAAAACGCAATTGTAACAAGACTTAACGGTCTGTATAACAGGGAATAACCGATAGTATAGAAGCCTGCGATGGATGCAGTGAAATATGAATTAAACACAAACACCGGGATAGCCGAAGAAAAATTATTCATGACTCCCTGCAGCATATTGTATTTAGGGAAAAGGCTATACTCACGCGCTAATTGTTTCATCCGGGTCCATGACATACCGGATCTTATACCCTTTATATTCTTATATACCATTACAACAAAGACTAAAAAGCCTCCCAGCTGGCCCAGAATTGTACCTGCTATCATGCCGGAGGGACCTGGTACGAATGGTCCAATAGATACCTTACCAGCTGAATTGGTCAGGCTTTGACCCATATTAGCCACCGTTATCAGCTTGTACTTCTTGTGCCTGTTGGAATAGAACTTCAAACCCTGGAAAAGAGCCACCAGTAGTGTTGAGAGTGGAATAAACCAGAGCCAGGGAGCAATCTGTTCATTTCCAAGCATGATGCTCAACGGGACGTTAAAGAAAACAATAACCAGCAGGATCAGAAGACTGATGGCTATTGCAAGAAGAGCGAGTAAACCCAATAGATTAAAAGCATCGTTATCCTTCTTCGGGAGCATAACCGCCATCTCATATTTACCTGTGGCGACGATGGCAGAAATACTGACGATGCTCATATACAGCCCAAAAAGACCGAAGTCTTCGGGAGTATAGATCCTCGAGAGTACCGGGTAGATCATGATGGCAATAACCTGTACAAAGGTAGTTCCGGAGACCAGGGTAGCCACATTTTTGAAGAACTCTCTTCTGAATATATCAGGTAATTTCACTGGCTGAGTCGGATAGGTGCAGGATTTATCTGCTAAAATTAACATAATTGTTGCAAGTTGAAGGTTCCAGGTTGCAGGTTAATTTTAAATCGTTGAAAACTTGCAATATGTAACCTGCAACCTGCAACATATTTCCGAGTTACATAAAAGAAACTTAAATTTGCTCCGAAATATTAAAGGGAACAGGCATGGCATTGACAAGAACTGCAAATCCGGCTTTGAATAAAAAAACATTCCAGGGATATTCGCTGACTACCGGGGCGGAAACCATGACCCTCCAGGGGACGGTCGGCAAGATCATTATCATGATGTTTCTCGTGCTCGCCGGAGCCATCTATACCTGGCGGTTGTTTTTCCAGGCATTGCAAGGCGATCCCGAAGCCGTTATCGGCAGTATCTGGATGTATCCTATGATCGGCGGCATTGGTGGGTTTATTGTTGCATTGATAACCATTTTCAGAAAAAAACTGGCGCCTTACACTGCTCCCATATATTCTGTACTTGAAGGATTGTTGCTGGGAGGCATTTCTGCCATAGCAGAGATAAGGTTCCCGGGCATCGTCATCCAGGCCGTGACTTTGACGTTTGGGGTACTGTTTGCTCTTCTGATTGCATACAAAACTAAACTGATCAAACCCACCCAGAATTTCAGGTTGGGAGTGGCAGCAGCCACAGGAGGGATCTTCCTGGTCTACCTGATCACATTCATATTGAACCTTTTTGGATTTAACATGTATTATTTGCATAACGGGTCATGGTTCAGTATTGGATTCAGCCTTTTTGTCGTCGTCATAGCGGCCCTGAACCTGGTTCTAGACTTTGATTTTATTGAATCAGGTGCAGAGACGGGAGCTCCCAAGTTTATGGAGTGGTATGCTGCTTTTGGGTTGATGGTCACTTTTATCTGGTTATATATTGAAATATTGCGGCTCCTGATTATGATTGCAGCGAGAAGGAAATGAGGAAGTGACGAGTGAATGCGGGATGTGAGTATGGGGTGTGTTTGGTTTTGCATATATAATTATCGAAATATGTCGGATCTTGAAAAATATTTTCAGCAATTCAGGAAGAATATCATCGGCATAGATGCGGAATATGAGACGCCCTGCGGGATTCAAAAGATCCATTATGGAGATTGGATTGCGAGCGGCAGGTTATATGGACCGATTGAAAGATTGTTGTGTGAAAAATTCGGCCCATTTGTTGCGAATACACATACCGAAGCCAGCGAAACCGGCACACGCATGACGCAGAGCTATCATCATGCACATGAATTGATCAAAAAATATGTCAATGCCGGACCAAATGATGTGATTATTACGGCGGGATCGGGAATGACTACTGTGGTAAATAAGTTACAAAGGATCCTTGGCCTGAAAGGCTGTGGGAAGTTAGCGAACAAGGATTGTCTCGAAAAATCAGATAAACCGGTTGTTTTTATCACTCACATGGAGCATCATTCCAACCAGACCTCCTGGTACGAAACGAATGCCGAAGTGGTGGTGCTCGAACCAGATGAAAACCTTCTGGTCAATCCTGAGTCATTAAGAGAAAACCTGGAGCAATATAAGAACAGAGATTTTAAAGTAGGATCCTTTACTGCCTGTTCCAATGTTACAGGCATACGTACACCCTTCCATGAGCTTGCAAAAATAATGCATGAAAATGGCGGCCTGTGCTTCATCGATTTTGCCGCCTCAGCTCCTTATGAAGAAATAAACATGCACCCGGATGATCCGTTGAAAAAACTGGATGCCATCTTCTTTTCCCCTCACAAATTCCTGGGCGGACCGGGCTCTTCAGGTGTACTGATCTTTGATTCCAGTATGTACCATTCCGATGTGCCTGATAATCCGGGAGGTGGAACGGTTGACTGGACCAATCCATGGGGTAGCTATAAATACGTCGATAATATTGAGTCGCGCGAAGATGGGGGTACGCCCGGATTCCTTCAGGCCTTCAAGGCAGCCCTGACATTCAAACTGAAAGAACAGATGGGAATCGACAATATTGTTAAAAGAGAAGAAGAACTTGTAAAAATGGCCTTTGAGGAACTGAAAAAAATACCCGGGATCAACATTCTTGGAGATAATGTGGAAGAGAGACTGGGTATCATATCATTTTATCATGAGGAGATCCACTTTAATCTGCTGGTAAAGATACTTAGCGACCGGTTCGGGATCCAGGTTCGCGGTGGCTGCGCCTGTGCAGGAACATACGGCCATTATTTGCTGGAGGTATCCTATGACCGGTCGAAGGAAATTACAGAGAAGATCAACCATGGTGACCTGTCGGAGAAACCGGGCTGGGTACGCTGGTCGTTACATCCAACCATGCTGGATTCTGAAATAACCTATTTTGCTGAATCACTCGGGGCAATAATCCAGAATATATCTGACTGGAGAGAAGACTATATTTACGTGAAAAACAAAAACGAATTCTTCCATAAAGACCTTGCTGACCATCCTTCTTTTGAGGTTAATGACTGGTTTGAACTATAAACTTTTATAATGGAAATCATTGAAGTTGCCGACCGGAAAACCCGTCATCTTTTCCTGAAACTCCCGAAATTTCTATACAAAAATGATCCATACTGGGTTTGTCCTCCGGACAATGAGATCGATGGTGTATTCGATCCCCGGCAAAACCGTTTTTTCAAACAGGGAGAGGCCATCCGTTGGATTTTGTTAAGTGAGAGTAACAAACCAATCGGACGAATCGCGGCCTTTTTCTACCAGGATTATGCTGCCTCGCATAAACAACCTACAGGAGGAGTTGGATTTTTTGAATGCATCAATGACCAGGGAGCGGCAAACCTGCTTTTCGATACCGCAAAAAATTGGCTCGAAAGCAAGGGAATGGAGGCAATGGATGGCCCCATTAACTTTGGGGAAAATGATAATCACTGGGGATTACTGGTAAACGGGTTCATAAATCCTGGTTATGGCATGCCCTATAATTTCCCCTGCTATAAAGAACTTTTTAACAATTATGGCTTTCAGACCTTCTATGAACAATACAGCTACCACATAGATATCACCGTGCCCTTCCCGGAAAGGTTCTGGAAAATTGCCGAATGGGTAATGGGGAAACCGGGATTCAGGTTCGAACATTTTAAATTCAATGAAGTGGACCGGTTTATCAATGACCTGGTAACCATTTATAACAGTGCCTGGTCGGATATGAAAGAGAATTTCACACCATTAGAAGCAGAAGTGGTAAGAAAAAGCTTCTTAAAAGCCCGGCCGGTCATCGATGAGGAATTTGTCTGGTTTGTCTACCACAATGACGAACCGGTGGCCCTTTATATTATTCTGCCCGATATAAACATGATCCTGAAGCACTTAAACGGCAAGATGCACATTCTTAACCGGCTCCGGTTTCTTTACTATAAGAAGACCAATAGCATAAAAAGGGTTCGCGCAGTTATGGCCGGAGTTGTCCCCAAATACCAGGGAGCCGGATTGGAATCAGGGATTTTTAAAAGCCTTGAGCCTGTATTCAGAAAAAAACCATGGATCACTGAAATAGAACTATCCTGGGTGGGTGATTATAATCCTAAAATGAGGGCCGTGTATGAAGCAGTAGGAGGAAAATTATCCAAAAAGCACCATACCTTAAGATACCTGTTCGACAGGGATGCTCCTTTCGAAAGATATATGCCTGATATTCTGGAGGATAAGGAAAAGTTTAAGGCGTATAAATTCCAGACAGAAGTGCATCCCGACAGCGGGGCCATCCGTAAACCATATAATTACCTGAAGAATTTTTGATTTTACGAAACAATGCTTACTTTTGCAGACCCAATTGAATTGAACAAAAAATTATAAAAAATTAAACCCGTGAAAAAGGGAATACACCCCGAAAATTACAGGATGGTCGTTTTCAAGGATATGTCCAATGGCTATACTTTTATGACCCGTTCAACTGCTTCATCCAGGGAAACCATTAAGATGGAAGATGGTAAGGATTACCCGCTGATCAAGCTGGAAATTTCAAATACCTCACATCCTTTTTACACCGGTAAGATGAAGCTTGTTGACACCGCAGGCAGAGTGGATAAATTCATGAACCGCTACAAGGATCATCTGGATAAAAAGAAAAAGCAGGAAGAAAAATAACAGCTTTTTTTCATAATTTTGGAATAATCAATTCCTCCCATTCGATGCAATACATCCTGTTTGATGATTATTCCTGGCATAATCTTTTACCGCTTACTTTTACACGTCCTGCCTGTGAACTCAGAGTGGGTATTTTAACCATAAAAGAAAAATGGGATAAATACCTGAATGAGAAATGCTCTTACCTTACACAGGATTACCTGAGAACTAAATTTCCTGTCCAATCCGGTGATGATAATTTATTGATAAACGGCTCTGTTTTACCTGATCCTTCACTTCTGGAGGCACTGTTGAAATTAGAACCAGGACAGGCCCTGGGAAATAAAATCCTGATACTAGGTGCGAGGGCGACTGATATTCGGGATCTTGCCTTACCAGCTCGCTTCGAAAACTACCTGAAGGTCCCCTATGAAAATGAATATCTGAAAATTGCTTATCCCTGGAATATCTTCAGTACCAACGGACAGGCCATTACCGATGACTTTGCTCTTCTCACCAAAGGAAAAGAATCGGCAAAGCTCAGCGACACAAACATCCTCATACATCCCGGGAATATATTTTGCGAACCCGGATTTCAGGCCGAAGGAATTACCCTCAACGCCAAATCCGGCCCGATTTACCTGGGGAAAGACAGTGAGATCATGGAAGGCACGGTGATTCGCGGGCCTTTTTCACTCGGAGATCATTCCACTATTAAACTGAACGCAAAAATTTACGGGCCCACAACCATTGGTCCGCACTGCAAGGCAGGCGGGGAGATTAACAATTCTGTCATCCAGGGCTATTCAAACAAGGGACACGACGGATTCCTTGGAAATTCTGTTTTGGGGGAATGGTGCAACATTGGTGCCGATACCAACAACTCCAACCTGAAAAACAACTATGCCGAGGTCAGGATCTGGAATTACCGGCAGGAAAGCTTCATCAAAACAGGACTCACCTTTTGCGGCCTGATCATGGGTGATCATTCGAAATGCGGGATCAATACAATGTTTAATACGGGCACAGTGGTTGGTGTTTCTGCAAATATTTTCGGAACGGGCTTTCCAAGAACATTTATCCCCTCCTTCTCATGGGGTGGCCCGCAAGGATTTAGCACCTATAAGACCGACAAAGCCTTTGCTGTTGCCGAAGATGTGATGGCCCGCAGGGAGGTCAACTTTGATGACACAGAGAAAGCCATCCTGGAAACTGTTTTTGATATGACTGCCAAATACAGGAACTTTTAATATAATACCTTTTCGGGACGAGGTAACTGCATTTTTTTGGCATAAGTATTGCCATATTGTGTATTACACTATAATTTTAAGATATACTGACAACTTGTCGCGTTGATAAGAAAAAGGGAAAGAAGATATGGGAAAGAAAACAGACGATATAGATAGCAAAATTTTTCTGGCCGGTTCGAACGATGAAACCGATTTTATTCCTTTGATAGCTGATGAGGATGAATTCGCATTAGATAAAAGCAATGTTCCTGATTTGCTGCCAATCCTGCCTTTACGCAATACAGTATTGTTTCCCGGAGTATTGATCCCTATCACTGTCGGCCGGGAAAAATCAATTGCCCTGATCAGGGAGATATACAAGAAAAGTAAAATCATCGGCACGGTCGCACAGAAAGATCCAAATGTTCAGGATCCTAAATTCGATGAACTATACAGGGTCGGTACCATGGCACAGATCATTCGTATACTTGAGATGCCTGATGAATCGACTTCGATTATTATTCAGGGCAAAAAAAGGTTCGAGATTGATTCCTTGGTATCGGAGAATCCATATTATGTGGCCAGGGTAAAACCACTCAATGACCAAAAACCAACAAAAAGGGATAAGGAATTTGAAGCCATAGTAGGGACCCTCAAAGACCTTTCTTTAAGGATCATTAAGTTATCATCAAATATTCCGCCCGAGGCTTCATTCGCGGTAAAAAATATCGAGAGTTCCTCCTTCCTGATCAATTTTATTTGCTCAAACAGTGATGTTGAGATCAAGGAAAAACAGAAACTGCTCGAAGAGAACAACCTGAAGAAGAGGGGCATCATGCTGGTCGAGTACCTGGCCAAAGAGGTTCAGATGCTGGAGCTTAAAAATGATATCCAGTCAAAGGTGAAACACGATCTTGACCAGCAGCAGAGAGAGTTTCTGTTGCACCAGCAGATGAAGACCATCCAGGACGAGCTGGGTGGGAGTCCCACTGAAAAAGAGATCGTAGAGTTACGTGACAAAGCCAGGAAGAAAAAATGGAGTAAGGAGGTGGGTGAAACCTTTGAGAAAGAACTCACCAAAATGCAAAGGCTGAATCCTGCCACAGGGGAATATTCTGTGCAGGCCAATTACCTGCAAACATTGCTTGAACTGCCCTTTGGAGAGTTTACCAAAGACAATTTCAACCTGAAACGGGCACAGCAAATCCTCGACAACGACCACTTTGGATTGGAAAAGGTGAAGGACAGGATAATGGAACACCTTGCCGTACTTAAGCTGAAAGGCGACATGAAATCACCTATTCTGTGCCTGGTTGGACCTCCGGGAGTAGGAAAAACATCATTGGGCAAGTCGATTGCCCGTGCGCTTAAGAGGAAGTATATAAGGATGTCGCTCGGCGGATTACATGATGAAGCCGAGATCCGCGGTCACAGGAAGACATATATTGGTGCTATGCCGGGAAGGATCGTACAAAACCTGAAAAAGGCCAAATCATCGAATCCTGTTTTTGTACTTGATGAGATTGATAAGGTAGGCCGGGATTTTCATGGTGATCCGGCATCGGCTCTTCTCGAGGTTCTTGATCCCGAGCAAAACAGTACGTTTTACGATAACTACCTGGAGCTTGAGTACGACCTCTCCAGTGTGATGTTCATTGCCACGGCCAATATCACATCTACCATTCATCCTGCCCTGCTGGACCGGATGGAGGTGATTGATATTTCAGGATATATTGTTGAAGAGAAGATCGAGATCGCCAGGCGACACCTGATACCCAAGCAGCTTGAGGCCCATGGGCTCACCAGGGCACAGGTATTCTTCCCGAAGAAAACACTTGAGACGATCATTGAGCATTATACGCGTGAATCAGGGGTACGGCAGATGGACAAGACCATAGCCAAGATCGTCCGCAACATGGCCAAAAAGATTGCCATGGATGAAAATCCTGATAAAAGCCTTAGTGTTGAGGATTCTCGTGAAATACTGGGTCCTCCAAGGTACCTCAGGGATAAGTATGCCGGTAATGAGATTGCAGGGGTGGTGACAGGACTTGCCTGGACTGCCTTCGGTGGTGAGATCCTGAATGTAGAGACCAGTCTGAGTAAAGGCAAAGGCAACCTCACACTGACAGGAAACCTCGGGGAGGTGATGAAAGAATCTGCATTCATTGCATTGGAATACATCAAGAGTCATTCTAATACCCTGGCCCTTAATCCCGATATATTCTTAAACTGGAATGTACACGTACATGTGCCGGAAGGGGCTATTCCCAAGGATGGTCCTTCGGCAGGGATCACGATGGCCACTTCCATCGCATCGGCCTTTACACAGAGGAAGGTAAGAATGGGTGTGGCGATGACGGGAGAGATCACATTAACCGGGAAAGTGTTGCCGGTTGGCGGGATCAAGGAAAAGATACTGGCTGCCAAGCGGGCCAATATTTCTGACATTCTTTTATCGAGGGAAAACCTGAAGGATATTGAGGAGATCAATGAGATTTACCTCAAGGGAGTGAATTTCCATTATGTATACAACATCATGGAGGTATTTGACTTTGCGCTGTTAAAGGAGAGAGTTAAAGATCCGATGAAGTTTGAATAGTTGATATATATATATGCTGCCTGCCACAGAGGCAGGCAGCATACCAAATTACTGTATTATAAATCTCCCCACATACCTGTTCTCACCTCTCAGGTCGAATGTGTAGAATCCTGAAGGCAGTTCATGCCGTTCGAAGGTTATCTTGCTGTCTGTGATTCCACTGAGTTTCTTTACTACTTTGCCACTGATGTCCATTACGATCAGTTCGTAGCGGCTGTTGTCCGGGTTTTCGAATTGGATTGTTGTATACTCAGAGAAAGGATTGGGCCAGGCATTGACCTGAATTGGGCTAAGTTTGTCCAGTATTCCAACCTGCAACCGGTTGTCTTCGACATTCGACATGGCGTGGCTGTATGGACCGGAGTCGGCTTTTTTTCCGGCAGTTCCGGTGGGGATACAAGATGAATCAAGTTCCACACCGACCTTGTAATAATGCAGTCCGGTTACATTCACATCTTTCCAGGTCATGGTCGTATTATCCCACGGGACCCGGTCTACCTCAACTAAATCGGTAGACGTGTTGCCTTTGAATATCGTATAATTCGAAACATATCGCCCTTCATAATTCTGCCATACCAGGTTTCCATTATCCTGGTCAAAAAGCAGGTGCATCGTTTTATGGAAAAAGGTTTCAGCCACTTCTGATTCGTTACCGCAGGTATCCACACTGGTAATTTTGTACTTATAGGATTTTACCCGGGGATCTGAAGTTTCATCCACGAAAACACTCAGCCTGGTCGCTGGTAACTGTGTGACGTAATCAAACACATCGGTTTGAACTTCCCGGTAGAGATAGTAAAACTCTGTACCCACGTCCGGAGTCTTTTGAAATACAACCAGGTTATGTGTATCAAGGCTTACTGTAACAACACAGATCTCTTCATCCTTGAAAACCTTCTGTGCAATAACCCGTACCGTATCATAATAATAACATTTATCCGGTGCTTCGTATGCCAGAGGGACGGTATCGGAATCATATACCACAAATGACCTGTCTGTCGCGTTACCATCCTCGCCCCAAACATATGAATCTGCCGTTTCTGTTGCATTCATGACCACACTGTCACCAAAGCAAAATGCTGCTACCGGGAAATTGCTTTCAGGCTGAACAACCGTGCCATCTACAGTGTTGACATTAGTTACGGAAATAGGATCTGCGTCCTCAGCGGACTTGAATACATAACCAATACCCGGGTATGGCGTCCCATCCTGTGAATATTGATAAGAATACCATAGGTTTCCGTCGGCATCAAATTCAAGGGGAACGGGCCTCATACCATCAGGAACCGGGCTGTTGGTTTCATTAAACCTGTAAAATCGATTGGCGGACTTTAACAACAGTCCCTGGTTTGATGATACCCAAACACCTCCACCAGGTCCAACGGCAATATCATCTAACTCCAGGTTCCAGTCGCTCCTGCCCTTGATCACATTTATTATAATCTCATTGAACATCACTACCAGGCTGTCTTCAGCAGAAACAAAGATCCGGTTCAGATTATCCGCAGTAATGAATTTAATATTGGAAAAATCATTGAAGTCAGTCCAGGTACTATCATAAAACCTTGCTAATCCGGGTGTGCCATTTTTAGCAACCCATACGCCACCCTGGTTATCAATTGCAATATCGTTTATCGCGAGATCAAATGATTTCACTGTAGTCCAGACTCCATTGTTAAAACTGGCCAGTTTCCCATTACTGGTACCAATCCATTTAACATTACTTTCATCTACCTGTATAGCGGTAACATTGTTAGCCGGAATATCTGAACTATCCGTCTTATAAATTTTCCAGCCCGTAGTAGATATTCCGTCGAACTGGGCCAATCCATTGTTTGTCCCCACCCAGACACTGTCATTATTATCAAATGCGATGGCATTCACTGTTGGATGCAGATGGGTTACCAGGTCTGTGCCGGTATAGAACATCAGCGTATCAGAATCCGATACCATTCCAAATCCCCGTCCGCCATATTGATTATCAAGATTAAACCAGGCTGCACCAGAAGCGTCAATCTCTAACACTGATACATTGTTGAAAGCAGTTTGCGCATCTATCCCTCCAATCTTAATGGTGTTTGAACACCATTGCGAAAATGAGGAGGAAAACAGGAATATTAAAAAGGTAAGAGGTAGAAGTTTTTTCATAGCTGGTTATTTAAGTTTGACTTTTTTACGAAAAGGAGCCAGATATGTTACAGGGTTTTTTTTGATTCATATCCGCCGCTGGCGGATATGAATCAAACCAATTATAATATAACTAACTCTCCCTGAAATGTTTCCGTTCCCATGATCCTGATCCAGTAATATCCCGGTAGCAGATCATTTAATTCAAGGCTGATCTTCTCCGTTTTAATATGATCTATAATCCTGACTACCTTACCATCAAGACTCATTAAGTGCATGGTATGGTTGCATCGTTCAGGATTGGGAAATTGAACGGTACAATAATCCGTGGCCGGATTCGGATATATCAGCAATGACTGAAGGATTTCGATACCATCCTGTCCGATTCCTTCATTGTCATCCATATTGGACATGGCCATCTCGTATTCCTCTGCAACTGTCTTTTTTACAGATGGATAACATGGCTCCAGCTTGGTCGCCCCTACGCGGTAATATACCACACCATCCGGAGGTTCAGTATCGGTGAAGGACAGATTGGTGTACGGCACCAATTTTTTTACTACGACCTCATCAAATCCGCTGCCGGGGTGCAACACAAGGCTGCTGTCGGGACAAAGCGACAGTGTATCTCCCAGATCGATATCCACATCACTGTAAACGCTTACCTGGACGGTATCAAAGGAGTAACAATTATTCCCGCCCAGCACCTCAACACTGTATTCGCCTGAGGCCGAAACAGTAAGGAACCTGTAATAAAAGGTTTGTCCGTATGATACCGATACCGTACCAATGGCATAACCAAACCACCTCGACATTACAATACTCAATTTAGGGTGAAGAATAAAATTACGAAAAAGATGAGTGGAATGGAAATGAGTAAAAAAAACAGCAGGTTTGTTGGTTTGTCTGTTTAATTGTTTATCTGTTTATTGGTTTATTGGTTTAATTGTTGGTTGGTTTAATTGTTGGTTGGTGATTTTTTTCAGGTGATTGATATAGGAATTTAGTTTTGGGAATAATTTATTGATAATTGATTCAAGAATAATTGACTTCTCAGGATCGATCAATCCTCTTCCTGTTGCTTTCTTCAGGGCAGTTGCAGTTTCAAACAAGGAACCCCGGGCGATATAGCAAAAGTGAATGTTTTCCTTATTGCTAAATCTTCCATACCCTTCAGAAATATTATTGGCAATCGAATCTGCTGATTTAACTACCTGTTTACCTAATGTAAATTTGGAAAAACTATCCCATTGCACTGTTATGTCCCATACAATATCTCCAAGCTCCATTGCTATTAAGTAGACTTCAAGATCGTCCAATTTGAATTGATTCATGAAAACATTGTTTTTTATTAATGCTGATTTCTCCATTTTATCGAATATTTCTATATTCAATCTCTCTCTACAAATTAACAGATCAACAAATCAACCATGTAACTCTTAAATTTCACCGATAGAATCAGGCATTTTACCGATTGTTCGTTTCTTTACATTACTTTATGGAATACTTTAGCATCAGATTTGAATTGAATTACTTAACAATTTAAAAAATATGAAAATGGGTGCTGCAGTTTTTTGGGGATCATTGCTAATTCTTTTAGGTATCGTCCTGGTGATCAAGGTGATATTCAATATCGATTTTCCTGTATTTAAAGTCCTGGTTGCCGCATTTTTTGTTTTCCTGGGTATATGGATTTTATTTGGAAGCTTCGGGAAGTTCAAGATCAGATCCGGTCCCAATGATGTGTTGTTTTCGGAGCGATATTATCATGCCCCGTTCGATCAGCCGGAATACAATGTGCTGTTTGGCAAAGGAGTGTTTGATTTCACGAATGTTGATCTGTCACAGGGATCTAAAAATGTAAAAATAGGAACTATTTTTGCCGGATCGGAAATCAAAATATCAAAGGATATGCCGGTAGAGATTTCTGCTGATGCTGTTTTTTCCGGTGCTGAATTACCAGACGGGAGCACAGCCGTATTCGGTTCTGCCACCTATGTAACAGATAGTTACCACCCTGATTCGGCTCACCTGAGGATAAAGCTGGATGTGATATTTGGGGGAGTCCAGGTTATTCAAGAATAACCTGGACGGTGATCGGTGATCAGTGATCAGTGATCGGAAAGCAGAGGGCATGGAGTAGTATAATACTTCATGCCCTTTGTTGTTTTCATTACCGGAAATTTTTTTTCGTTACTTTTATATGACATAAACTGATCGCAAGTCATGGCCAAATCATTGGTAAACGGAAAAGCAAATTTTGGTACCCTGCCGGTTTTCCTGACCACCCTGTCCACTATCCTGGGGGCCATACTTTTCCTGCGACTTGGATATGCAGTCGGACATACAGGATTCATCGGAGCCATCGGGATCATTGTCCTGGGACACCTGATAACCATTCCAACAGCCCTTGCCGTTGCAGAGATAGCCACCAACCAGAAAGTGCTGGGGGGTGGTGCCTATTACATCATTTCAAGATCGTTCGGAATGAATATCGGGGCTGCCATTGGCCTCACACTCTATTTTTCGCAAGCCATAAGCATTGCCTTCTATGTGATCGCTTTCGGTGAAGCATTTGAACCGGTGACCCAATACCTTGGCGAAAATTATAACATTATCATCAGCGACAACAGGCTTATCAGCATTCCCTCCATGGCCATTCTTTCTATACTGATCCTTACCAGAGGAGTGAAAATCGGAATGAAAGTACTATATATTGTGGTGTTCCTGCTACTTGCCTCCATCCTATTATTTTTATTTGGAAAACCAACCGGTGGAGCAGACGGACTGATCCTGAACAATGCCATTCCGAATCCCGACTCATTTTTCTATGTATTTACTATCATATTCCCCGCTTTTACAGGAATAGCTGCAGGCCTGGGCTTATCGGGCGACCTGAAGGATCCATCCAGATCTATTCCCAATGGCATTATCTGTGCAACCATTGTCGGCATGATCGTCTATATTCTTGTAGTCTACAAATTATCTGTCTCAGCCACCCCGGCAGAATTGGCCAATGATCAGCTCATTATGCGGAAAATTGCTGTATGGGGGCCAATTATTCCCATTGGCCTGGCTGCTGCTGCAATATCTTCGGCCCTGGGGTCCATTATGATCGCTCCACGTACCCTGCAAGCCATTGGGGTAGATAACATCCTGCCAAATAAGAGGATCAACAGACTGATTGCAAAAGGCCAGCCTGGTTCCAATGAACCCTTTAATGCCTCACTATTCTCCATTATTATTGCCTTTGTTTTTGTTGCCATCGGGGAACTCGATTTTGTAGCCAAAACGATATCCATGTTTTTCATTGTTACCTACGGGGCTATTTGTTCTATCTCTCTTCTCGAACATTTTGCTGCCGATCCTTCCTACCGGCCTACCTTCCGGTCGCGATGGTATTTGTCACTGATCGGGGCAGTAATCTCCCTCTGGGTAATGTTCAGGATGAACAGCCTGTATGCAAGTTTTTCCCTTATAATCATGGCTGCAATATATTATATGGTGACTTATCAAAGCAAGGAGAAAAAAGGACTTGGTAAGCTTTTCCGCGGCGTAGTCTTTCAGCTGTCAAGGCAACTACAGATCTTTGCACAGCGGGCAGATAAGGAAGATCCCGAAAAATACTGGCGCCCGTTTGCCATTTGCATTTCAAAAGACACATTTATCCGTCGGTCAGCATTCGATTTACTCCGCTGGTTATCATATAGATACGGTTTCGGGACTTACATTCACTTTATTGAAGGTTACTTGTCCCAGGAAACCAATAATCAATCGAAGGAAGTCCTTAGTAAATTGATCAACCTGGCAGCGGGGAGTAAGAACAGGGTATATCTCGACACCATCATCAGTCCGTCATATACTTCTGCCATTGCCCAGGTAATCCAGCTAAGCGGTATTTCCGGCAAGGGAAACAATATGATCCTGTTTGAATTCTCAAGATCAAATCCCGAATCCCTTTCGGAATCCCTGAAAAACTACCGGCTCCTGGTAACAACAGATTTTGATATTTGTGTACTTAATACCTCTTATAAAGGATTTGGATATAAAAAAGATATACATATCTGGATCTCATCGCTCGATTATGAGAATGGCAACATGATGATCCTGCTGGCATATATCATCCTTGGTCATCCCGAATGGAAAAAGGGACAGATAAAAATATTTGCAATGTTTCCGGCCAATGAACTGGATAAGAAGCAGGATGAATTCATATCCCTGATCGTTTCCGGCCGGCTTCCTATCTCGAGAAGCAATGTTTCGCTGATCCCTGTCGACAGAGATATCAGTCCGAAAGAGATCATTTCAACCCGGTCGATCGATGCGGACTTAACCATCATCGGATTCAGAAATGAGTTGATCAAAGCCGAAGGAATAAATATCTTTACAGGATATGAGAATATAGGAAATGTTCTGTTTGTCAGCTCCAGAGCGGAGAAGGAGATTTCGTGAGTCGTGAATCGTGAATCGAAGGTGTGGGAATTGGGTGTGAAAGAAATAAGTTAGTCTTCGCAAGTCTGCCTCAAGTCGCCAAGTCAAGAAAGAAATACTTGCAGACTGGCAGACTTGAAGACTATTAAAAGTTACCTTTGTGATAAGGATAGATTTTCCCTAACCAATTAACTGTGTAAAATGTCAAAAACTGCAGTATTCGCTGGTTCATTCGATCCCATTACAGTTGGGCATGAATCGATTGTCAGGCGGGCGATGCCTTTGTTCGACGCTATTGTAATTGCCATTGGATCGAATACCCTGAAACAAAACTATTTTAAGCTGGAGAAAAGAAAGCAAATGATCCGGGATGTGTTTGCGGATGAAGAAAAGATCAGTGTGGACGAATATGAGGGTTTAACGGTCGATTATTGTAAAAAAATAGGTGCCACTTACCTGTTGCGCGGGCTGAGAACCTCAGCCGATTTTGAATATGAAAGAGCCATTGCCCAGTTGAATAAATCGATGTATCCCGAAGTTGAATCAGTATTTCTCCTGACCATTCCTGAACATACTCCTATCAACTCCACCATTGTGAGGGACATCATACGACATGGCGGAGATGCAAAAAAGTTTTTACCTGGGAAAATTGACCTAAAAAAGTATTTGTAATATGAAGAACTCTTCCTTCCAACTAAAATATTTATTCCTTACCGTACTGCTGATTGGATTTGGTTCCAGGGCAACTGCAGAAACTACAAAATTAAGTGGGAATGCCCCTTCCTACGCAGGCGAAGAAATTATATTCTATTCCTACTCAAACATGATCTCCTTCAGGGAGATCCAGTTGGGAACATGCATTGTAAACGATTCGGGTCTGTTCGAGTGCTCAATAGATCTGGATGAAACCCGGTTAATCTTCACTAACCTCGGGATATACAATTGCTTTTTGTATGCCGAACCCGGATACTATTACGAATTAAAACTGCCTGAGAAAAGGAAAAAGACAGATGCCGAAGCAATGAATCCCTATTTTGAAAACATCTCCATACACCTGGTGGTAAAAATAAAGGGATCAGGTAAAAACCAGGAGCTGCCTGATGCAGGACAAGAATTGAACTTTATAATCCGGACTTTTAATGATTCGTTCTATCCATATTACTACAAATATGTAATTAATGCTATTGCTTATCAACCCGACCGTAAAGAGATTGATAAGGTAATTGCAGCACTGAATGAACCATACAGCGAATATGATCAACCCTATTTCAAGGAATACCTGGACTACAGGACAGGACTCCTGGAGCATCATGCAGCCCAGAGAGGGAACAGGGAAATCATTGATGATTACTTCAGCGGGCGTCCTTTTCTTCAATACAATCCTGCTTTTATGGAATTGTTCAATGAGATATTCACTGACTATTTCGAATTATATATAAAAGAAAATCCGGAATCAAATCTGTATTTCATTGTTAACCGTGAACGCAGCCTCGATAAACTCCGGGATTTAATAAAGAAAGACAAATCATTGTCAGATGAAACTATGCAGGAGTTGGTTATCATTAAAAGCCTTTATGATGCATTTTACGATGCCCGATTTTCAAAAAGCTCCATCATCATGTTAATGGACTCTATAAACGCTGAAACTGAAATTGAATTTCATCAATTAATCCTTTCTGACATTAAATATGAAATCACAAAATTAGCCATTGGATTTGAGCCACCGCCATTTGAATTGTATAACCATGACAGCACATTGATCAGCCTTAATGATTTTCAGGGAGAATATGTATACCTCGGATTTTGTAATTCATTTAGTTATGCCTGCATAAAGGAATTTGAATTATTGAAAGACATGAACAGCAGATATGAACAATACCTGAAGATTGTGACCATCCTGATTGATGATAGTTTTGAGACCATGCGTAACCTGGTAGAATCAAACAATTACAGCTGGACATTCCTGCATTATTCCAACAATCCGGAGATCCTTGATGATTATGATATAAAAGGGTATCCTACCTATTTCCTGATTGATAAAGACGGTAAGTTAATGGCTTCTCCTGCCACTTCACCCGCGGAAGGCTTTGAAAGGTTTATGTTTAGTATTCTCAGGTCGAGAAATGAATTTTAATTTTTGAGATGGGTGCCTAACACCTCCATAACGGAAGGGTAAGTATTGACTTCAATTGTACTCAGCTGATCGTCCGGTAGCCATTTAAAGTCCGTAATATCCTCTTTTTCATATGGTTTGGGATTCTGCTTGCCGGTGTACTTCATCTCAAACCAATCGGTTCTTTTCAATACTATTTCTTCTTTTATATAATAGATATGATAAGTTAATGTAATAAACCGTACAATGGTTACCCCCTTGATAATGCATTCCTCTTCCACTTCCCTGATGGCAGTATTTTCCGGTTTCTCACCCTGGTCGGCTTTCCCTTTCGGCAGGTCCCATTTTCCACGGCGGAAAATTACAAGATTGTCACCCTTCTCATTTCTGACTAATCCTCCGGCGGCAGGTATAAATCGAAAATATGACTGAAAGCTCTTGTACAGCTCATCCAGGTCATTATGGAAAATGAAAAGGCTTTTATTATTAGCCGACCTAAAAAAAGTATCCAACTGAGCCTTCAGATCCTGAAAGCTGCCATATGCGCCGACATAATCGTATTGCATTTCTGATACCTTGGCAATATCGTCGTGAAGGTATATGATGCGATCCTTAAAAAAAACTTTATACATTTGCGATTATGAAATTCTCAGATCAACTTTCCCGGTCACTATTACAAAGTAAAGCAATTATCATAGATCCTGCAAAACCATTTACCTGGGCGTCAGGATGGAAATCACCAATTTACTGCGATAACCGTAAAACTCTCTCGTATCCTGAAATCAGAAATTTTATCAGGACAAGCCTGTCGCAATTAATAAAAGATCATTTTGATCCACCTGATATCATTGCAGGTGTTGCCACGGGAGCGATTGCACATGGGGCCCTGGTTGCCGAAAAACTCGACCTGCCATTTATTTACGTAAGATCGTCGGCCAAGGAGCACGGAACCGGAAAACTCATCGAAGGAGATCCAGGCGTCGGAAAATCGGTTGTCGTTGTCGAAGACCTAATATCAACCGGTGGTAGCAGCTTACGGGCAGTTGAAGCACTCAGGAGTGAAGGCCTTGATGTATTGGGAATGGTGGCCATTTTTACCTATGGATTCCCGGTTGCTGAAGAGAGTTTTGAGAAGGCCGGAGTGGCTTTGTATACGTTGGGGAACTATGAAAACCTGATAAATCATGGTATTGAATCGGGATTTATTAAGAGTAACTATCTAGATACACTGTTAGAATGGAGGAAGAATCCTGGATCGTGGGGGAAATAGTGAGTCTACGAGTCTGCCAGTCGCCAGTCTGCAAGTCGTGTGTGTGGGTGAAGGGTGTGGAAGAATAAATAAATCAAAAATCAAGTTTCATGGCAAAGATTGAGAGTCGTGTGGGGATTATTAAATCATCTGATGAGAAGATCTATAACTTTCTTGCCGATTTTAACAATTTTAAGGACCTGATCCCTGCCGATAAGGTGAAGGATTGGGAATCGACCGAGGATTCATGCAAATTCAAGGTAGAAGGTGTTGGTCAGGCAGGGCTTAAAATAATTGAAAAAGAGCCACATACGCTTATTAAAATCACCAGCGATGAGACTACACCCCTGCCCTTCCAATTATGGATCCAGATTAAAAGTGTTGGAGAAAACGATTCAAGAATAAAAATCACCGTTGATGTGGATGTTAATCCTGTGATGGCAGCCATGGTGAAAAGTCCTTTGCAAAGCTTTGTCGACACCCTGGTCGACCAGGCTGAGAAGATGGAATTCTAAAGTTTATACATCACCTCTTTAAATCCGTATTTCCTGATTTCTCCACCAGGCATTTCCAGCTTCAATTGTCCTCCGGAACCCACCCCAACGATCTTAGCTGAGAACGTACGGTCAGTTTCTTCAAATTCTAATATTTCATTAAAACCAAAAAGTACATCTTCATAAGCCTTCTCAAGCTTTTGAGTCTCCATATTCAACAGTCGGGTATACCAGTTTTCAATATGATGAATCAGGTCATTCAATAAATTCAGTATGTCAAATTGGCACCCTGCTTCTATTTTCAGTGAGGTCGGATTTGGAATGTATACAGGAAAATTCACCTGATTTATGTTCAACCCTATGCCTGCAATGGATTCACTTATTTTGTTATTAAGGATCGTGTTTTCAATCAGGATCCCGGCAATTTTCCTTTTGCCGACCAGAATATCATTTGGCCATTTTATAGTAACTGATTTACAATATTTCTTAACCAGATCAACAAGGGCCAGGCTTATTACCCTTGAAATCTGAAACTGGTTTGTTGCATCAAACGAATTAGGCTTTAGTAATATGCTCATTAACAGGTTTTTACCCTCATCGCTTTCCCAGGTATTTTTATCGTGCCCCTTACCATGGGTTTGAAAGTTGGTCCATACAACCGTTCCTTCAGATAAATTTTTATCCCTGATAATCTTCTGCAGATAATCATTGGTTGAGTCCAACCTTTCAAAAAATATGTGTTCTGAATTTTCCTGGCTAAATCTCATCGGTTTGCATTTTTAACTTTTGTTTAAGCAAATTTCGTAAATTCCTGTTTAATTTGAAGAGATAATCAATTCTTCGTGGCATACCATTTGATAAAGTGAATATCCGTAATATGCACTAAAATGATTAATTTTGCACTAAATTATCTGAATGATAAAAAACACTGAATCAGATCCGGAGCAACTCAGAGAAATAATTATAGAAAGCATCCAAGAAAAAAAAGGAAAACAGATAGTCATTATAGACCTGACAGAAATTAACAATTCTGTTTGCGATTTTTTTATCATCTCCCATGGTGAATCGGGCACACAAGCTAAAGCTATCGCTCAAAATATAGAAGTTAAAGTTAAACAAACAGTGAATGAGAAGGTATATCATCGCGAAGGATATGAAAATGCACAATGGATTCTTCTGGACTATAGCACAGTCGTTGTGCATATTTTTCAGAAAGAGTTACGGGATCATTACAAACTTGAAGCACTATGGGCAGATGGGGCAATAAGTCAGATCGGAGAAGTTGAATAAGATAAATTGAAGGTGATATGAGTGAAAATAAACAAAATAAAAAACCAGATTCAAAACAAAATCCTTCCGGGGGCCAGAATCCAAGGCCGAAGTTTAATATCTACTGGATTTACGGGATTATTGGAATAGCCATCATCGGCACCTACCTCATGAGCATGGGAAGCAAGGCCGAGGAGATATCCTGGCAGCGGTTTGAAACTGAAATGCTCAGGAACCATGACGTTGAACGCCTGGTTGTGGTAAACAAGGAAAGGGCTGAAATTTATATTAAGAAAGATCGTCTTGCTTCAGGCAAATACAAAGATACCGGAGGCCGGGGATTCAGCCCGATCCCCAATACCGGGCCCAATTTCTTTTTTACCATTGGTTCGGTTGACATCTTTGAGCAACGCCTGTCGGAAGCACAGGCAAATTTTCCCCAGGAAGAGATCGTGAACGTATCGTATGAAACGCAAAGAAATATTTTCGGAGATCTGGCTGGCTGGCTAATACCGCTGTTTATCCTGGTAGCCATCTGGCTGTTCATTTTCAGGAGAATGAGTGGCGGTGGACAGGGAGGCGGTGCAGGAAACATCTTCAATGTGGGCAAATCAAAAGCACGCATTTTTGACAAGGATGCCCATGTGAAAACTGATTTTAAAGATGTTGCCGGACTCGAAGAGGCTAAAATGGAGGTGAAGGAGATTGTTGACTTTCTGAAACATCCCAAGAAATATACTGACCTGGGTGGTAAAATCCCTAAGGGAGCCTTACTTGTCGGGCCTCCGGGAACGGGAAAAACATTGCTGGCCAAGGCTGTAGCAGGGGAAGCCAATGTTCCCTTCTTTTCTATTTCCGGTTCTGATTTCGTTGAGATGTTTGTTGGTGTAGGTGCTTCCAGGGTTCGCGACCTGTTCAAACAGGCAAAAGAGAAAGCCCCCTGTATTGTCTTTATCGATGAGATTGATGCTGTAGGCCGTGCACGTGGCAGGAATCCCAATTTTGGTGCAAATGATGAGCGTGAGAATACCCTTAACCAGCTACTAACGGAAATGGATGGATTTGATACTAACAGTGGAGTGATCATCATTGCAGCCACTAACCGGGCTGATATCCTGGACAGGGCATTACTCAGGGCGGGGCGGTTCGACAGGCAGATCCATGTTGAACTTCCGGATCTGAAAGAACGGAAAGAAATTTTCGATGTTCACCTCCGTCCGCTCAAACTGGATAAAAATCTGGATATTGAATTCCTGGCTAAACAGACACCGGGTTTCAGCGGGGCCGATATTGCCAATGTTTGTAATGAGTCTGCTCTTATTGCAGCCAGGAATAATAAAAAGCAGGTTGAAAGGCAGGACTTTCTCGATGCAGTCGACCGGATCATCGGAGGCATGGAAAAGAAAAACAAAATTATTTCGATAGAAGAGAAACGGACCATTGCCTATCATGAAGCCGGCCATGCCACCGTAAGCTGGCTCCTCGAACATGCCAACCCACTTGTCAAGGTAACCATCATTCCAAGAGGAAGGGCCCTGGGGGCAGCCTGGTATTTGCCCGATGAGAGACAAATCACCACAACCGAACAATTGTTCGACGAGATGTGTTCCGCACTGGGTGGACGGGCTTCAGAAGAAATAAACTTTAAAAAAATCTCTACCGGGGCGCTCAATGATCTCGAAAAGGTCACCAAGCAAGCCTATGCCATGGTGTCGTATTTCGGGATGAGTGATAAAGTGGGCAACATCAGTTTTTATGATTCCACGGGACAGGCAGAATACAATTTTAACAGACCCTATTCAGAGAAAACTGCCGAGATGATCGATCAAGAGGTAAACAGAATTGTTGAGGAACAATATAAAAGAGCCCTCAGGGTATTGAAAGAGAACAGAGAAGGTTTGACAAAACTTGGTGAACAATTGCTCGAAAAAGAGGTGATCTTTTCGGAAGATCTGGAAAAGATCTTTGGAAAGCGGAAATATGATACTGAGAAGACTGTTTTAAAGAAAGAAACCAGTAAATCAACCACTTCCAAAAAGGCTACCCCTACAGTTGCCATTAAGGCTTCTGCAAAGAAAGCTGAGAATGGACCAGTCATTGGGAAAAAAGATACCGATAGTGACACTGCTGAAAATAAAAGAGCATAACATTAGTTGATACATTTAAATGGAGAAAGACTGGGTAATTGCATATTCAACTAATCAATTGTACCAGGCCGAAATTTTTAAGGAGGTCTTAAGTGACCATGATATTGAATCGATCATCATCAACAAACAGGATTCTGCCTATAAGTTTGGAGATGTAGAAGTATATGTAAAACGTGACCACATCCTGAAGGCTAAAAAGCTGGTCCAAGAATTTGAAAATTGAAACCCTTCTTTAAAAGAAGTATTACCGGAATCATCTTTGTCATTGCGGTTGTTTTCAGTACCTGGCTGCATCCGCTCACGTTTCTTTTTCTTATATCCCTGCTCTTTGTCATAGGCATTATAGAGTTTTTCAGACTCTTTAATTCAAGTAAAGTCCAACCCCAGTTAATATTGTCCATCCTGGCAGGACAGTCCATTATTATTGGAAATTACCTTTTTATTGAAGATTTTATTTCGAGTCAGTTCTTTTTTGCCTTCCTGCTCCTGCCCTTTCTTGTGTTCTTTGCAGAATTATTCAGGAGCAAAGAGCTGTTTACACTGAATATAACCGCCTCCTTTACCGGTATAGTATATCTTTCCCTACCCCTTTCATTATTGATGTATCTTGGATATCAAACGGGTACCGGTCGTTCCTATGATCCGGAACTCATCCTGGGCTTTTTTATACTGCTGTGGCTTTATGACACCGGAGCCTACATTGTTGGCAGTCTGGCCGGACGCCATATAATGCTTGAAAAAATATCTCCCGGCAAATCATGGGAAGGTTTTTTCGGCGGATGGATCATTTCAACAGGAACAGCATATCTGCTTAGCATATTCTTTCCGGTATTATCCCCGATGCAATGGATTATTATGGCTACCATAATAGTCATTTCCGGCACATTGGGTGATATGGTTGAATCAGGAATGAAAAGAATGGCTGGAGTTAAAGACAGTGGAAATTTGCTTCCGGGACATGGAGGAGTGCTTGACAGGATTGATTCGGTGCTGTTATCGGTGCCGTTTGTCTACATTTACTTGAAAATTATTGAAATACTGTAATTTATCAGCCACCGGATGATTCACAAAGAAGGCATTAAGATATTGATCCCCATACTGTTAATACTGGTTATCCTGAATGTGCTGGTATTTGTCTTCTTTGTATCCCCCATTTTCCCCCTGATCTTTCTTGTTTGTTCATTGGCCGTAATTGCTTTCCTGGTCGCCTTCTTCAGGAAACCTGACAGACAGTTAATAACGGATGACAATATTATTTATGCTCCGGCAGATGGTAAGGTGGTTGTGGTTGAGACTGTGGAAGAGAATGAATTCTTAAAGGAAAAATGCATCCAGGTTTCAATTTTCATGTCTATCTGGAATGTTCATATTAACTGGTTTCCCATCTCAGGAAATATCGTTGATTATCAATATCATCCTGGCAGATACCTGGTGGCCAGGCATCCCAAGTCATCCACAAAAAATGAACGGAACAGTATCCTTATTGACCATCCCGATCATGGCAGGGTCCTTGTCCGCCAAATCGCAGGTGCGGTAGCCAGAAGGATCGTTTGCTATGCAAAACAGGACCGGAAAATTACTCAGGGAGAAGAACTTGGTTTCATCAGGTTCGGATCACGTGTTGATGTTTTCCTCCCCCTGCGGTTCAATACTCTTGTTTGCCAGGGAGATACCGTGAAGGGACGCATCTCTCCTATCGCCCAATTAAAGTAATTAAGGATTACAAAATCTCATTTAACTTTTGGTTAACAGTGATTTCTGAAATAAATTTCTATATTTGGTTCAGTGAAGTTGGTTTCAAAACTATTTTAAAACTTAAATCATGAAGAAATTACTCGTTTTATTCGTATTTGTTGCATTTATCGGCGTTACTGCAGCTCCTGCTTTTGCAGCTACTGAAACAAACCGAATCGTTTTGGCTGATAAAGATGATCCACCAAAGAAGAAAAAGGAAGAAAAGAAGAAGGACAAAAAAGAGTCCTGTGAGGTAAAAGAAAAGTGCTGCGACACAAAAATGAAATGCGACGAGAAAAAATAGTCGTTTAATATTTAAATTGATAACCGCAACCGGCCCTAAAAATAATTGGTGCCGGTTGCGGTTATTTTTTTCCTTCCTGCTACCTTTATGGCAATAAATCGCATTGCCATGAAGCAAATCGCACCAATAAAAATTACCGGCTCTGTATACTGGACAGGAATCCTTGATGAAGACCTTGTGACCTTCGATATCGTCATGGAAACTACCTTCGGTACAACCTATAATTCCTACCTGATCCAGGCGGAGAAAAAAGCCGTAATAGATACAGCCAAGGGCACCTTTTCAGAGGAATACCTGAATAATCTCAGATCTTTAACTTCCCTGGATGACATCCAATATGTGATTTGTAACCATACGGAACCTGATCATTCAGGAAGCCTGGCAGCACTGCTTGAAGTGAATCCAGGGCTGATTGTTGTTGGCAGCGGCCAGGCGCTGAATTACCTGAGCGAGATGATTGACAGGCCTTTTGAAAAGATGAAGATCAAGGACGGGGACCAGCTCTCACTCGGAGACAAAACCTTAACTTTTATCGGGGCGGCCAACCTGCACTGGCCCGATAGTATTTATACATACCTGGAAGAAGACCGGCTATTGTTCACATGCGATTCTTTCGGTGCACATTTCTGTGATGAGCGTATGTTTGATGATCAGGTTGGTGATTATTCGGAAGCCTTTAAATATTATTTTGATGTGATCCTGAAGCCTTACAGCAGGTTTCTGCTGAAAGCGATCGGAAAAATTGAGCCTCTTGAAATTCAGGCCATTTGTCCGGGTCATGGTCCCATTTTACGATCTTCATGGAAAGAGATAGTTAACCTTTCCAGGCAACATGCCAGTGAATATGTTGAAATCACCGGATCGACCTCCAACAGGGTATTGATCGCCTACATATCAGCTTATGGCTATACGAAAGAGATGGCTCATATCATTGCCAGGGGGATAACCAGAGCCGGTAAAATTGAAACGGATGTGGTGGATATTGAACACATAAGCCTTGGTGACCTGGAAGAAAAAATTGTCAGATCTTCCGGGATACTGATTGGCTCTCCCACCATAAACAGGAATACCCTGTTACCGGTTTACCGTATGTTTGCGGTCATCAACCCGATACGCGATAAGGGCAAGCCAGCCGCTACGTTCGGCTCCTATGGCTGGAGCGGGGAGGCTGTCAATATCATCGAAGAACATTTAAAGAACCTGAAACTTGATGTTATACTCCAGGGGCTGGCCACGAAGTTTTATCCCGATAAAAGCCAATCGGACGAACTGGAATTGTTCGGGGAGAATTTCGGAAGAAAATTTCTCGAATATATAAAAGAAGATTCCGAATCAAGTTCGGAATGACTCCTTTATTAAAGTACTATCAGTTTCGCCGTACCAACTACCTTCTGTTGATCAGTTACCCTGATGAAATATACACCTTTTTTATAGTCTGATACATTCAGCACGTATACATTCAGGCCACCCTCAAGCCGGTGTATCCCGACCAGTGCTCCTGCATGATTATATACCTTCAATTCAGTCCTGTCTTCAACAGGCTTGCCAAACGCAATAAATGCATTTTCAGAAGTTGGATTCGGATAAACCAGGATATCGCGATCATGGTTTTCCATGAACGATCCGATCGAGGTGGCATTGGCATCAGGATCATTGGTTGCGGACTGGTAGACTATCTTTGTTTCCCTGTTCTGAACAAACGCCACCACATAGATCATATCTTCATCCAGCACATTTTCAAATGACCAGTTTGCATTCACTGTTTCCTGATCACCCGTCGTCCAGGATTTCGTAAATATCGATCCACCTGCATCCGGCAGCATCTGTTTTACCACATTCTGAAATACCAGTTGACCCGTACCGCCCTGGTAGTTTATGTCAGAGATCTCTTTTTCAATTACTGCTATATGGACAGTATAGCTTGCCACAGGCAGGTCTTTCATGGCTTCAGCTGTAACCGAAACATTCAGCTGTCCCCCGCTTACGGTTGCATCCAGTGTAATGTCGAATGAAGGATCTTCAAGTACACGGGTAAAGAGATTCAATTCTTCGAGGTTTGTTCCGATATAATTATAACGGTATGTTCCGGTTTTACCCCCACCATCCATAAAGGAGTAAGGGAAGTTTGAAATACCATAGTACAGGGACCTGGCACTCGGGCCGATGGGATAATCGTCATACATCCTGTCAGCGCCCGGAGCACCAACATGATATTGAATATCAATGATATCCATATTATTTTCATCTACCAGGTCATTTACCTGAATGTTGGACTGTCCGCTCAGTTCATCTGAAGCATTGGTAAAATGTTCCAGTAATACCAGCCTGGAACGCTCACCGATCCAGATATCATCAAATGCAAATCCCTTGTTATTGAATACACCCGATTTACCATACGATCCATATGCAATCCTGAACTGGACAACCGGATATTTTCTTAATTCATCCAGTTCGTGTTTGGCAGTCACCCATGTCTGATCAGGTGTAAAGGTAAAACTACCTGTCCATCCCTGTCCCTGGTCACCGGGTTCCGGGTTGATCCTGAATGAATTAAACCAGTTGATGCTTCCATCGTCCAGTGTACCTACATTTTTCCATGTGGTTCCGTTATCGGCAGTATACTGAAGTACGGCACCATCCCTGTCACGTTCCATGGAACGCTTTATGTTCATCCGGATCATTGGTCTTCGTGTTTGTTTCAGGTTAAAGCAAGGGCTGCTGATCCACGATTGTTCAATTGAATCGCTGTGGGCATGTATTGTATACCATGCATGATCACCCGATGAAGCATTATTCGGGAAAATTGCAGAGGTTACGGGAGCGAATGTCCAGCTGCCCCATGCGTTAATCTCATCCTTTGAGCTGTACCAGCCGGGAGGATCCGCTTCGAAGTCCTCGAAATACGGATCATCTGTTGCCTTAACAAACAGGTATGGCCGCAACAAGATGGTATCCCTGTAAGAATCATAACAGTTACGCTCTGTCAGAACAGTTACATCAACCGGGTATTCATCCCGGGCAGAAAATCCGTACTCAAATTCGGTTAATTCTGATCCGGATTCCTGGTGCAACAATGACCCGTCAGGATTGAAAATTTTCCATGTGTACAGGCTGACAGGATCAGATGACTGGGCCTTCTGGGTAAATTTAATATCATCACCTGTGAAACATTCAGTATTCCATTTAAAGTCAGCTTTTGGCTGGGCGCCAAAAGTAAACACCTGTTCCTTGTCATCAAAGCACCCGTGGATGGTTGTTGCTTCCAGTTTTATTGTCCTGCTGCCTCCCACCGTGTAAAAGTGGGACGGATTTTTTTCATCGCTGAAATTGTTAAAGAAATCTCCGAAATCCCATGCCCAGGATTCCATTTCAAGCCCAAGTGTAGCTATATCTGTGGTATTTCCGAAACTGACCCAGCTGCCGTTCGCTGCAATACAGGTATCGAGAACTTGAAAATCTGCGATCGGGCTCGGGTGTACTGTTAGTTCTACTGAATCTTTCAATACGCATTCAGATGTTTGTTGCTGGGTATATTTGATCCAGGTATTACCAATTTTGGCAACGGCAGGATTAAAGGTATATCCCTGGCTCAGGTTACCACCCACTCCCTGCACAATGGTAAAAATACCAGTCTGGGGATATGTTCCCTCCAATGGGAACAGTGGCTCATTAGAACAATATTCCGTTGCTTCAAGCCCCTGGATCTTTGGTGTCTGGAAATAGATAATATTCAAGTCCCTATCTTCAGTCAATGGGATGCCAAGGTCGTCAGAAAAATGGTAGACGATTTTAACTATTTTATTGTTCGGATCTGCATCCCAGTCGATCGCCGTAGGAATCAATGTGGCCGTATTGTCACCATTGTCTTGCAGGAATCCGGGAATATCCGGATCCGTTGTAAAGTTCCCAATGTCATTTGCTGTATTTATTGCGGATATAATAAATTCATCCTCATACCAGCATGCCATCCCCCGAACATCTGCCAGGGCCGGTCCGATAAATATGTTGGCACTTGCTGATATCACTGTGACATCTGAAGAATCGATATTCACACATCCATTTATGTCTTTATAGATATAGTAAATACGGTGAGGCGAGTTTTCAACTCCGGCTTCGCCCGGATCAAAATAATAGGATTGGTCTGCCAGCTGGTTCACACCCACTCCCCTGAACTCACCCCTTGTGGGATGAGCAGGATCACCTTTAAGGGGAACATCATTACCATCCACACTGTAAATATCACCCAGATCAACGATATTAACAACGGGTAATTCAAATACATGGACGAATGCCGTGCCTGTACCGGTATTGTTATTCCCGGTGGCATCCACAACGTTTGTAATATTATATGTAAATGTTCCCGCACTTTCCGTTATGACATCAAAATAGAATGGATTATCTGTAATACCAAAAAGAGTCTCCGTGGAGGTTCCGTCAGAGTAATCTACATTCCAGGGTGCCACGCCGGTAAATGTAATGTTCAGGTCGGCAGTATCGCCCAGGCAGATCTGCTGGGTTCCTGCCAGGTTTGCAGTAGGCCTGGTGGTAAGTATGGTCACATTATTATTTTTCAGTGTTGTAATGGGCGGATCACTCTTATTGCCCACCAGGTCGGCCATTACAACAGCAATGGCGAGATTTCCCGGTGTAACCTCGATATCGCCTTGCTCCACCTGGTATGAAAGCAGGTACTCACCACCCGATAATTCACTGTAAGTTATATTATCCTCGGTAGCTTTAACATTATTAATCTTTGTACTACCTTCCACGATGGAATAGCCCGTTCCATCAGTATAAATTGTAATTTCGAGGGTTTCTCCTATGATTAACTCATTGTCAACAGAAGTAACTTTTACAGAATCCACAACGGGTGGATTGGCATCAATACTTACATTGTTCGATGACACGGTTGTAAATGGTATGTTGGCATTCCCGGCCTCATCAGAAAAGACAAATTCAGCTGTCAGGTTGCCTGTACTCACATCCTGGTTACCTGTCTGTACAGTATATTCAAAAGTATAAGAATTGTTGTTATTGTCGATCACATTCATACCTGGTGAAGTATTCACGGGTAATAAATTGATAACAGCCGCATCATCCACGTCATAGCCTTTACCATCGGCTGTAACCACCATAAATACTTTGTCTCCCACTTTCTGGAAGCCCTGGCTGACAACCAGGATAGATGTTACAACAGGTGTATGGGCATCGATCAGGTCGTTCGCATTTGCAATGGGTGTTGCATATACGTTACCAAAGATGATTCCATCCTTCATCTGAATGTTATTTACCGGGACATCTACGTTTGCTGCATAATCGGTTCCGCCTTCGTTTATGGTGAAATAGTAATAATAGGTATTAAAGTTTGAAACATCCCGAACCAGGCTGTCCATAGCATACCCTCCGATATTCCCTTGCTTGCGCGTAAACATGGTATCCACATCCGTATCCAGTGTTATGGTTGCAGCTACCACATTTCCAACTTTTTGTGATTGATCCGGGATGGTCACATTGGTTATTACCGGTTCGTGTGTCGGTTCAATCGACATCGCATCTGTTACCAGGTCAGCATCCGATTGTATAAGGACATTTTTATTAATAGATATCCTGAAATCATCAAAATGGTTATCGAAGTCTGCCCCGGTAAATGCCAGGTTAAGCCGCACCGCATATTTTGAAATGCCGGCGATTCCCTGGACAGTCAGTCCGGTTGGTTTATTTAACAGGGTAAAGTCGGATGCCTGTACCGAACCGGTAACCGGGAACCACTCGTCAGTCAGCGCAATGTCGACATACCTGTCATCCAGGGTAAATTCTATCATTTCAGCATCTTCTGTGGCTTCGGCTACCGGGTTTTCAAAGTAATGAGTTATTGTCTCAGTATTCTGGGAAGGAAGGTCGGATGACCACTTCATCAGGTTAACGGGCTTCACGATCACCCTGAAGTCCGTTATATTTGCATCGAAATCGTTATACGTGAAATCCAGGTAGAGTATGGCCTGGTTTTTATTTAACACATTAACCGATTCGATCACCAGACCTGTGGGTTCATTATCCAGTTCAAAATAATTACCAGGTGGACTGAGGGATCCTGTACTAAGGAAGGTATCCTGTTCGACTGTTACCAGCAGGTACCTATCCTGAAGAGTATACTCCTCCATAGCCGCATCCGGGCTGAATGTAGCTACCGCTGGCTCATCAATTGCTACAATGGTTTTATTATCGGTCGACAGTGTGGTAGAACTCCTGGTCAGGTAGAACGGATCGATGTCTACCCTGAAATCAGTTATAACGTCATCAAAGTCAGATCCATCATAAGTTAAGGTGAGATTAACACTGGTATTACTTTGGTAGGAGAATCCTGTCAGCGTTACTCCTTTTGGTTCATTCACTATTGTAAATTCGTCAATCGTAAAGGTATCGGTGGTAAATGTTTCCTGGTCGAGATTAACGTGCAGTGTGACTATGTTCAGATTCGATTCAGAAATGGGTGAGGGTGAGGAGGTCAGGTATGCAGCCGGAGGTTCATCAACAGCTGTAATGGTAAGTTGATTAGAATTAAGGGAATCGACTGATTCCCTTAATGTTAAATTTGACCCGTTTATCCAGACATGGAAATTGGTATAATTTACATCGAAATCGGCGCCGTTAAAATCGAGGTTTACCGTTGCAGCCGAATCAGACACGCCGGAAATTGAATAAGTAACGCCGGGGGGATAGTTTCTGATCTTAATATCGTCAGTGTCAGCAGTGCCTCCGCTAAACTTACAATCGGATAATTTTACAGCCAGCGACCGATCTCCGAGCCCAACCTCGTTCAGGGCCTGGTCGGGGGTAATGGTAACGGATGGATTTTCATCATAGGCCGTTACTGTGATATAATTGGAATAAATAGTATCATTATCCTTTGTTGTCCGCAGCGCGTTACCATCGATGGAAATACGGAAATCGGTTATATCGCTATCAAAATCGGCCTTATTGTAATTCAGATTTACACGGCAGGAAATTTGTGTTTCATTTGTAACAGATTCTTTTGTTACACCAGGAGGTGCATTATCAAGATTGACATAGGAATCAATGGTCCCGGTAAACTCCTCTTTTGACAACGTAACAGTTACATATCGCTGATTCAGGTCAGGACTATATTCATCCAGAGGTTGATCCGGTGAAACTGATGCTGTCTCAATATCGGCAAATATGGTATCGGGCACAGTGGTCTCCAGCGAATCACTGCTGTAATTCAATATACTGGGAACGATACCAATCCTGAAATCTGTAAAGTCGGTATCAAAATCATTATCAGCATAAGTATAATTAAGGGGCAAGGTTGCACTTGTTGTTGTCCTACTGGTCGGAGCACCAATAGACAAACCAGATGGTGCATTGATAAGATAAAATACAGATTCAGAATATCCGGTATTTTTAAATGATTCATTGGTTAATGTCAGGGCCAGGGATCTGTCAGCAAGTCCAAACTCTTCAAGGGTTGCATCGCGTAAAACGGAAACAGCCTCAACAGTCGCATATATAGTAATGGCACTTGTTTTCAGAGTATCAACAGATTCTTCCAGGGCAAGCGGACGAATGGCCACCCTGAAATCAGTATAGTTCACATCAAAATCGGTATTATCAAACGCCAGGTTTATCCGGACCCAAAACTTATCCTGGAGAGTGAGATTCTCTATAGTTAAACCAGGAGGGGCATTGACCAGCCGGAATGTATCAATATGTAAGGAGCTGTAATTGACAAATGAGTCATTCACAAGAACCAGGTCGACATACCGGGCGTCAAGTGTAATTTCTGTCAGGCTGGCATCTGGAGTTATGGTGGCGGACTGGGCCTGACCATCAATAGCCATGGCAATTAAAAGCACGGGAATAAGTAATAGTCTGATCCGTTTCATTATATGAGTTTTTTTCAATTTTTTGCAAGTGAACAGAATACAAGAGAGAACACTGATCTATCTAATTTGAGACCCTATATTTATACCAATGGTTGCACTTAATTTGTTAAAAAACAAGCCGGTTAATTAAGTGTGCCATCCGGTCCTGTCTTTACCAGGGCTATCATGCTCAAAACACCTTCAAAAGCGTTTGTGCCAACTATAATATATCCCAGGTCAGACGTGCAGCATATAGCATTCCCGGTCTGGGATCCCGACTCTCCGAAAAAGTGACGCTGCATCTCGGCACCGCTGAGATCCAGCTTTAAAAACAGCATATCGCTGCTACCGGCAATGCTTTTCCCGCCTGTGATCACCAGGCTGTTGTCGGGAGAGTATTTCAAGTCATTAACTACCATGCTGGCGGTTGATTCAGTTTTAATGAAAAAAGGTTCAAATGTCTGAGTAACCCGCAGCGTGGATACATCCACCTCACCTACGATAGCCTCAAGTCGTCCTCCTGAGGCTTGTTCACGATTCGCCAGGAAGAAAATCCGGTCATCATCAGTAATACACAGGTCCACGCCATAAGCATCTCTTCCGTCTGCCACCGGCACATTGAGTATTGGTGAAGCATAGCCAAGGTTGGGAAGAAGAAGCATCCACAGGTCGGATTCATTGGTAGCGACATCCACTTTTTTTCCAATAACAAGGTATCCTGAGGCTGTAGGAAGTACCGCAATGGGGATCTCATGAAATTGATCTTCACCGGCGTTATAATCAACACCAACCTGTACTCCGCTTGCATCTGTTTCAAGGATAAGTGGATCAATGGTGGTTTTTTCCTCGAAGGAAACCGGGTCGATATAGGTTCTTGTATAATATCCAGCCAGCACAAAACCCCCATTATCCAGTACCTTCACATCGCTTCCATTGTTGTTGAGGTTATTTCCATAGGTTTGTTCCCAGGTCACACTTCCCTGAAAATTGGTTTTTACAAGGTACATGTCAAAATTGCCATCACCTGAGTCATCCGAATTACCAAAGATCAGGTATCCATCGTCGAGTATTTCCAGCCTGTTGCCAACCTCATCAAATTCACCACCAATCATTACAGGGGACCAGCTCTCTGCCTGCCCGAACTTATCTGTTTTGGCCAGGTAGATATCGCTGGTTCCTTCTTTACTGGATCCTTCATTATAGGTCCCTGTTCCCAGCATAACATAACCACCATCGGATGCCTGCTTGATGTCGGCCCCTGTGATCATCATGTCTCCATCTGTGAAAAACTTGATGAAGGTATCGGCCTGCTTTTCCGAGATCTCATCTTTGTTGCATGAGAAAAGCAAAATAACTGCAGGAAGAAGAAAGAGTATTTTGAGCTTCATGTTATAATGATTAAGAAGTTGCATGTTGGGTGTGGGTAAGGGTATGGGTGTGAGGCTAAAAATGCAGGTCTAGTTGATTCTTTTAGGATTGAAAAATGATCGAACAAATCCAATTCCAACCATCACTGTATTTACCCGGAAATCGGGATCCACGTATTGATATTTCCAGGCCAGCTCATCCAGTTCATACCTGTCGCCTGTATTTTGATAATTCAATCCAATAGTATACCTGGCATCGAGATAAAAATATCCCCTGGGTATTTTTAGTTTAACACCTGCTCCGGCAAGAATGCCATAATTAATCTTGTTCCTGTTACCTGCAGCATAGGGGTCTTCATCCGGCCCGGAGTTTTCGTACAATTCCCTGCCGTCAGTACGTAAATACCTGGTGGTTGTACTTGTTTTGGCTTCAAACAGATAACCAAACTGACCACCGGCTCTTAAGTAAGGTTTTAACCTTCCCACGTCAAAATCATAAGTGACCGATAAGGGAATATCGATATACGATTGCCTCTCAAAGTGCTCCTTGATATAAGTTTCCAGGACCAGGTCATCGTAATGGTCCAGCCTTATTTTTTTCTGGGCGTACATGGGAGTAACAGAGATCTGGATTTTATTGGTGATATAAAAATTAAGGACGAGTCCGGCACCGATCCCAAAATTATCGGGCCTGAACCTTAGTTCATCATCGCTCAGATTCGGGAATACCGAATATGGCTCAACTAAACTCCCATGAGAGTAATTCAGTCCAACAAACAGACCATAATCAAAGATGGGCCTGGTCCTGTAATTCTGAAATAAATATCCGAATTCTTCCGGATCGGTTGGAGTTAATTCATATTCCGGGTATTTCTTCAGGAAATTAAGCATCTGGCCCTCTGCCCTTTCCTGTTCGTCGTTATAGAGTGAACAAAGGATGATGAGTTTAAAAGCTGCCAGCCGGTCTTCACTTGAGAATCCACTTTGAATGCATCCTTCAAGCATCGACGGAATATTTTCTATCCTGCCCTGGCTATATAAATTCTCCGCTTCACGAAGGGTGAAGGCGCACTGCTCTTTCTGGGCAAAAACAGGGATTATGCCAAGAATCAGAAATGCAAGAGTAATGGATAATTTTTTCATTATGATAATATTAAACATCTGAAAATCTTATTGTTGTCTTCTTATTCCAATACCCCTCCGGACACCACAAGTTTCAATATAATCAATGTCCTCTCCCACATATGTATTCCACTCATCCCGGGTAAAATTCCTGTCGATCCCGTTACAAATTTCTTCTACCAGGATACTTGTGCTGGTCGGACTTGAAATCAGCCTGTTTTCTTCAGTGCTCCCGGTTAAAAGGTAATTGCCATCAGGGCTGAATGCCAGGGATAATACAAAACCTGAATTACCTGACAACACAATGGGTTGATTATTCAGGTCTGCGGTCTCCCATAGTCTTACCGAGCCATCGTTACTGGCTGTTGCAAGAAATTTTCCATCGGGACTGAATTGTATATTGGTGATCCTTGCCCGATGCCCCCTTAGGTTCATTATCATGTTATTTGTTTTTGTATCCCAAATTTTTACATTACCCTGCATATCACCACTAACAAGCCATTTTCCATCGGGACTAAAATCGAGTGACCAGACCGGGTTGCCAAGTTCTGAGTATATAATTTTCTTTTCTGAAGGATTATCGACGTTCCAGATAATTATTTCTCCCAAATCTCTTGTCCCTCCGGCCATCCATTTTCCATCTTTTGAGACCACAAGGATCTGGACAGGCGAATCGTGTTCAGCAAAGCTCTGCTTTGATCCGTTCGACAGATCCCAGACTAAAATCTCATTATCCAGTCCTGCCGTAACCAGGTTATTGTTGTTTGGAATAAAATCGAGAGCCCTTATTTTATTATCATGGGCATTAAATATCCGTGGCTCTGCAGAACCAGAACTAAGATTAAACACCTGAATACCAACCCCATCGGTGCCACAAGCCAACCATTTGCCATCGTCAGATATGGCGATTACCCTGTTCACCAGGTTATTATCAATGACCACCGTATATTGCTTATCATTCATCGACCATTTTAATATCCTGCCATCACTTCCTGTGCTGTAGAAATTACTTGATCCGGGATCAAAGGCCAGTGATCTCACCGCGTCGTCGTGCCCGGTAAATACATTGTAACCTGCTCCCCTTATAAAACTTATGGCATCATACAATCCAGCATAGATATCGGCATGGTGCTCATTGCCACCATACGCATCATTATACAGATATGCCTGGTAGGCCAGCAGGGCTTTCAGGTTTGTATCGTTATCTACCTGAAGCGATTTAACAGACATCGACTGGGCAATGGACAGCAACCGGCGGTTATATGCATCTGTTCGCTGACGTTCAGCCTCCGTTCTTTGCCTGTTGGCATCGGCAGCATTACTATCGGCTAATACCCTTTGCACTTCAGCTAAGTCTTCATTTCTTTTCGCTATAATCGATTGGTAGGTTGCTACAGCCGCATTTGAATCGGCCAATACCTTTGCCAGTGTGGCAACTATCGCAGCACTATCAGCGAGTGTCCTTTGCTGTTGAGCAATTTCAGTCTGCTCTACGGCAATTTGCCTTTCCGCAACAGCTACCACGGCATTACTATCCGCTTTATGCCGTTGCTCATTGGCCTCGATCTGTGCTGCGACCGCCTGCCCCCTGAGAACAAATGCATAAAGCATAATACCCATTGAGATTATGGCAGCCGTTCCGAGCACCATGGCAATCATCCTGCTTCTTCTCAGCTGCCTTTTCTGCAGCCTGATCTTGTTTTCTTCCTCCGCAATAAAATCCTTTTCACTGGTATTCAGGAAAACCATCGCCCGTTCATAGGCGGGATTATATCTTTCAGCCCAGGTCAGGGTAGGTTGCTGCTTTTTCTTCCAATTGAGCGCAATGGTCAGGTCGGGAGGCCTCCAGAGTCCGGTTTTTCCCGTTTGATAAAGCCCGGAAGCCTCAGCCAGCCGGTTGTACATCTGAACGGCCTGGGCTTCTTCTTCGACCCAGATCCTCAGCCTGTCCCAGATCCGCATCAGGCTTTCATGGGAAATATCCACCACTGACTCACTGGAGAGCTCAACATGAGAAGCAGGCATCAGGAAAGATCTTCCCGATCCCCTGAAGGTATCTATGACTTTCTTTACCTCATCAACGCTTGCTTTGGAAATAACAGAAATAGTATCCAGCCTGGTGGGTTGCCTGACACCTAAATTGTCCCCTCCTTTTTCGGTGAGTGTTTTAAACATATACTCACAGATCTGTTTTTCTGCCGGAGTTAACTCATCGAACGCCTCATTGGCATGTTCCGACAATGCCTTTTCCATCCTTCCCACCTCATCATAGTCGGCCAGGCTTAAAGGACGGTCAGGATCATTCTGTTCAAGCCAGTACTCCCAGGTTCGCATGAGGGCATGCTGAAGAATGGGCAGCTGGTCAGGATTATCTCCTACCTCATTGAGCAATTGCTGCACAAGGTTGGGATCGATAGTAGCATTCCCAACGGCTACCGGTCCTGTTATAGCCGACCTGAAATCATCCCTTGTCATCTGGGGTATCAGGTAGTTACTTTGATTAATCAGCTTGGTGAGATCCTGAAACTGTGAGCATTCCCCGATAAAGTCGGAACGCATGGTAAGCACTATGTATACAGGAACCTTAGTTTGCCTGACAGCCTCAACAAGCAGTTTTACAAATGATTCAGATTCATTGAATGAAGCTTCACTTTTGGTGAGCCGTTTAAACCTGAAAAGTTCCTCAAACTGGTCGACCATTAACAGGATGTTGGCCTTTCCCCTGTTGGGAATCTGATCAATGGCTTCTGCCAGTCCCAAAGAACTTCTTTGCAGTATGGCCAATGTCAACTCATGAGATACGTCGGACTCCTTCTGCTCGCCGGTCTGGTAAGCGGCAGCAATGGAACGGGCCAGGTTCTCAACGGGTTGATCCCCCGGACGTGCCGTAATGATCTTCCAATCAGACACAGCATCAGCTGTAAATCCACCATAGAGGATTGGAACAAGACCACAATACATGAGTGATGATTTACCACTACCTGAGGCACCAATAACGGCAACAAACCGGTTCTTTGACAAATGATTGAGGACTTCCTCGCTCTGGCCTTCCCTTCCGAAAAAGAGGTGGCTTTCTTCGATAGTATAAGGTCGAAGACCAGGGAAAGGATTTTTAAATGACGGTTGACTGGATTGTTGATTATTCATTTTGATTCATTCAGTTTTTTCAAAATTAAATCGAGATGTTTTTCCGGATCTTTGTCTCTGATTATAACCATATTAGGTGGAAAGACCACATCTTCTGCCTTGTCATTACCTTTGATCACGACACTCTGCACCAGCATTGGATTTCTCCTGCCCAGTCCCGGAGCCTTTTGCAAGTCCTTTACCTTGCTCATTAACCAGGAGCGTGAATTCCCGGAATACTGGATGATCGCACCATCACATTCTGCAAGGAATGCTTTATGTAATCCCAATAAGCTTTCCTGATCACTGCCGAATGGGATCTTTGTTGTCTCAAATCCACTTGCCTGGATCCCCTTACTGAGTACTTCAATTGATCCTTCATCGCTCTTTTCATGGATCAGATAAACCAATTTTTTTCCATCCTTTTTAACTTTTGAACTTTCCAGCTTCTTGCTTTCAGACTCCTGAAGCTTATTCAGTACAAGTGTCTTGAGTAACTCAATCGGCACCTGGACTATTTCTGTCCTGTGAAGTTTTTCTATATCACGTTTCACCTGCTGGATCAATTCTTCCTGCTTTTCGTCCATGTTCGTTGTTTCGAGAGGTATCCAGATCAGCCTTTGTAAATTGGACTGATTTTCCAGGTCGGGATCGCTGTGGATCGTATCAATATATTCGGTTACATACTGAAATTGAAGATCGGGGAGACTCTTGCCTGATCCGGCATATTCTTTACCATATTCATTTCCCAGGATATGAATAGACAGGTAAGACTTATCAACGCACCTTTGTACATATGATTTCAAATCACCCGTAGAATAATGCAGGTCGACATCCGGAAGGATTTTGTATCCGAAACCCATAAGTTCACGCCTTAGCTGGTACCAGTTAAGCTTCTCATCTGATGCAGAAGAGGCCAGGTAAATCGGTACCTGTTCTACGGTGGCAGAATCCCTCAACCTGATTAATTTGATATCCATCACCAGGTCAAGTAACCGGGGCCAGTAATCCTTATCCTCAGCAGAAACCAATTGAGTTGTCCCTTCTTGTTCCCCTTCCCGGTACAGGTCGTAACCCATGCAAAATTTAATCCGATCAGGCAACTGGTTGTATTCATACTTTGACAGGTTAATCTTCATAGAATTCCAGCATGATTCACTTGCATCAGCTTCGGGTGAACCTATCGAACCGGCTACTTTGCTCAAAAAATCCTGATAACCTTTGTCCTGAACAGATTTGCTATGGACCAGGAAAACAATAGTGCAATTCTCCTTCAGGACTTTTAAGTCTTTTATGTTTCCCTCCGTTATTTGGATGATCTTTTGTTCACTCCCAAGTACCCTGTTGAGCACCAGGTTAAAATGCTTGCTAAAATGGCTCATCCAGGATTGCAAATCATCCGTTAACAGGTTTTTTGAACCAGGCTGGACCAGTACAATATTTGGGTTTTGATCCATTGTTGCTAAAATATGTTAGAATTAAATTTTTAGTCCTATGACCAGGATATCATCCACCTGAACAACATCTTTTTTCCAATCCAGAAATCTTTGTTCGAGAATTTCTTTCTGCTTGTCCATTGGATAACTGCTAATCTCAAGTAATAATTCCCGAAATTTTTTGGTAAGAAATTTTTTATTTTTTGGTCCGCCAAACTGATCCTGATAACCGTCAGAAAAGATGTAAAATAAATCGCCTTCTTCCACATCTATTTCATGATTGGTAAAGAACTGCAAGCTTTCTCCCACAAAAGCACCAATAGGGAATTTATTGGCATCCACCTGTGACAGTTCATTGTTCCTGACCATGTATAATGGATTGTATGCTCCGGAATATTCCAGTTTCTTATTTTCATAATCAATGCAGCACAGCGCGATATCCATGCCATCCTTTACAGTCGATTCTCCCTTCGCTTGTCTTAAGGTCTTGGTCACTCCATGGTTCAAAGCATCGAGAATGTCAGAAGGCTTCTTAGCGCCTACTACAGTCACTGAATAGTTTAACTGGTCATGACCAACAATCGACATAAACGCACCAGGTACACCGTGGCCCGTGCAGTCGACGGCAGCCACGTATGCTTTATTGTTCAATGTACTTAACCAATAGAAATCACCGCTCACAATATCTTTCGGCAGGTAAAATATAAAGTGTTCCTTCAGGGTGCTCTTCACAAATTCGTCGGGTGGCAAAATGGCAGTCTGAATTCTCTTTGCATAATGTATGCTATCTTCAATATGTCGTTTTTGCTCTTCAATTTCCTTATAAGCCGAGGCCAGGTTTGCATTGGCATCTGACAGCATATTCCGCTGCTGCTCAAGTGAGTCTCTCTGAGCAGTAATTTCTTCTTTTTGCTTCTCGATCTCAGCTGTCCTCTCTTTCACTTTTTCCTCCAGTTCATTTGTATAGCTCTCCAGCTGGGCGATCATCATATTGAACTTTTCCGAAAGCCTGGTAATTTCATTTCTGCCAACCACATCGGCCCGTTCGTTCAAATGACCCTCTGTGATCCTGTTGACACTCATCACCAGGTTTATGATCGGTTCAGTAATGACTTTTGCTCTAAGATAGAGAAGTGACACCACCACCAGGAGAGTGCCAAGAAAGATACCCATGAAAACTAATAACTCTGTTCTTAGTGCTCTCCTATAAATAATATCCGATAATTAATCATAATGGTATCACTTGATTAATTTTATCATTAATCCTTATTAACCTACAACATGTTACTATTCAGGATGTAATAAGTAACTACGCATTTGTTTTGATTTTGGTACAATTATACTTAAGTTTGCATAAAAGGTATAATTATACCAACTTGAATTATGCAAACATCTAATATACAGAAGATTGAGGATTTCGTGGTGTCAAAAAAAATAGTGACATTTAATGAACTCCAAGAATATATTGGCAATACTTCCAGAATGACACTAATACGCCGGCTAAGAGAATTATCCTATTTATCCAGTTATTCACATACAGGAAAATATTATACTCTTGGCTCAATACCTGAGTTTTCGGAAGAAGGATTATGGAGTTATAATTTCGTGTATTTTTCAAGGTTTGATACACTGATTAATACCTGTCATATTTTTGTAAACAAGTCTGAATCCGGATATTCAGTAAAGGAATTACAAGACATATTACATGTAGATGTTAAACTTTCTTTATTGGAATTACAAAAACGAGGTAAATTGCATAGGGAAAAATGCAGAGGCGAATACGTATATTTTAATAAGCTTTTTCCACGCAGGAAACAGCAATTAATCATACGTCATTCACAGAATGAAGCAACCGTTTTAAATATCGGCAAACTATCGAGCCAATATATTACAGATGAGCTAAAAGCCGCGATCATATTGTTTTATAGTATATTAGATGAAAAGCAAAGAAGATTATATGCAGGCTTAGAATCTTTGAAAATTGGTCACGGAGGTGACAATCTGATTTCTCAATTTTTAAAGACCGACCCTGAAACCGTCAGTCAGGGAAGAAAAGAATTAATAAGTGGTCATTTCGAGAAAGATAGAGTTCGCAAGCAAGGAGCCGGAAGACCTGAAATAAAAAAAAACGCCGGAAATAATTGAAAAAATAGAACAACTACTCAAGGATGATACCGCAGGTGATCCTATTACGGGTATAAAATGGACAAAAACAACTACCGTAAAAATTGCAGAAGAACTTAAACATGAAGGTATATGTGTGAGTTCAGATACAATTAGGAAATTATTGAAGGATATGGGGTATTCATTAAAGATCAATTACAAAAAGATAGAGTCAAACCCAAGTAAGTCCACACCTGAATCACGAAAAAAAAGAGACCAGCAATTTACGTACATTAGTCAAATGCGTGAATCTTTTCTTAAGCAAAAAAGTCTGATGATAAGTG
>JADHVS010000111.1 GCA_016783865.1 Bacteroidales bacterium
CTTGAATTCCACTTCACGAGAGGGGAATAACTGGATCAGGAAAGGATTATACCTCAACAATTCATTGCATGGAGTGAATGGAGAAACAACGGGGATATTTTTATCTCTTCCATATTCTGCAAGCCGGATCAGGTTCAACTCATTTACCGGTCCGATGATAAGATCCAATTCGCTGACTTCCTCCATTTCAAGGATCTCCTCCAAAATTTCAGGACTGCGTTCCGTATCATATACATTCAGGTTGATGGATATCCCTTTGTTGCGGAGTGAATCCAGGGCCAGTAATGCCCCCTGGTAGAAGTCAAGGTATCCTATTATCCTTGGATTTAATGGGGATTTCTCTGCTTCTTCTTCCTGTTCCTCTTTCGGATCGGTTAATATCAACTCCCCTTCCTCATCGACCCGGGCCGTATCAAGATATTCATCCCAGTGCAATAGTAATGGCAGAAATAATCCAACATTTAGTTCAGCAGGAGGATTGGTATCAATCGAATCTTTCATTAGTTCATAATGCATATACCAGCGGCTGGTATCGATATATACAAGTGTTGTATCGTACAACACCATGGTGGTATCTGTCCCTGTCAAAGCATCAGCAGGCCGGATAGAATCACTTTCATCAACTTCCTCTTTCCTGGGTATTTTTATATACTCATCATATTTCAGTTCACCCCACTGTAATTCAGGATTAAGGGCTTTTATCTCATCTACGGTTACCCCATAGAAAACCGACAAACTGTATAATGTTTCACCCTTCTGAACATAATGGTAATGGTAGTCCTCTGTAGAAAATCTTCCTTGCTCCTGGCCTTTAAAGTCCTTGGGTATTTTAATTACCTGGTTAATCTGAAGATCACTGTATTCAACCTCAGGATTGTACTGTTCGATGATCTCGACAGGAACACCGTATTTCTTTGACAGGAAATAGAGGGTTTCACCTACCTGGATCACATGATAATGAAAGTCATCGGTGGATTTTATCGTGATCTCTTCAGTTTGAACCGGATTTGCAGGTATTTTCAGGACCATACCAACTACCAATCCATGAAAAACGTCAGGATTCTCCAGGGCAATGTTTTTCTCTGATATACCATAAGCCAGACTGATGGACTCGAGGGTCTCCTTTTCCTTGACAACATGGATATAATAAACCTCACCCTCAAGAAGGATTTTATCTTTCGACCTTTTGACAGTTTCCCCGGTATCCTGAGAAAATCCTGAACCAATAAGTGAGATGGATAATACAAATATGTACAGTAACCTGTAAAACACAATTTATTATTTGGTCCCGTAATATAACGGTTTGATCCTGCTAATGATTTTAGATGGAGGACAGAAAATTATTAATATTAGCCTCAATACGGTCCAGGATCTTTGATGTATTACCCTTAACAAAATCTTCCCCGGTGATCATCTCGTACAATTCAATATATCTGTCAGATACCTCATTTACAAATGCATCAGGCATTTCAGGCATCTGCTGACCATCTTTCCCCTGGAAGTTCCTGTCCATCAACCATTCCCGGACAAATTCTTTTGACAGCTGTTTTTGCTGCTCTCCTTTTTGCTGCCGCTCCTCATAACCATCGGCATAGAAATAGCGCGATGAATCAGGTGTGTGGATCTCATCGATAAGGTAAATCTTATCATCCTTAAGACCGAATTCATATTTTGTATCGACAAGAATCAATCCTTTTTCAGCAGCAACCTCGGAACCTCTCTGGTACACCTTTCTGGTATAATCTTCAAGCTTCTCATAATGGGCCTGTGATACCAGTCCGGTGGCAATGATATCTTCTTTTGAGATATCCTCGTCGTGTCCCTCTTCTGCCTTGGTTGCCGGCGTAACGATCGGTTCCGGAAAGCGGTCATGCTCCTTCATTCCTTCAGGAAGTGGTACCCCGCACATCTCCCGGTTACCTGCCTTATAAACCCTCCAGGCATGTCCTGTTAGATATCCCCTGATCACCATCTCTACTCTGAAAGGTTCACAAATGATGCCCACGGTCACATTTGGATCCGGAGAAGCAATTTTCCAATTCGGGACGATATCTTGTGTCAGATCCAGAAATCGTGTAGCTATCTGATTGAGCACCTGTCCTTTATAGGGAATTCCCCGCGGTAGGATCACATCAAATGCAGATATTCTGTCGGTTACAACCATTGCAAGATACTGGTTGCTGAAATTATATACATCCCTGACTTTGCCATGGTATACTCCTGTCTGACCGGGAAAGTTAAAGTTTGTTCTGGTTATTGATTCCGTCATCTTATTATACATTTAAATTGATATGGATGAAAAATAGTGTTTTATTTTAATTTTTTGTAAGCTTCAACTATATATTTTACAAGTTTGTGTCTGACAATATCTCTTTCATCGAAATATACTACGGAGATTCCTTCAATATCTTCAAATAAAGGCAACGCTTTCAGTAAACCACAATCATTTGCATTCGGAAGATCGATCTGTGTAATGTCACCAGTGACAATGAACTTTGCATTTTTACCCATCCTTGTCAGGAACATTTTCAATTGGTTTGTAGTGGCATTTTGTGCTTCATCCAGAATAACAAAGGCATGGTCCAGTGTCCTGCCGCGCATATAAGCAAGGGGGGCAATCTGTATTGTAGATTCCTCCAGGAAGGTTTTAAGCTTCCTGGATGGGATCATATCGTTAAGGGCATCATACAAGGGTTGAAGATAGGGATCCAGTTTTTCCTTGAAATCACCTGGCAGGAAACCCAGCCTCTCCCCCGCTTCTACAGCAGGCCTTGTAAGTACAATTCTTTTGATCTCCCTGTACTTCAATGCCCTGACAGCCAGGGCAATGGCCGTATAAGTTTTTCCGGTACCAGCAGGTCCGATGGCAAATACAAGGTCATTCCCGATGCTTTCTTCCACAAACTTTTTCTGGTTGACTGTCCGTGCCCGTATAGGCTTACCATTTTCGCCATAAAGTATAACTTCCTGGATCTTCTCCTGGTTTTGCATAACTTCCAGGCCATTGCCATGAAGCAGGTCATCCAACTGCTGCTCATCCACTTCATCCGTCTTTTGGAGGTAATCGATCAGCATTCCAAGGATTTCTTCGAAGGCCTGCATATCCTTCTCTACTCCCTTTATTATCAACTCGTTACCCCTCGACACAAACTTAAGTTTAGGAAAACTTCCCACTATTTTATCGTACCGGGAATTGTTAATTCCGAACAATTTTACCGGATCAACACCTTCCAAATATATTTTCTTTTCAATCATAATTTGTCCGTAAATATTATTTACTTTTGGAAAGTACAAAATAAATCGATTTTTTTCAGTTTTCAATCATCAATTCTTTTCACTGTCCTTATCTTGATATGCCAATCATTACTCTGACAACTGACTGGAATGCATATGATTATTATTTAGGTACTATCAAGGGTAGAATACTAAGTCGTTGTCCGGATACTCAAATTGTTGATATTAGTCACCAGATAGCTTCATTTAACATCAACCAGGCAGCCTTTATCCTCAGAAATTCCTATACCAGTTTTCCGGCCGGAAGTATCCATATTATTGGTGTCAATACTGAAGGAGGTAAAAACAGGCCATTCCTGATAGCATATTATGACAAGCACTATTTTATTGGCACAGATAATGGAATATTCGGTTTACTTTTTATAAAAGACCCGGATAGTGTTTATTCCATTAAAACCAAAGGCGAGATCACAAGTTTCAGCTATCATGCCGTATTTGCAGAAACTGCCTGCAAGCTGATAAACGGAGAAAAGCTTGCTTCACTTGGGACCCAGGTAGAGGAATGGCAGAAAAGAGTCCCTATTCGTGCTGCCATCGAAGAGTCGGTGATCAATGGTAGTGTGATCTATATTGATTCTTTCAGGAATGCCATAACCAATATATCTAAAGAACTTTTCGACCGGATCGGGAAAAAAAGACAATTTGAAATATTTGTTCAAAGCAATCATTACAAGATAACCAGGATTAACAAATATTACCACGAAACAAGTCCGGGCGAGATACTCGCCTTGTTTAACTCAGTTGGTCTGCTGGAAATCGCTATTAGCAATGGCAACGCTGCCGATCTGTTAAACCTTTCTTCCAATTCGGTCATTCGTATAAAATTTATTGATTAACATGAACACTTTGGATGAGAAATTAGCAGCTTTCAGGAGATTGCTGGAGATCATGGATGAGCTCAGGGAAAAATGTCCCTGGGACCAGAAACAGACCAACGACACGCTTAGAAATCTGACCATTGAAGAGACCTATGAGCTGGCCGATGCCATTCTGGAAAAAAGTGATGATGATATAAAACAAGAATTGGGCGACCTCCTGCTTCATATAGTTTTTTATGCCAGGATAGGATCAGAAAAGGAGCAGTTCGATATTGCGGATATTATTAATGCACTTAATGAAAAGCTAATATTCCGGCATCCTCATGTATTTGGGGATGTCCAGGTTAACGACCAGGAAGATGTAAAGAAAAACTGGGAGGAGCTAAAAATGAGGGAAGGAAGAACTGTACTGGGTGGGGTTCCCGGTTCCCTGCCAGCCATGATCAAATCAAACAGGATCCAGGAAAAGGTAAAGGCCGTTGGATTCGACTGGGAGAGGAAGGATCAGATCTGGGATAAAGTAAGCGAAGAATTATCTGAACTTAAAGAGGAGGTCAAAAACGGTGATAGAGGAAAGATCGAGTCGGAATTTGGTGACCTGTTATTCTCTGTTATCAATGCAGCCAGGCTTTATGGTATAGACCCGGAAACTGCACTGGAAAAAACTAATAAGAAATTCATAAAAAGATTTAATTACCTGGAGAAAAGCACACTCTCAAATGGGCAACTCTTGAAGGATATGTCGCTCGATGAAATGAATGAGATCTGGGAACAAGCCAAAGAATATGATTGATGAACACCGAACATGGATTTTTGATTTAAGAAGTTCACAAATCATATATCAGGGATCCTTGTTGGTAATTCGATTCGATTCACGATTCACGATTCACGATTCACGATTTACTGCCAGCCTCTTCGAACTTCAGTAGATCAAATTGAATTAGCAGATTATACCAATGAACAACCTTCTTAATGTCTGAAACATACACCCTTTCGCGGTTGTAATCGGGCAATACTTCCTCAAAATAGCTTTTCAGCTTTGCCGGATCTGATTTATGGTCGATACAGGGTTTGCCGCCTTCCTTGCCAAAGATTTTCTTCATCACCTCTACCAGTTTGATCTCCTCATCATCTGTAAATATAGCTATGTCTTCCAGTGAACTAACCTTCATTGTTGCAAATGCCTGTATCCTTTTTTTGGTTTCCAGATTTTCCACAATGATACCATTCCTGGCCTTGGATATGAATTTAAACAAACCACCATGTCCTGAAATCGACATAATGTCTTTCAGTACAGATTCCTTCTCATCCTGCTTCTCTTCTTTCTTATCCTGGCTTTCCCCGGCCTGGGCTTCCTTTTTCACCTCTTTCTCCTTCTGGCCGGCAGATGCTTTCTTTGTTGCCTTTACTTTCGCTGGCTGATTCTTTGTCTTTTGCTCTTTAGCTTTATCCTTTTCTTCGTTTGCCATATGCAAATAATTTTTATAATTCTGCCACTAAAATATGAAAAACATATTTATGATGAATAAAAGATAACATAAGAATACTTAATTCATACCACGCTCTTTCTTAATATTCTCATAGGCTTCACTCAGTTTCTGGAATTTCTCTTTGGCAGCATTCCTGAATTCTTCACCCAGGTAACTAACCTTATCCGGATGGTATTTGGTAGCCATTTTTCGATAAGCCTTTTTAACCTCTTCGTCCGTGGCCGACTTATCGATCTCCAGTATTTTATAGGATGAATCTGTATCCTCATAGAACATCGATTGGATTGAATCCATGTCCTTTTGCGACACTCCCATGTACCCGGCGATGGCCCTGATTACCTTCAATTCTTCCGGATGAACCTTTCCATCTGCTTGTGAAATACCATATATGAAATGCAATAACTGTAACCTGGATGGATAATCCAGCTTCTGCTTTATTTGTGTGGACACATCTCTCAGGGGTATTTGCTGGTTCAGAATATCTCTCAGCATGATCATGGCTTCCTGGGCCTGAGCCTCACCAAAACTTTGGACAAAGTATTTCTTCACATATTCGAGTTCAGATTTCAATACTTTCCCATCCGCTTTCATCACGGCTGCCACCAGGACCAGTAAACTGACAGCAAAATCACCTCGTGTGGTTCGACCGCCGGCCATTCTTTCCTGTGCACCAGACTGATCAAATACCGATCCAACAAAAAAACCTAATAATCCTCCAAGAGGGCCTAATAAAGCCCAACCTAATCCCCCTCCTATCCATTTACCATATTTTGCCATAATTTAGTTTTTAGTTCCTGGTTCCTGGTTCCTGGTTCCTGGTTCCTGGTCTTCCGATTCACGATTCACGATTCACGATTCACGATTCACGATTCACGATCCTATTATGAATCTGAAGCACTTGTGGTATAACAAGTTTTGTACCGTCATTCATGATTACTGCATCCGCCCTGTTATTTCTTTCCTCTTCGCTGACCTGATTCTTCATTCGCTGAATGACATCATCTTTCGTAACCTGATCTCTTTCCATTACCCTGGAAATTCTTAACTCTTCTGGTGATGAGACAGTTATAACCAGATCAAAACGTTTGATTTGGCCAGATTCCAGTAAAACAGCAGCTTCTTCAATAAGATATTTATAGTCTACCTGCTCCTCAACCCAGTGGTCAAACCGTTTTCTTACAGCAGGATGTACAATGGAATTCAGGTATTTTAATGAACTTTTGTCATGAAATACTATAGAAGCCAGTCTTTTCCTGTCAAGGTTTCCATCAATATAAATATTCTTACCAAAATGATGTATTAAACTCCTGCAGACAGCAGGATCTTCGTCCATCAATTTCCGGGCTTCCAGATCGGCATAGAAAACAGGGACCCCAAATATTTCGAAAATATTACATATCAGCGTTTTACCACTACCTATTCCACCGGTTAAACCAACTTTAAACATTTATTTTTCGAGAATGTATTCGACGTTTTTGGGGTAGTACAGAATGGCTTTGACAAATTCCGGAGATTTGACCAAATTTACCTGTAGTTTGGTTCCAATATTATTCTCTATTGACAGAAAATCAGCTTCGGCCCTGAACATATGTTGATTGATATTTCCGTAGTCACTCAAACCTACCAGGTAAGTAATTTCCACGCTCCCCGGAAAAGTCTTGATATTAAGGGAATCTGGCACATTAATAACCTCTATAGGCACACTGAATGAAGCTTCAGTATACTTATCCACGGGTACATTTACACTCACTTCAGATATGCTGTAAGTTAAATTAAACGCCTGGTTCAGTTTTATAGTCTTATTGATGGAGGTATTAACTCCGGTAAAAACAGCAGGTTCAGTCAGAATGAATTTGAGGGTGTCCAGAACGGAAGCCGGTCCGGACACAAGAATGGAATCGGGTTGAAGGACCACCGGGCCAACCTGCATAAATTGCTTTTGAAATTCAACCTGGATATCCGGATGAATGGTAATCCATTTATTCACCTTATCGGCAAATCGAAAAACCAGCGTATCCGGACTGATGGAGAGAATTTCAATTTCCGAAGTCATCTGCTGCTGAATCTTCTCTTTTGCAAATTCGGTCAAAATGTATACATAAGATGCTGATTTCCCGGGAACGGTATTCAGGGAAAAGGAATTGACATCAAACACGATGGGTGCCAAACGAGCCTTTAGCTTATATTTTAGCAACGTATACCCCTGGGATTTTACATTCATCTGAAGCCGCACAGGCATATCATTGATTAAGGCTTTACCCTCCGGGAAGCGGATAAAACTGACCGGATAATACAAATCCGTATTGTATTCCTTGTTCAGTGCAGTTAAAAACCACAAAATTACAGAGAGTAGTAAAAAAAAGAAAAAAATCAGTAATCTCCCATTCAAGGTGACCTTTCGGGAAATATTTTTATTTTTACCTATTCCCGATAATAATATTTCTTTTAATCTCCTTTCGGGACGTTTCTGCATCCGTTTTATCTGAATCCGGACATATCATGCCGGAAGTTGTTCTATTTCTGGGCTTGCAGGTCGGTATTATCCTGTACAACCGCGCTTTTATCGATACGTACCCTGATATTATCAGCGATCTCAACAGTCACTGTAGTGTCCTTAATATCAGTAATCTTGCCATAAATACCACCGGTTGTAACGATTTTATCTCCCTGCTTCAAACTTTGCCTGTAGGTTTTAAGGTCTTTCTGTCTTTTCATCTGTGGTCTTATCATAAAAAGGTAAAAAACCAGGATGATCAACAGTAAGAATACAAAAGATGGTACCGGACTCTTTCCTTCAGTCTGGGGCATTAAAAAAATAAATAAAAAATTGTTCATTATGCTTAAATTAAAAAAATGTTTCTTTTCTTCAGATTTCCCGCTAACACATAGCCACACTCACACCCAACTCCCACACTCACGACTCACGACTCACGGCTAGTAATATCGGCTTTAATTTTAAGGATTATTACCTTATTACTGCTGTTACTCGTGACCGTAATTGACTTGTTTTGTTTACCACTCCTTCCTGAACTATCAAAAATGACTTCCAACTGACCACTTTTACCGGGAGGAGTTGGTTCTTTATCCCACCTCGGTACTGTGCAACCACAGCTCCCGGTTGCTTTTTGAATTATCAGGTTGCTACTGCCGGTATTTTTATATTTAAAAATACAACCTACCTTTTCTCCCTCATCAATTATACCAAAATCGTGCTCGGTATAATCAAAAGCAATCTCAGCCACACCAGCTGTTACTCCTTCTGCATTACCCAATTGTGATTCGGTTGCACCTCCATCATTGTTTCCACTGCATCCCAACACCGATAAGGCAATGACTAATAAAAGAATATATCCCGTTGTTTTCACAAGAATATTATATTTTAACAATTGACCTTGTGTAACTTACCATGGCAATATTTTCATCACTTCCTGTGATAATAATGAAAATATTGTAATGGACGTTTCATAAAGCAATGCAAAGTAAAAATAATTTTGATTTTTACCCAAAGACTTATCCAGTTAGTCACCAATTAATCCCCTGCCCGTTTTGTTAATCTTTTTTTCCTTCTTAAGGTTGTTGAAAACATTATCAAGTATCCCATTGATAAACTGGCTGCTTTTTTTGGTACTGAATACCTTTGAGATTTCAATGTATTCGTTCATTGTAACCTTAATTGGAATCGACTGAAATTCAATGGCTTCCGTAATTGCCATTTGCATGATCAGGATATCGATAAAAGCAATTCTGTCAAGTTCCCAGTTTTTGGCTGACACCTCAATGAGTTTGTTATTATCTTCCGCATGAAGAATCGATTTTCGCAATAATTTTGTAACAAATTCCAAATCCTCCTTGTCCTTAAACATGGGCAATAATTGGCTAATCTTGTGCTCGTTGAACTTACGAAGCGTTTTAACTATCATCTGGATGATGAAATCAATATCATCCACCCAAAAAATGCTTTTCTCTTCCAGTAAATTATACAGACCTTCATAGTTATATATAATCTCACTCAGAACCTTTAATACAAATTTTTTATCCTCATTATAACCTGAGGCTTCATCAGACATATAAGCATGAAATATTTCTGATTCTGATATCAACTCATAGAGTCCCCTGATTATTTCCCGATCGTCTGTCCAGCTTAATTTTTTAGTTTCAACCATCCTGGTCAGGTCCGGATTCTCTTCCAATTGATGGATAAACCGGTTATCAATAAACCGGGTATTAGGATTAAGATCTTCGTAAGTAGGCATTTTTTTCTGACGTGCAATCTCCATCCTTGATCTGGCATGATCGGCGACTTCTATCAGCAACAACATCAGGTAGTGATATAGTTCATAAGACTTGTTGATACTGAAGATTAACTCTTTCTCAGACTGGACATAGGTCTTTCCTTCAGCTTTATGATATCCATAAAGGATCTGAAGTACTTTAATGCGAAGAAGCCGTCTGCTGAACATATATTAAAGAACCTGAATTGAAAATGATGTGCAAAATAAGCTAAAATAAATTTATCCCAACTCAATTTTCAGTGATTTTTGAGAATCCATCCAATAATTTGCTTAATGGAAGAATGATAATTGAAGCTCCTCGCCCCGTGTCATGGCGAACTCCTATTATTTTTAAATAAAATCAGGTAATAAATATTGATCCGGAATTTAAAAAATCAAGGAACTCTTTGTCCACCGACACTCATTTTTAATTTTGAGAATCTCTTGCAATGCATTGGTTATAAATTATTAAATAGCTGAATAATTAGTATATCTCAAATATTTTTCTATTTTTGAATCTCGAACCAATTACCTAAACTAAACTTAGAAATGATGGCTGAAGGAACCGAAAAAAATGAAGAAGTTGTCCAGTATGAAAGGGAAGAGATTTTTTCTAAGGCTGTTAGAGCAGGAAAAAGAACCTACTTCTTCGATGTGAAGGCAACAAAGAGGAACGACTATTACTTAACCCTTACTGAAAGTAAAAAGCGTTTCAACAGGGATGGGAGGTTTTATTTTGAAAAGCACAAGATCTTTCTATACAAGGAAGATTTTGACAAATTCAGCGATGGATTAAGGGATGCTATCGAATTTATCAAAGAGGCCAAACCCGAATTGATCCCATTGGAACCAACATTTACTGAAGCTACTGTTAATGAGGAATTTGTTGAAGAAAAGCCGACTGAAGAAGTAACTGCTGAAGTACAGGAATCCGGTGAGGAAGAAGAAAAGAAAATGGTGGAAAGTCTCACCGAGAATTTTACAGATGTTGAATTTGAAGATCTGGAAGATTCTAATGAAAGCTGAATACCCTGTTCAAGTGTATTAATAAAATCCTAACCATGCCTGTCCTGGTTAAGATTCTTTCTGCTATTGATGAACTCTTCAATCTCATTCCTGCTAAGTTCTTTTACATTGGTTACAATAAAGTTTTCTTTTAGAAAATCACCGTACTGGTTGCACTCCCTGATAGCCTTTTTAAATATCTCCTTAATTGTTACATCAATTGGGATCAGTACCATTAACGTTGCATATTGTTGAATAAATGAAAGTTTTTCAACCTTACCCTTATGTTGCTTTATCATAATCTCTAACTCATTGCGAACCACCTTTTGCTGGACTGCAGTGAACCTGATTCGTTTTGTATGTAACAAGACAATATAATACCGCAATTTGCCTTCTTTCCCGCCCAGGCCTGTTGAAATAAATACCTGATTTTCATCCAATAACCTGCTTTCCAGCAACATTCTGCTCTCCTGGAGAGCCAGAATGGCCCAGGATCTCAGCTCTTGCCGGCCGGATTGTACATATTTTTCGATGGTTCTGTAAACTTCAACCAGCTCCACAGAGGCCATTTCTGCAAATCTCTCCTTTCGCAGCTCCTCGTCTAACTTAAGGTTAAAAATATCATCCATTCTCATAACTACCTGGTCCGGATCCAACTCCTCTTTCACATCCCTCGAACATTCAAAATACTCCAGTTGGAGGTCAAGATCAATTTTCTCTTCCAGAATACTGAAATCAGGTATTTTTCCGAAAATCTGCTTTATTTTATCATGGATATTTTCATCCGCCATATCAACACCTCCTGATGTTCCGGGATTAAATGATGAATTAATAGATAACGTTTCGATGAGTAAATTGTTTCAATTCAATACAAAATCATAAGTGGTTATATAAAAATTGATGTTTTCCCCTGCAAAAATCTTACATTTGTTTATAGCAAATACTTAAACCCCAAATCATGAAAATGATTAGTTCTATCAAGGAAAGGGCCGATCAACTCATTGAAAAAGGCTATCAAACAGATATAGGAAACTATATCAGTAAAGGATTCCGGATTTTTGAAAAGGAAGTTGGACTTTTTATAGGTTATACAGCCCTTTTTTTCTTAATAAGTGTTGTTTCAGGATTTATTCCGTTTGCACCCCTTTTGATTTCTGGTCCTCTCTGCGCCGGTTTTTTCATTGTTGCACATAAGATCAATAAGGGAGAACCATATGAATTTAGTACTTTTTTTAAAGGATTTGATTTTTTCGTCCCTTTACTTCTGTTCACTCTTGTTGGCGGGATATTTATATTTCTCGGATTCCTTGCACTCATCCTTCCGGGTATCTACCTGGCAGTGGCTTATACCTTCGCCATTCCGTTTATAGTTTTTGCTAAAATGGAATTCTGGGATGGGATGGAGATCAGCCGCAAACTGACTACTAAAAATTGGTGGAGTATTTTTGGACTCTCAATCCTGCTTTTTCTGATTAACCTGCTGGGTATAATGGTCTTGTTTGTAGGCCTGCTCTTTACCGTTCCCATAACCTATTGTGCTATCTATGCAGCCTTTGATGATATTGTGGGAACAGATGAATGATTTTTAAATACCAAAAACATAACAGAATGCGAGCATTAACGATTTTATTGTCATTTGTTTTTATTGTAACGGCCTGCAATAAATCCCCGCAGTCCAAACATATTGAAAATGAAGAAAGCCATGATATTGAGGTGGCAGCAGAAAATTTGTCCACTATCGATTTTGAAGTCCATGGCATGACTTGCACAGGCTGCGAAAAGGCTATCACCTCAAGTATTGACAAATTGGAAGGGATACAGTCTGTAACCGCCTCTCACATCGATTCAAACACCGTGGTCTCGTTTGACAAGCTGAAAACAGATCCCGAAAAAATCAAAGAAGCTATTCAGTCAGCCGGTTACGTGGTAGCTGCTTATGTGGAAGTAAGTACTGAGGAATAGGAACTTATGGTATCAGGTTGAGTTTATATTTCAAACATTTCAGGAAAGATTATGACTGATTTGCTTTTGTTGTTTGTAGGTGGGGCAGTAATGGTCCTGGGAATACTGGGATGTGTTTTACCAGTAATACCAGGGCCTCCAATTAGTTTTGTTGGTTTACTGCTGCTGCACTTTACAAAATATGCCGATTTCAGTATAGAATTTCTCATTTTATGGGGCACAGTTGCCGTTGTGGTAACTGTGCTCGATTATATTGTGCCCATCTGGGGAACAAAAAAATTTGGCGGCACCAAGGCAGGCATGTGGGGGGCCGGTATTGGACTTGTGGCTGGAATATTTTTCTTCCCACCCATTGGGATAATTATCGGACCATTTGCAGGTGCCGTGATCGGAGAAGCAATTAAAGGGAAACAGGCTGGGGAGGCATTTATGGCTGGCTTTGGATCCTTCCTGGGATTACTTCTGGGTATAGGATTGAAATTAGCAGCCTCAATTATGATGACATTTTATTTTGTAAAAGAAGCAATTATTTAAACAAGATGATCAGCCGTGATCACTACTTAGTTTCATAACCCTTCTTGGAATGTGCTTTTGCAACGACTATATTTCTGCCTGATATAATCCTGCGGTCACACTCCTTTACGGCTAAATCTTCCTGTTCATCATTCTCCATCTCAATAAAACAAAATCCCTTAGAACGACTAGAATACTTGTCTTTAATCATCTTAATACTAACCACTTCACCATATTCTTTGAATACTTCCTTGAGATCATCTTCCTTGAGAGCATAAGGAATATTACCAACATAAATGGTCATGTTGAGAAAGTGTTGGTTTTAAAATTTAATACAAGTTAATAATAAAATGACCACAAAGTCAATAGGTAAAGGATAAATACCTGGTTTTCTTTAACTTAAATTGAAGCTCCTCGCCGCAAGCGGCGGGGAAACGAGTTCCTGAGTTCGGCGGAGCCAAACAAACCTGTGAGTTCGGCGGAGCCAAACAAACCTGTGAGTTCGGCGAAGCCAAACAAACCTGTGAGTTCGGCGGAGCCAAACAAACCTGTGAGTTCGGCGAAGCCAAACAAACCTGTGAGTTCGGCGGAGCCAAACAAACCTGTGAGTTCGGCGGAGCCAAACAAACCTGTGAGTTCGGCGAAGCCAAACAAACCTGTGAGTTCGGCGGA
>JADHVS010000112.1 GCA_016783865.1 Bacteroidales bacterium
ACAACTGTAACAGTATCTGAAGCCGGGCTGATACAACCATTTACATCCGATACCTGAACACTATAATTACCGGAAGCCTTAATCATTATTGATTGAACCGTTCCTCCATCCGACCATATGTAGGCAGTCCCTGCAGTTGAAGTAAGCCCTACGCTATCCCCCTGGCAGAATGTTGTGGGACCATCGGCTGAGACCGTTGGTTTCGAAGGTAAGGGATTGACTACCAAAGTAGTAGTGTCGGAGTTCGGGCTGACACAACCTGCTACGTTTGTTACTGTTACAAAATAATCTCCGGCTGCCTTTACCCGGATGCTTTGAGAAGTTGCACCGGTTGACCAGTTATAGGAATCTTCTGCGGAAGAAGTCAATGCGATGGAGTCTCCATTGCAAATGGCAACAATACTATCAGGTGTGACTGCAGGTTTTGCAGGTAATGAATTTACTGTTACATCCACAGGATCGGAAGCCGGACTTTCGCATCCGTATTCATCAAATACTTTTACGGTATAACTGCCGCCTGTTTTTACTACAATGCTCTGAGTGGTTTCACTGTTTGACCACAGGTAAGTTGTTCCTGCCGACGAAGTAAGAGTTACACTATCCCCATCGCAGAAAGTGGTTACATCATCCGGAGTTGCTGTTGGCTTAGCAGGTGGAGGGATTACCGTAATTAAAACGCTGTCTGTCGCTTCTGCTGTTGTTGTCTGGTCGGTTACAGTAACCTTGTACCAGGTTGTGGTGGAAGGAGCAGCCACTGGATTGTTTAATGCCGGATCGCTCAGGCTGTCGGTGGGTGTCCAGGAATATGTGTACGGACCGGTCCCGAGAACTGTCACAGAAAGATTTGCACTGGAAGCCAGGCAATTGCTGATCGTATCTGTATCTGTACTGGCATCAATTTCAATGTCATCGTTCAGTATCGTATAGGTATGTATGGTATCGCTGCTGACCAGTAATCCCGCTGATGGATCATAGATCTTAATTTTTATATACTCATCAGGGATCTCTGCAATGGAATCGTTATAAATAAGAGGAACAATATCTGCTGTTTTATTCCCGGGACTAATAATCAGCTGGGCATCATTAAGTGAATAATCGGTTCCGGGTGTTGCAGTGTTCTCATACACAGAATACTTGACGCTCACCTCATTGGATAAGGCATAGTTCAGGGAGACCTCAATTATAGGATTTGCAACTGATTCATAACCATTCGAGGAAGCGTTAGAAAACTGGACTACCGACTGGACAACTCCGACTGTAATGTAATCGCCATTATTAAGCGGGACATTATTGGCAATGTATTCATCTCCGGCGAAGACAACCGGGTAAGCAATGGCACCGGCCGAAAAATCTCCATTAGCATCCACCCAGAGATTGAACGACAGGAATCCTGCAGGGAAAGCAGGTAATAGCGAATCATTCAGGCTTAAAGTAAATGGACCCAGGCCGTCCCCACCCGTTATGTTTACCATCCATTCCCGCTCAATCCGTTGAATCTTGTCATCGCCATTTGGCCTTTCCGTGCCGGTACAGGAGGCAATATCCCCATTGTCATGTCCGAACAACAGGAATTCATTGTTTTCAAGGTCGGCGGCGCCTCCAATGGATAATATCCGGGCCGACTGTGCATGCGTATGCATATCGCCGGCATCCACACGGCCAATTCCGGCTACATCATATGAATGTGTCAATTCATAATCATAGATGTCGGATTGACTCAGTGTGATCCCATATTTTGCGGCCAGGGAATTTTCAACAATGATCTTCTGGGCTTCATTCAGCAGTTGGTTATAAATGATCACTTCAGCCAGGTCGCCATGGAGCCAGGTATCATTATTACGGCTGGCCCCACAGGATCAAAGAACCGTCAGTGACCAGGTAGGACCCGTAATCTGCAACTGTACAGGCCGAATCATCCAGGTACAGGTTATGGTAGGGCGATTCACCATTATGGGCTGCATGGATGATGTAGGGTACGTTGTTATCCAGGTCGGGTCCATACCGCTTACTGCCTGTGAAGCAGTAATAGCGGTCGTCTGATTCCCTGCTGATCGAGGCAGTTTGGGTGCTGTTCAGATTACCGAGGGTCATCACATAGGCATCTTTGCTCGAGGAGAATTGAGATACTGTGATAAAGGTGACCGGTGATGACAGGCTGCTGAGTTCAGCATTCATGTATTCATCCACACCATCAAACATGACAGCAGGCATGCTGTTGATTACATTGACTTGGAATTCAGGTTGTTGTTAAGCAGTAGCCTGTGCTACATGGTTATCGTTACCGCTCTGGTCTTTCCAGGTCTTTACATCCTCACCCGCACTGGCGGGATTGTCCGATCCGTTTAATACATCCTGGTCAGCACGCAACCACAGGTCATTGGTAGATTCATCACCAACCCCGGCCGGTCCGGTTGATCCTGTTATCTGGGCGGTGTGGTCGGAAGCACATATCCCGAAAGTGCCGCTTTTTGCCTGGTCGCCAAAGATCCTGACCCATATGGTTGATCCCGCAGGCCTCGTTACTATTCTCGTGGGCATGGCAAACGTGGTTTCGTCGCAGCTCAACTCATTCAGGCTGTCGCAATCGGGACCTCTATAAAGGACCATGCAAGCCCAGTCAAGGGTGCCGGCAAAGGTTTCGATCTTCAACTTTCCTGAAGGAGGAACTACCGCACTGAACCAGACATCGCCTCCGAAATATCTGTGACAGCTCGGGCTGCCCAGTCCGGTGGTATTATATGCTCCTTTATTATTATAGAATGTAGGGGTACAGGAACTTCCTACGATCAATTCTGCAGCTGTACACGGATCATTGTTGGCCGGGGGAGGGATGGCACTGATTTCGGCTTCCCAGCCATCATGAGTAGGTGAGTCCCACTGTGATCTGAACCTGAAGGTGATACAACCACTGGCCGAGGTAAAACTGAATTCAGGAGTATCATCATGATAGGCCACATAGGATGCCCCCGGGGTAATTGATGTTCATGTAGTCATAAGCCGCATAGGCACCCTCCGGAGGAGGAAGGGTCCCTCCATAATAGGTTGCAAATCCATCGAAATCCAGGGTTATCGGGTTTCCGTTCTCAGAGCAAAAGGTTACCGTCCAGTCTTCTCCCTGCCCGTATTTATCAAATCCACCGGCATCATAGAAAGTCCCGTTATTGGTGATCACAGTCTGCCCGCTGGTAAAACCATGTCCCAGCCAGAAATCATCCAGGGCTGATTGTGCTGTGACCAGGGCTGGTAAAAAAGCCAGAACCAGCATCAAAATAGCCAGGGTATATTTGGTTTTAACAATCATTCTTAATGTGGTTCCCTCCGAAGACCATGAACCAGCTGGTTTGGTTGCTTGAAAATATGAATTTAAGACTAAATTTAAGACATTTTATTCTTTATTTTTTTAATTTTTGACCAAATTATATTGAACATGACATCACTAGACGCTGGCATTAGCCGGCGGGATAGAAATTTGGCATATACGACACCCTTCAACCAATGCCCACACCAGCGAAGAACGAAGAACGGAGAACGATGAACGGAGAACGATGAACGATGAACGATGAACGGTGAACGGTAATAAATGTTAAATTTATGACGCGATTGGTATTGAATTTGCGGCTTGATAATTTATTTCAGTAAATGAGATCATTTATATCAACAGTATTTTTTCTGCTCATAACAATGCTGGCTGGCAGGCATGCAACATTTGCACAGGAAAGCGATACTGTCAGCCTGTTTTTCCCGGTCACCTCCTACCTCATAGATACCTCCTATTTTACCAAAGAATCAGATGGTTTTAATTTAATCCTGGCGGCAGAGAGGGGCAATATTACAGCCCTGGAGATCTTACTGCGCCGCGATGCAGATGTTACAGAAACAACCTATGACGGAGTCACAGCTTTGATGTATTGCTCAGCAGCAGGGGATTTGGAGGCTGTCGAACTGCTCCTTGCACATGGAGCCGATGTGAATAAAGTGCCGGTGAATGGAATGACTGCACTGATCGGGGCGGTGAGGGCGGGGTCTTACGGGGTGGCAGAATTGCTGCTCGAAAATGGAGCAGATCCTGATCATATTGATGACGATGGTCTTAATTCTCTTATGTATGCCACTGCTTATAATTTTGATGATATCGTTGATCTTCTATTGTTTTATGGTGTTGATATTTCCCACGAGGATTACTTCAAGGCTGATGCTCTTATCATCGGTGCTTATTATGGATCATTTGAATCGGTGAAATTATTAATTGATTATGGGGCGGATGTTGAGACAACTGATAAAAATGGTTTTACCCCTTTGATGGTGGCGAGTCAGGAAGGACATTACGAATTGGTCTGGTTGCTTATCAATGAGGGTTCTGATATTCATGTCAAAAACCTGGGGGGGTATGATGCGCTTAGCCTCGCAATCCAATATGGAAGGAAAGATATTGCAGAACTCCTGATTGATAATGGAGCCGATGTGAATGCAACCCATGCCGGTACAGAGAATGTGATCGATATTGCAAAAGAGGAGGAGGATGATGAGATCATTGAAATGCTCAAACAAAAAGGAGCCAGGCGCAATTTTTTCCCTAATCTGTCCGCTGTAACCGGAGGATTTGATATTAATTTTAATACAGATGATGTAATGATCGGTCCTGGATTTGGAATTATCGATAATAAATATGGATTGGAACTTTTCAGCCAATTTCTGATTAGGCCTGTAAGGATACGTGTTCTGGAGGAGGAAGGAGATGAATTAGCCTGGCAATTCTGGGAAAGGAGATTTTTGTTATCCGCTTCACTGAACAAGAATTTTAAGCTTTTTAATACTGGCAAGGCACAGATTGGATTGTCACCAGGTGTTGGAGTGGGATATACATGGGGATCATTCAGGGGATCTGATCGCCATCCTCAACCGAGGACCTTTTTCATGCCCAATGCTGGTATATACTACCAGGCAGAGGGTTTCGTATATAATTTTTCCTATCAGTATGCCGATAAGAAGGTAATCGATATTTCACCTCACCATTTTAACCTGTCGTTCAGGTTTATTATTGATGTCAGGAATGAAAAATATCGGAAAAAAGAGATCAGCTGGTTCTAATAACCAATAAACAGATGAACAAATCAACATTACATACAATTATAATAAGGTTAACTATAATTATCCTGGTTATTGCAGCATGGTCTGCATGTGATGAGTATATGGGTTTTGTAGACTGTAAGGATTGTTTTTACCCTGAACCAGACAGCGCTGATCTGACTATATATCTCACTATTAATAATGACCATCCTGAAGTGCCGATTGTTGTTTATCGAGGCAATGTGGATAATGATACCTATTATATTGATACGGCCGTTATTTCACCTTACTATCTCTATTCAAAAATAGACCAGTTCTATTCGGTCAGGGCAGAATATAAAGTTGGGGACAGGACCATCAATGTTGTGGATGGAGACAAAGTAAAGGCCAAACATGTATCTGAATCGTGTGACGGAGAATGCTGGATTATCACGGATGGAGTATTGAATGTTGAACTAAAATTTGATGAGGAATAAGATCCCTTCTCCATATCTGTTTTTTTTCTATCTTTAGTTTAAATTAAAAACCCACCTTCTTTGGGGGTGGTAATGTTATTTCGGCTATGCCTATATTTGTAACATGGGGAAGTACAAAAAACTGTCTCATGTTGTTTATAAGTGTGAATATCACATTGTTTGGGTTCCTAAATATCGGTTTCGGATCTTGACAGGAGAAGTCAAGCAGCTGATATAAGAGGATATCAGGATGTTGTGCGAATGGAAAAAATGTGAGATTCAAGAAATGAGTGTACAAATCGACCACATTCATATTGTCGTGTCGATTCCACCGAAGGTATCTGTTTCGGAGCTGATGGGGATATTGAAAGGTAAGCTGGCCATAAAGCTGTTTAAGAGCTACCCCAAGATGAAGCAAAAGCCTTACTGGGGCAATCATTTCTGGGCGCGTGGTTATTTTGTCAGCACAATTGGAATAGATGAAGAGGTAATAAAAAGATACGTAAAGCACCAGGAGGAAGAAGAGAAACGTATAGAAGAACAGCAACATAAGTTTGATTTTTAAAGCCCCCTATGGGGGCATATCAAAGCCACCTTCTCAGAAGGTGGATATTTACTTAATCCCTTACTATCCGGCAATGGAGCAATTTTCTGATGAGCAATTAATGGATGGAATATACCGTAAAGATTCTTCCATTCTTCGCTATATATATAAAATACAGCTGGTAAGGATTGAACGGTTTATCATAAAGAAGGGAGGCGACAAGGAAACGGCAAGAGACATTTTCCAGGAAGCCATGATGGTGGTTTATAATAAGATACGTGGTAAGGAACTGGTGCTCTCCTGTAGCTTATCAACCTACCTGTTTGCCATCTGTAAAAACCTCTGGTTACAGGAAATCAGATCAAGAAATTATAACATACTCGACAACTCTCAACTGGATAATATGGTGGAGGAGCCGGAAGAGGATGAAGAGCATAACAATGAATTGATGGAGTTGGTAAAATACCATTTTAGTAAACTCTCCAAAGATTGTCAGAAAGTGCTTGAATTACATTTTAAAAGGAAATCGCTTGCCGATATTTGCAAAGTTTTGGGATATAAGGATGAGAAGTACACGGCTGACAGAAAGTATCGATGTAAGAAATATTTATTCAACGGTGTTACTAATGACCCACGTTATAAATCTTTAATCAATGGATTATAAAGAGATTTTCGACCGGTACCTTGATGGAAGATTGTCTGGTGAGGAACTCAAAGAGTTTGAGAAGTCACTCAGGGAGGATCCTGAACTGGCGGGTGAACTGGATCAATACAGAAAGTTGCATTCTACATCGGAAAAGCTTATCTCCGGCGAATCGGCAGATCAGCAGGCAAAGGCTGATATCGCAGATTATAAGCAAAAGGATATTGCCAGGGACATTGATTTGCAAAATTTTAAGAGGACACTGGATCAGGCTGACCGGCGACGGATCTCGCCCATTTGGTATGCAGCTGCGATTGCTCTGGCAGGGGCGATAACCATTGCCTTTATTTTGCTGCTAAAAGGACAGACTGAAATGCCTGAGATGTTTGCAAAATATTATGAGCCATATCATCAGTCTGAAAAGATTATCGAGATTACCCGTTCAAATGATGATCTCTATTTTACTATTCAGTTGTTTGAATCCGGAGATTACAGCCGCGCTTTGGTGCTTTTTAAGCAACTTGCTGATAGCTCAAGCTTTAGCTCCTATTCACATTTTTATGCAGGATTAATATATATCCATCAGGAAAAGTGGGAAATGGCGATTGATGCTTTCATCCAGGTCATTGAAGGTGGAAATAGCGATATACTGGGCGATGCAAGATGGTACCTCGGCTTGTGTTACCTCAGGGTAGAAAATGCATCTGCTGCCAGAGAGCAGTTTGAATTTCTTTCTGAGGCAAAAAATGAATATTCGAAACGTGCCAGAAAGATTTTAAGACACCTGGATTAATAATATTTTGCTATTTTTAACAGGTAACCATCAGTGAAATGGCGTCTTTCCCATTCTTCAAACAACTGGATTCTATGGATTGCGGGCCTACCTGCCTGCGAATGATCGCTAAATATTATGGCAGGTCATTCAACCTTCAGACCCTGAGGGAAAAATGTTTCATTTCACGCGAGGGCGTCTCACTACTGGGAATAAGCGATGCAGCAGAATCGATCGGATTCAGGACTGTGGGTGTTTCCCTGTCACCTGAAAAACTGATAAGCCAGGCGCCACTTCCCCTGGTTGTCCATTGGAAGCAGAATCATTTTGTCATAGTCTATAAAACAAAGAAAGGTAAGGTTTATGTTGCAGATCCTGCGTTCGGCACGATCACTTACAGTCAGGCTGAATTCATGGATCAATGGGTGAGTTCAGTTAAGGAGGGAGAGAAGAGGGGGCATGCCCTGTTGCTTGAGCCAACACCCGATTTTTATGTGCAGGAGGGGGAGACCATAAAAAAGACAAACTTCAGGTTTCTGTTTTCTTATCTGAAGCCTTATAAGAAATTCATAACACAGCTTATTCTCGGCGTAATCCTTGGGAGCTTACTCCAATTGTTGTTTCCATTCCTGATCCAGTCGATCGTTGATGTGGGAATAAATAACCAGGATATTGGATTCATTTACCTGATCCTTATCGCCCAGTTTGTTCTTTTCATTGGACGTGCATCGGTCGACTTTATCAGGGGTTGGATTCTGCTGCACCTGAGCACAAGGATCAATATTTTCCTGATCTCTGACTTCCTGATCAAGTTGATGAAACTACCCATGGGATTTTTCGATATTAAGATCATAGGGGATATCCTGCAAAGGATTACCGATCACCGCAGGATTGAGCACTTTCTCACCACATCATCCCTGAACATTCTTTTTTCACTGGCTAATTTCCTGGTATTTGGAATTGTACTGGCCATTTACAGCCTGAAGATCTTATTGTTATTCGTAGCTGGGAGCACCCTCTACTTCCTCTGGTTAAGTATTTTTATGAAGCGCAGGCGTGAACTGGATTTTCGGCGTTTTCGGCAAATGTCTGAGAACCAGAGCCAGCTGATCCAGCTGATCAGCGGGATCCAGGAGATCAAACTCTACAATGCTGAAAAACAGAAAAGGTGGGAATGGGAAAATATTCAATCCACCCTGTTCCGGGTAAACATAAAGACCTTATCACTCAAACAGTACCAGGAAGCGGGTGGTGTTTTTATCAATGAATCAAAGAATATTTTGATCACTATCCTGGCTGCAACAGCAGTTATCAATGGCGATATGACACTGGGGATGATGCTGGCAATCAGTTATATTATTGGTCAGTTGAACGGTCCCATTGAACAGATGATCAATTTTATGCACATTACACAGGATGCCAGGATCAGTCTGGAACGGTTAGGTGAGATCCATGAATATGATGATGAGGAATCGGCCGATAAGAGCAGCATGCTGATCTTCCCGGATAAGAAGAACATTGAAATTAAAGACCTTTCCTTTCAGTATGAGGGGCCCCGGTCCGCAAGGGTGATCAGTAAACTTAACCTGAGTATTCCGGAAAATTCAGTTACTGCAATTGTTGGTGTAAGTGGCAGCGGTAAAACGACCCTTATTAAACTTATGCTTGGTTTTTATCCTCCAACCGAAGGGGAAATTTTTATTGGCGATGCACTGCTGGCCAGTCTGAGTAACCAGCAATGGAGAAGTAAATGTGGTGCGGTCATGCAGGATGGATTTATCTTTACTGACACAATTGCCAAAAATATAACCCTGGGGGATGAGCAGATTGATAAAACCAAACTACTGAATGCGGTTAGAATAGCCAATATAAAGGATTTTATAGAATCCCTGCCCAACGGATACAATACCAAGGTGGGTGCACACGGGCATGCCCTTAGTGGAGGTGAAAAACAGAGGGTATTGATAGCCAGGGCCGTATATAAAGATCCGGAATTTCTTTTCATTGATGAGGGAACCAGTTCGCTGGATGCGGAAAATGAAAAGGTTATTATAAACAACCTCAACGAGATATTTACAGGTAAGACGGTCGTGGTAGTGGCTCACCGGTTAAGTACCGTGAAGGATGCCGGCCAGATAGTAGTACTTGAAAAGGGATCCATTGTAGAACAGGGCAGGCATCAGGAATTAATTGACAAAAAGGGAAGCTATTATAACCTGGTTAAGAATCAATTGGAACTGGGAGTCTAATTTAATCTGAAAAGTCATCCCGAATTTAGTTCGGGATCTGATTATCAAGAAGTTAGTCATCCTGAAACGAGTTCAGGATGACTTAATAAAATACAACATGGCAAAAGCCGATCCTGAAAAAATCGAAATACGAAGCGATGAGGTACAGGATATCCTTGTCCAGGTACCACGCTGGATAATCCGGTGGGGCATACTGGTTATTCTGATTACTGTGGTATTGATCATTGCTGGGAGCTGGCTTTTTAAATATCCTGACATCAATCGATCAAAGATCCTGATCACAACCGAGAATCCACCGGCTACACTTGTAGCAAAGGTAAATGGAAAGATAGAAAAACTGTTTGTTGAGGATAATGAGTTTGTTGAGGCTAACAGGAACCTTGCAGTAATTGAAAGTGCTGCTGATTATGCAGATGTACTTGTCCTGAATGAGATCCTTCTTGAGGTCCGTAACATGGTACCAAAATTTGATATGCTAATCCAGCTTGAATTGGGCTCCGATTATCTGCTTGGTGAGATTCAGCCAACTTATGCCAGGTTTCTGAAGGTGCATAAGGATTACCAGGATTTTGTCGAACTGGATTACTACAACCAGAAAATCAATTCCATGGAAGGGGAAGTTAATCAGCTGAATGTTCATTTATCGAGTTTAAAGAAACTTACAAGCATTCTCGGACGCGAATTGGACCTGGTCGAAAGACAATACCTGAGGGATTCATCATTGTTTCAAAGCAATGTCATATCAGAGGCTGAATATGAAAAAGCCAAAACATCCTGGCTGAATAAAGAATTTGATTTTGAGCAATCACGGGTCAATGAATCCAATACAGAGATCCTGATCGAAAAACTGAAACAGGACGTTCTTGACATGGAGTTGAAATATACTGAAGATCTTCGTAATCAGCAGAATAACTGGCAGGAATCATTGGAGAACCTGATTGCTGCTGTTTCCATCTGGAAACAAAAATTCATGCTTACAGCTTCAATTGACGGTGTGGTCACTTTTACCGCGTATTATAGTGAAAACCAGAATGTCAGGGAAGGTGATAAAGTGATGACAATTATTCCCAAAGACCAGGGGAAAATCATTGGCAGAATTAATTTATCTGTTGAAGGAGCTGGTAAGGTAGAGTTGGATCAGCGGGTAAACATCCAGATCGATAACTATCCCTATCTCGAATATGGTATGGTTCGGGGAATTGTCAGCAATATAAGCCTTGTGCCTGATGATCGTGAATATATGGTTGAAGTCAATCTACCTAATGGACTATCCACATTATACGATATTGAAATTCCGTTTGATCAGGAAATGCAGGGTAAAGCAGAGATCCTTACCGATAACAGGCGCCTGCTGGAACGGATTATTTCTCCCATCCGTTCAGCTATCTCCAAACAACGTGGAATTAGTGAGTCGTGAATCGGAAGATAGTGTGTGGGTTGTGGGTATTTGTGAATATAAATCAATAGCAGACCACACACTCCACTCCATTCCCATACCCACGATTCACGATTCACGATTCACGACTCACGGTTTAGATATATTGATTAATCAGTGCTTCAAACAACTCCTGTTTAGCAGAAATTTGCTCTGGTTCACCATTCTTAAAGGCAATTTTCCTCATATCTTCGAGGGTCAGCTTACCCTTCTCAAATGCGGCTCCGTCACCCGACTCAAAGGAGGCATACCTCTTTTTTCTAAGTGACTTGTATTCTGAATTTGCCAGGATATCATCGGAAATGATCAGGGCCCTGGCAAAGACATCCATTCCCGCGATATGTGCAATGAAAATATCTTCCAGATCGGTTGAATTCCTCCTGGTTTTAGCGTCAAAATTGATTCCTCCGGTAGTAAATCCTCCTGTTTCCAGGATCACAAGCATGGTCTCAACCAATTCATAGATGTTAATTGGAAACTGGTCCGTATCCCATCCATTCTGATAATCGCCCCTGTTGGCATCGATGCTTCCCAGAAGACCGGCGTCTGCAGCAACCTGAAGATCATGCTGGAAGGTGTGTCCGGCCAGCGTTGCATGGTTCACCTCAACATTCAGCTTAAAATCGCCGGCCAGACCGTACTTGTTCAGGAATCCGATGACAGTTGCTGCATCGAAATCATACTGGTGTTTCGAAGGTTCCATTGGCTTGGGTTCAATCAGGAAGGTGCCTTTAAAACCCTGCTTGCGTGCATAATCCCTGGCCATGCCTAGAAACATCGCCAGGTGGTCTAATTCCTTTTTCATTTCGGTGTTGAGCAGCGACATGTAACCTTCACGACCACCCCAGAAGACATAGTTTTCCCCTCCGAGGGCAATGGTAGCATCAAGGGCATTTTTTACCTGCGTTGCGGCGAATGTGATAACGGAGAAATCGGGATTGGTGGCAGCACCGTTCATATAACGTTTATGAGAGAAAAGGTTGGCAGTCCCCCAGAGTAGTTTAACACCCGAAGCAGCCTGCTTTTCTTTTGCATAACTTACCATGGTGTCCAGTCGTTTTTCCGATTCAAGTATGCTGTCTCCTTCAGCAACTATATCAAAATCATGGAAACAATAAAATGGGATTCCTATTTTGGTAATGAACTCAAAGGCGGCATCCATTTTATCTTTTGCAAACTGAATTGGATCATCTGCAGTTGCCCATGGGAAATCTTTGGTTCCTCCGCCAAACGGATCCCCACCTGTTCCCGTTAGCGTGTGCCAGTAGGCCACTGCAAAACGAAAATGCTCTTTCATTGATTTTCCGCCAATTTTTCTTGATTCGTCATAAAACCTGAAAGCAAGCGGATTTTTCGATTCCGGGCCTTCAAATTGTATCTTTTTTATTCCCGGGAAATATTCCTGGTCTCCTGCTAAATAGTTCATATAAAATTATTTATAAGTTATTTAAATTTATTTTGACTATACATTTTTTTGATGAAGGTTCAGTTCATTTAACCAGATCCCGTAGGCTTCTGTGATCTGCTTTCGGGTGGCTTCATTGGGTTCGATAACCTGTATTTTTTTCAGGCTGATAAAAGCACTTTCAAAACCTGAATAATAGCCGCAGCCCACTCCGGCTCCTTTGGCAGCACCCTGGGATCCGTCGGTATCATATAATTCTATGGTGGCACCTGTCATATTGGCCAGCGATTCACGGAAAACCGGACTTAAGAACATATTTGCATTACCGGCCCTGATAACGTTTGGCTTAATTCCTGTCGTCTTCATAATCTCCATTCCATAATGGAAAGCAAAGACCACACCTTCCTGGGCAGCCCTGATGATATATGCATTGGTATGAATATTAAAGTTCAGATTACCGATACAGCACCCCAGGTCTTTATTGTTCAGCATGCGTTCAGCCCCATTCCCAAATGGAAGAATAGTCAGACCTTTTGCTCCTGCCGGAACACCCTGGGCAAGATCGTTCATTTCATCGTAATCCACATCTGAGAAAACCATGTTCCGTTTCAGCCAGCTATAAAGAATGCCTGTCCCATTAATACATAACAAAACACCCAGCCGGGGATTATCCAGGTTGTGATTTACATGGGCAAAAGTATTGACCCGCGATTCGGGATCATATCTGATTTCATCACTTACTCCATATACAACTCCTGAAGTGCCGGCCGTAGCAGCAATTTCGCCCGGATTCAGGACATTGAGTGAAAAGGCATTGTTGGGCTGATCTCCGGCACGGTAAGTAACCGGAGTGCCTTCCTTCAGACCAAGTTCTTCAGCGGTTGATTTGCTGACTTTCCCCTGCTCGGAAAAGGTGGGAACAATATCCGGAATAAATGAGGGATCAATTCCATAATGCTTAAGCAGAAAATCAGCGACGGCATTTTCTTCAAAATTCCAGAAGATCCCCTCAGACAATCCTGAGATGGTGGTATTGATCTCTCCGGTCAGTCTCATGGCAACGTAATCACCCGGAAGCATCATTTTATAGATCTTCTCATAGATGTGCGGCTCATTTTCCTGCACCCATCTGAGTTTTGATGCAGTAAAATTTCCTGGTGAATTTAACAAGCTTTTCAGGCACTTCACCTGTCCCAAGTCATCTACTGCCTTATCTCCGATGACAACAGCCCTGCTGTCGCACCAAATAATGGAAGGCCTCAAAGGGTTGTGGTCCTTATCAATGATTACAAGGCCATGCATCTGGTAA
>JADHVS010000113.1 GCA_016783865.1 Bacteroidales bacterium
AATCTTAAATATGAAAACTCTTACAGTTATGATAACAATGAGCTTTTTGTCCTCAATCTTCTCATTATCACAGAAATACGAGAAGGATGTAGTTAAAACTTCTGCCGGGGATCTGACTATGACATTCGTCGGACATGGTACACTTATGTTTGAATTCAACGGCATGGTAATCCATATTGATCCCACTATGAGGGAAGCGAAATACCAGGACATGCCTGATGCAGATCTTATCCTGGTGACCCATCAACATGGGGATCATCTTGATATCACTGCTATCAATCATATCCTTAAGGACGATTGTCCGGTCGTTATGCCACCGGTATGCCTTGAAAACCTTGAGGATTTTGATCCGGCAGTGGTTATGAAAAATGGTGATAAGAAAACAGTTAAGAACATCCCCATTGAAGCCATCCCGGCATATAACATTGAACATAAACGCGACAATGGCCAGGCATTTCATCCCAGGGGAGAAGGGAACGGATATATTTTAACTTTCGGCGACACACGGGTACTGATTGCCGGGGATACCGAAAACATCCCGGAAATCAAGGCATTGACAGACATTGACATCGCTTTCCTTCCCATGAACCTGCCTTATACCATGACGCCTGAAATGGTTGCCGATGCCGCCCTGGCTTTCAGACCATCCATCCTGTATCCTTACCATTTCGGTGATACCGACACCGATCAACTGGTGAAATTGCTGGCAGGGGAAAAGGAGATAGAGGTGAGGATTCGGGATCTGGATTAGAAGTTGCAGGTTACTTGCCGTTGGCTTCAGCCGACGGTTTACTAGTTACAGGTTACCGGGTTTGTACTATTCAAGGATAAGTAAACAAGTTTCAAGGCTATTTGTCTTATTTTAGTCATCCTAGAATGTTTATATGAAGTTTTTTCAATTTAATAGCAGGGTAGGTTATAAGCTACTGATATTTAGCACCTTATTGATTCTGAACCTTCGGTCTGGTCTGGCCCAGGTTGAAATGCAATGGAGCGATGAATTGTTTCTTACCTCCAAAAATAATATCCCACAGATAGTTGGTTATGATGAATCCGGGTATTATATGCTTACAGATGATTATTCCTGGGCCATTGAAAAGCTTGATTCGGAGATGCAGCATGCCGGAATTGAGTACCTGGACCTCAACAAAGGACTCAGGACATTTAAACTTGTGGCTGTGGTTCACTTTCATGATAGCCTGTATCTCTTTACCTCGGAGATGCGCATGAGAAGCATGGTATTATATGTGGAAACGATCGATAAGGAGACACTTAAGCAGAATGAAGATAAAAGAAGGATCATTGAAGTATTTAACCTGGGAGGCTGGACAGCCGATTTCCAGGTCAAACTTTCCAAACTGGAGCAAAAACTACTTATTTCAGATCGGATCGTGATTTATGGAAGCAAAACGGAAGAAGTACACTTTATGGTTTACGGACCAGGAATGGCAATGGAATGGGAAGCTCGTGAAAACATACAACATGATCAGAAAATATATGAGAAGGCTGAATTTGTGGTAGATGACTCAGGCAATGCCTATATGATCTCACTCTATTTTGATCCTGCCCTGATTGAACATTTATCTCCCAGGAAAAACAGCTATTCAATCATAGCATGCACCGATACAGGTCAATCCGTAAGGACCTACAATGTGGATATCTCAGAAAAATATATCAGGGGAATTGCCATCGAACCAGGTGTCAACAATGACCTTGTAGTTGCAGGTTTCTATTCTCCCAGCATTAATGATTACACAGTTGATGGTGTTTTTTACTTTGCTATTGATTATACCACCAAAGAGAAAAAGCACTTTCAACTCCATGAATTCGCACCCTATTTTATTGAAGAAAACATGGATCGGAAACAGGATAAAAAATTGAAATATCTATACAGCTATAACCTTGATCATGTGGCGTTGAGAAAAAACGGGAATATGATCCTTGTGGCTGAGCAGGTATATGAACAGACTTTCGATACCCATAAGAATCTAATTGTAATATGCCTGACCCCTGAAGGGGAGATATCCTGGGAACGAACGGTCATCAAAAGCCAGAATCACGATGTAAAAAGTTATCCCAATTATTCCTCCTATGCCTTTCTTGCTCCCCACGACAGGGATAAGGTGGAAATCATATTCAATAACCATTTGAAAAACATGAGCTGGGAGCTGGGGCAACCACTTAAGAATTTCCAGTATAACAATAAATCCTATTTGCTTCATATTACCTTAGGAGAGATTGGTGAAGTGGGTCAGGAGACAATATATATCCGGGAAAAGAAGAAAATGCTTATTCCCGCACCGATATATTTTTACGACATGAAAAATCACGAAATGATCATCCCTGCCCTGAAATACAGGAAATATAAATTTGTTAAGATTGGATTTGAATAACCGGAGCAAATAACTGTTATTTCATCCCCTCAAACCACTGAATAGCCATAATGATAGCATCGTCCGCCGCCTGAATATGACCTTCACCCTCCACAGTTATCAGGTCAACATTGGTTTTCCCATTGGATTGAAAATATTCTAATGCCCTGGTCGAATTAAAATATGGAACGGTCTGGTCAGCGTCGCCGTGAATCAGCCTCACAGGTGCCACCGGGGTCCAGTCAAGCAATTCATTCAGGGCAATGGCCTGTGACATATCCTGCTCGTTTCCAGACAGGTAGTCATCGAGGAATGAGGCTGACAGCAATTCAGAAATGGTTACCGGCAACTGGTTATTTATCACGTCCAGCCAGTTCGTCCCGTCAAAGAGATCATATATCATATCTCCATAAGGATCATTGAAAAATTCACCGATCCTGTTCCAACGGTAATGATGATTATATGAGGCCAATACATAAGAGATCAGAACGGGCCGTGAGTAAGTCTCTCGTGAAATGATTGAATCAAAGGTTTCTTTAAGTACATATGATCCTGCCATGGGTGCCGAAGCTGTGACTGTGAATTCTTCTCCATAATGCCGGTCGATTTCACGATGTGTAACCATCGTCACATACCCCCCTTTGGAATAACCCATAAGAAATAATTTATCATTGCGGTTTATGCTATTATTCTGACAATAAGTGTCTGCTGCCCTGAGCATATCGATGACCGTTGTGGCCGATTCTTGAGCCATCAGGTAGGTATAATAGACTTCGGAATCTCCAAGGCCATGATAATCGGCTGTGACAAAAACATACCCCATTGAAGCCATGACCATGCCGACCACACCAGCTTCGGAATTACCGGGACCAACGGAAGCGACAAAGTTCCTGGCTGTCTCTGTGCCATGATGAAAACTAACAGTTGGAAATACATTCTCGGCCAGCGGGTAATATATGGCTCCTGATGCCATGGCTTTATTGCCCTCCGGATCAATAGTCTGATAAATAATCTTAATTGCTTTTACCGGATACTCGAGCGTAAAAGGATTATTAAAATTGCGTGAGGCTACCAGCTGGGATATCTGTTCTGTTGAATATTCAGTTATGAGGCTACTGTTAATAATATCACCCCGTTCATATATCTTTTCTTCCTTACTGCAGGAAGAAATCAGTAAAATTGCCAGCGGGATTAAAATCGTGATTTTAAATTTCATATGTAATTTTTATTGTTTCATGCCCATTCCCCATATCCCAAACCCTCGACTCACCGTTCACCGATAGGTCCATCCTAACTCTTTAAGTTTTTCGACATTCTCATCCAGTATCTTCTTTTCCCTCTCCACAGCCTGTTTTCTTTGCTCTTCATCTGATGATTCCCATTTTTTCAGGAACAATCCACCTGATTCTAATCCTTTCATGGCATAATAGGGTGCATTGTGATATACATCTTCCTCACCCGACATTCTCAGGTCGTTTCTGCTGATAAGATAGGCCTGAAGTTCTTCTTTCATGCTGGCCAATAATTCCTGATGCTCCTCAACACCTGCCAGATTCTGCATTTGAAAAAGGTCATCGGCCAGATTGAATAATTCATATTCGGGCCTCCTCCCCCAGGCAAGCTGGTAATACATGTTCATATCCTCATTCTTCTGAAGCGATAACAGGAAATCTTTCGTTGGAGAATTATCCACATCACCGTATGGATAATAGTTAAAATTATATTGCGGATCCCTGTCACCGGCAGGATCCATACCGGGCTTCTGATTCCAGATCAACAGGTAATTATCCTTTCGCATGGCCCGCATAGGGTAGATGTCTCCTTCCTCATATACCCAGGCGTGTCGTTCCCTATAAGTAAACACCCTGTTTCTTTCAGGATCAATGTGTCCCGAAAGATTCGTATTCAATATCTCCACCAGGCTGTTACCAGACATTTCCTCAGGAACAGGGAGCCCTGCCATCTCAAGAAATGTGGGTGCCAGGTCGGTGTGACTCACCAGGTCTTCCACTATCCTGCCACCAGGTATCATTTTCTTATAGAATACTGCGAGTGGCATTCGTGTGCCATATTCGTAGAGATTGGATTTGGCCCGTGGGAAAGGCATTCCATTATCCGACGTTACAACAATGATGGTATTGTCAATCTCGCCTGTTTTCCTTAACAGATCAATCATCCTTCCCAGGTGATGGTCATACCATTCCACCTCCACCAAATAATCCAGGATATCATTTCTAACTTCAGGCACATCCGGCAGAAATCCAGGGACCTCCACATTTTCGGGATCTTTTCCCAGGATCTGGCCTAAGCCCTTCATATAATCTCTGTGGGACTCAAAACAACCAAACCAGAAACAAAATGGTTGTCCTGCAATCCTGTCCTCAAGGAATTCCTCAAAGTTAGCTGCGTAATCGATATGGCTCATGGGATTTTCATCTGCAAACTGTTCATAGGGTACATCTGTTATCCGGTTATATGCCTCACCGGCCGGATTTTGTTGCCGGCCACCGTCTTTTGCGTCACCAGGACCCCAGCCTTTACCGGTATAACCAACATGGTACCCGGCCTCTTCAAGCAGGTCGGTATAGGTTATGAATTTGGAAGGCAGGATACTCCAGAGGCAGGCCCCCTCTTCGAGTTCCCATCCATTCCTTCCCGTTAAAATTGAGCCTCTTGATGCCGTACAACTGGGAGCCGAACAATATGCATGATTAAACCAGACACCGTTCCGGGCTATATAATCGATATTGGGGGTGCTGATTCCCTTATATCCGCTAAAGCTGGTATGGATCCAGCTCATATCATCTGCGATGGCAAACAGGATGTTAGGTCTTTCTACGACTTCGGAAAATTCATCAGTTGTATCATAATATTGATTTTGCTGGGTTTTGTTCCTGCAATCCGTGCAAATTAACAGCAGGACAAGAGGGGTGAAAAAGAGCCATTTTGCTGATTTCATATTAATAAACAGGTAAATCATACTATGTGGTAAAGGTTAATACTGTTGAGTTTTATTTGAACCAACCAAAAATATGGGCTGCAAAAAGTTAGGTAATTTAAGAATATTGATCCTGGAAGAAAACATTTATTTAATCCTTTTGATATGAATTATTTCAATAAATGCCGTAAATTTATTTTCCTAATCATACCGACCCTAATGTAATACTTAAAAATAACTATTATGAAATCTTTACTTTCTGTTCTAATAATCCTGATGTTATCTACAGTCATTGCTGTTGGACAATCTACCAGTGAAGAAGCCAAAATGTTAAAAAACCCAAAAGACTGTGGAGTTTCCCAATATGATGATTTTAAAAACTCATCATTTAGTCTTTTATCGGAATTACTGAAAACTGACGCCAACTACGGTGGGCTAAAGGCCGATATCGCCGGATTTAAAAGTGGAGAAAAAGAGATCACCATTGATGCTGTAAAGGGAGATATCAGCAAATTCAAAAAATTAAAAAAATCATTGGAAACCATGGATGAAAAGGTTGTTACCTTAACCAGCGAAGGTAATGATCTGCTTAAGGAGGCAACAAATGTAAAACCTGTAACCAAGGTAAAAGCCGCTACAGACAATACGAAAGAATCGCTTAAGGCAGTTGATTATTCAAAGAAGATGATCGGTGAGCTTACCGGTCAGGTTTCCTCTGATATTGAATACCTGTCTGAACAGTTATCGGGTCTGGAGACTGAAGAATAATCAGTGATCTGCATTTTTCTCATTTGGTTTATCACTAAATCCAATTGAACCATGCAAACCTATATTCTTCTCACCAAGTTATCGCCCGATCTGTTAAAACAAATGAAAGACCGGGCTGAGATTGGCAGGAGTTGGCTGGATCAGGTAAAGGAAAAGTGCCCTGAGGTAAAATTTATTTCTCACTATGCCCTTTTAGGCGAGTTTGATTTTCTCGATATCTATGAAGCTCCGGATGAAGAGACCGCAGCAAAGGTATCTATTATCAGCCAGGCCAACGGGGCATTTCAGGCCCAGAGCCTTCCTGCCATACCTTATAAGAGGTTTTTAGAGTTGGTTCAGGAGTCATAAGAAGTTGCATGTTTCAGGTTATACAAATCCGGGACAACCTGGAACCTGCAACCTGGAACTACATTAATTGTTAAAGGCTATCTTAGGATTTCTAATCCCCTTTGAATTCTTTTTACAACTTCATCCTTACCAAGCAATCCCATTAAATCCAGGAGTCCCGGGCCGATGTTCGATCCAACCAGTAAAAGGCGCAGGGGATTCATGACTTCTCCAAAGCCTATTTCCTTTTCAGTAACATATCCCTTTATTATTGCTTCCAGGTTTGTCTTATCAAAACCGTCCATACCAGCCATCAGGTTCATAACATCCTGAATGGTTTCACTTGTTCCTTCTTTCCAAACCTTATTTACTACCTGCTCATCGTATTGTTCAGGGATTGTAAAAAAGAACCACGACTGTTCCCATAGCTCAGTCAGAAGAAAGGCCCTTTCCTTGATGATACCTATGGCTTTTGCCACGTAGTCCTGCTCAAAATCCAATCCGCGTTTTTTCAATTCTTCCAATACAGGTCGGGCCAGCTCGTGATTGCTCTTCTGAACCAGGTATTGATGATTGAACCACCTGGCTTTCTCAGGATCATATTTTGAACCCGATTTAATGATACGGTCCAGAGAAAATTCGCTGACCAGTTCATCCAGTGAAAACAGTTCCTGATCGGTTCCCGGGTTCCATCCCAGGAAGGCTAAAATATTTACAAAGGCCTCGGGCAAATAACCAGATTCTCTGAAACCTGTTGAGATTTCTCCTGTTTCCGGATTCTTCCATTCAATCGGGAATACCGGGAATCCAAGCCGGTCGCCATCCCTTTTACTCAGTTTACCTTTTCCATCCGGTTTTAAGGTCAATGGCATATGGGCAAAAACAGGCATCTCTTTTTTCCAACCCAGAGCCTCATAGAGAAGTATATGCAATGGTGTGGATGGCAACCATTCCTCTCCCCTGATAACATGTGATATTTTCATCAGGTAATCATCCACCACATTGGCCAGGTGGTAAGTGGGCATGCCATCAGCCTTGAATAAAATTTTATCATCCAGCGTGGATGTGTTCACGCTGACCTCTCCCCTTATTGCATCGCGGAATTTCACCTCCTCATCCAGCGGCATTTTAAAGCGAATCACAAAAGGAGTGTCATCATGCAGCATTTCCCTTAATTCAGCTTCAGTAATGTTTAGTGAGTTGTTCAATGAATTCCGAACTGAGGAATCATACATGAAGGTCATTTTTCTGTCCTCATACTCCTTCCTCAATTTATCCAGCTCTTCCGGAGAATCGAACGCATAATAGGCATATCCGGAAACTATAAGCTGCATTGCATATGCCAGGTATTTATCTTTCCGTTCCGACTGCCTGTAAGGGCCATATGGCCCACCAACAGGAACACCTTCATCCGGTTCAATTCCACACCATCTCAAAGACTCAATGATATAATCCTCAGCTCCCCTGACATATCTTGCCTGGTCGGTGTCTTCAATCCTTAACAGAAATTGGCCATTATTTTTCCTGGCAAAAAGATAATTAAACAGTGCTGTTCTTACCCCTCCAATATGCAACGGACCGGTCGGGCTGGGAGCAAATCGTACGCGAACTTCTGATGATGGCATTGCCTTAGTATTATTGAAACCATAAAGTTAGCAAACTTCACTGAGTTGTAAGAAATAACAAACAGTTCAAACCTACCGTTATTAATAGTACCTTTAAAACACAAAACCTGCAACCTGCAACCTGCAACCTGCAACCTCTATGATGGTTCTATACAACATCGGAATCCGCGTTTATCACCTGGGCATATTGATTGCTTCATTATTTGACAGAAAAGCCAGGTTATGGATCGCTGGCAGGAAGAATCTCTTCGTGCAATTGCATTCCGCCATAGGTCCTTCAGACCAGATCATATGGTTTCACTGCTCATCGCTGGGAGAATTTGAACAGGGCAGGCCGGTGATTGAAAAGATCAGGGAGGTGGCTCCTGAAAAGAAGATCCTGTTAACTTTTTATTCTCCTTCGGGATATGAGATAAGAAAAGATTTTCAAGGGGTCGATTATATTTTCTATCTCCCACTTGATACAAGAAACAATGCCCAAAGGTTTATCCGGATTGTCAAACCGGAAATGGTCTATTTCATAAAATATGAATACTGGTATCACTTCCTTAAAGAACTTGAAAAAAACCAAACACACATATATCTTATCTCTGCTATTTTCAGGAAAGACCAGATATTTTTTAAATGGTATGGAAAGTGGTTCAGAAGAATGCTGAAGTCCTTCAACCATTTGTTTGTACAGGACGATGACTCAAAACAAAACCTTGCTCATATAGGTATAACCAATGTTACCGTTTCAGGCGACACCCGTTTCGACAGGGTCTTTTCTATCGCTGGTAAATCAAAACAATATCCAGGAATTGAGGCATTTACATCAGGCATGAAATCGCTGATTATGGGATCAACCTGGCCTGGTGATGAAGAGTTACTCATCAGGTACATCAATGAGAATTCGCTGCCACTGAAATTTATCATTGCCCCTCATGAAGTCCACGAATCCAATATCAGGAGAATCGAAAACAGGATTGAAAAGAGAACAATCAGGTATTCCAACCTTGAAAATTCTGATCCAGAAACAGCAGATGTTTTAGTGATCGATACCATTGGAATTTTGTCTTCGGTATACCAGTACGGTACGGTGGCATATATCGGCGGAGGATTCGGCAAAGGAATTCACAATATTCTCGAAGCAGCCACTTTTGGTTTGCCTGTTATTTTCGGACCACATTTTTCAAGGTTCAAAGAAGCCCATGATCTGATCCATTTGGGCGCTGCATTTTCAGTTTCCAACTACGATGAATTACATCAAAATTTAACTCCCCTGATAACCAGGAAGAATATACTTCAGCTTGCTTCAGATAAGGCCCGTAATTATGTCGTGTTAAATAAGGGTGTAACGGATAAAATCATTGCCGGCACACTCTGAATTCATGAAGGCATATACACTCATGTATTGTCTTTCCCAATACTGGAAAATCTTTAAATCGCTACGATATTTTTTTATCAACAAAATTTAAACTTTTAAAGATTATTATCTTCAAGTTAATAATTGTGGTTTCATGGGGAACTTATTGATAAATGATTTAAAGATCTTATTTTACTAATATCTACATTTGTCCTTTCCATAGGGTTTTCAGAGGATGCGTTAATAAGTAAACCGATTTGTTAATAAATAGAAAACTGTTCTGCTTGTTAACGGGGGCATCTATCTTTAAATTGCAATTTCAACTTTCTTTTGACTCATCCTCAGTTAATCTATTATGAACTAATTGTTTAAAATATTTCATTTTCATGGACGAATTGGCCTCTAAGAAAAAATTAGCCGTTGCTGTTACTGACAAGAAAGAAAATCAGCATGAAACAAAAACTGAACACGAAGAAAAAACTTACTCCTTCGAGGAGGTTGTTCAGGAAACCAAAAAATATTTTGGTGGTGATGAACTCGCGGCTACCGTCTGGGCCAATAAATATGCCCTGAAGGATTCCAAAGGCAATATTTACGAACGGACACCCGACGATATGCATCGCCGTATTGCCCATGAAATTGCCAGGATCGAAAACAAATACCCCAACCCGCTTTCCGAAGATGAGATATTTGAACTTATCCGTTATTTTAAATACATCGTACCCCAGGGATCCCCAATGACAGGCATAGGTAATAATTTCCAGATCGCCTCCCTGTCAAACTGTTTTGTTATTGGTCACGATGGTCCTTCCGACTCCTATGGCGGTATCATGAAAATTGACCAGGAGCAGGTGCAACTGATGAAGCGCAGGGGTGGCGTTGGTCACGATCTTTCCCATATCCGTCCAAAAGGAAGTCCTGTATTAAACAGCGCATTGACCTCAACCGGTATTGTTCCTTTCATGGAAAGGTACTCCAATTCAACCCGTGAAGTTGCCCAGGATGGAAGACGGGGTGCCCTTATGTTAAGTATCTCAATCAAGCATCCTGATGCAGAAGGATTCATTGACGCCAAGATGGCAAAAGGAAAGGTTACCGGAGCAAATGTTTCAGTACGTATCGATGATAACTTCATGCAGGCAGTGGTCGACAATGCGGCATATGTACAACAATATCCGATTGAATCCGATAACCCTTCTTATAAAAAGGAAATTGATGCCCGGAAACTCTGGGATAAGATCATACACAATGCCTGGAAATCAGCCGAGCCGGGTATACTGTTCTGGGATACAGTTGTACGGGAATCCGTAGCAGATTCATATGCTGATCTTGGCTTCAAAACAGTTTCCACCAATCCGTGTGGTGAAATACCACTTTGTCCGTATGACAGCTGCCGGCTTCTGGCTATCAATCTTTACAGCTACGTTGAAAATCCCTTTACATCAGAAGCGAAATTTAATTTTGATCTGTTTAAAAAACATGTCGGCCACGCTCAAAGGATGATGGACGATATCATCGATCTTGAAATTGAAAAAATAGATGCCATACTCAAAAAGATCAATGATGATCCTGAAGATGAGGAACTCAAAAGAGCGGAACGACTGTTATGGGAAAAGATAAAGAATAAGTCAACCCAGGGACGAAGAACAGGTGTGGGAATAACCGGGGAAGGCGATATGCTCGCTGCCCTTGGATTACAATATGGAAGTGAAAATGCCACTGACTTCTCAACTGAAGTACATAAAACAATTGCACTTGAAGCATACCGATCAAGTACGATGCTGGCCAAAGACAGGGGTAGTTTTCCGATTTTTGATATCAAAAAAGAAAAAAACAATCCCTTTATTCAGCGACTAAAAAATGAAGACGAAGAATTGTATAAAAACATGGAAAAATATGGCAGGAGAAATATTTCCCTCCTTACCATAGCTCCTACAGGAACAACCAGTCTGATGACCCAGACAACCTCAGGGATCGAACCTGTATTCCTTCCAGTATACAGAAGAAGACGCAAGGTAAATCCCAGCGATGGAACTGCCAATATCACATTTGTTGATGATGTGGGCGACAGCTGGGAAGAATATAATGTCTTCCATCATAAATTCGAGACCTGGCTCCAGACCAACGGATATGATATCGGCGAAGTGAAAAACATGGAGAATGATTCAATCCAGAAGATTGTAGAAAAATCTCCCTATCACAAAGCTACCTCCAAAGATGTGGATTGGGTTGCCAAAGTTAAAATGCAGGGGCAGATCCAGAAGTGGGTCGACCATTCAATCAGCGTTACCATTAACCTGCCCAGAGATGCTAATGAAGAACTGGTGAGTGAATTATATATGACTGCCTGGCAAAGTGGTTGTAAAGGCTGTACGATCTACAGGGATGGCTCCCGGGATGGTGTTCTTGTTTCCAGTGAAATTGACGATGATGATCTCGATGGCCACAAAAGGCCAAGAGTACTTGATGCCGAAATCATCCGGTTCAAAAATAATGATAAAGGCTGGATCGCATTTGTAGGACTCAAAAACGGACAACCCTACGAGATATTTACCGGAATTGAAGATGACGAGATCTTCCCCATTCCTCATTCCATTACCAAGGGAAGAATCATTAAGAACAAGGAAGAGAATGGCACTACCCGCTATGATTTCCAATATATCGACAAGTATGGATATAAAAACACACTGGGTGGATTGTCACATATTTTCGATCCGGAATTCTGGAATTATGCTAAACTGATATCAGGTGTTCTTCGTCATGGTATGCCCATACCAAATGCAGTTTCTCTTGTTTCATCTCTCAGGCTTGACAGCGATACGATCAATACCTGGAAAGCAGGTGTGGAAAGGGCCCTGAAAAAATATATTCCAGACGGAACAAAGGCCAAATCAAAAGAAAAATGTCTTGAATGCGGTTCAGGTAACCTGGTATACCAGGAAGGATGCCTGATCTGTACCGGATGCGGCTCTTCGAAATGCGGATAAGTTCAGAAGTCGATATTAAATCATCCTGAACTTGCCTGCCTGCCTTCGCGGCAGGCAGGTTTCAGGATCTTCCCGATTGGATTATCAGATCCCGATCCCGGGAATCCGGGACGAAATGACAATTATTAAATCACATCCAGCTTTTTACCTACTTTTTTAAATCCCTCTATAGCTTTATCGAGGTGGTCCTTTTCATGAGCTGCCGATATTTGTACCCTGATCCTTGCTTCTCCCTTCGGTACTACCGGATAGTAAAAACCAATCACATAAATGCCTTCATCCAGAAGCATGGCCGCAAAATCCTGCGATAACCTGGCATCATACAGCATAATAGGAATAATTGCAGACTGGGTTGGCCTGATATCAAAACCAGACTCTTTCATTTGTTTATAAAAGTAATCTGTATTCCAATGCAACTTTTCCTGAAGTTCATTTGTTTCACTCATCATATCGAACATTTTAATCCCGGCGGCCACCACCATTGGAGGCAGGGAGTTTGAAAACAGGTAGGGCCTCGACCGCTGACGCAACATATCGATGATCTCCTGCCTGCCCGTGGTAAATCCACCAATAGCCCCACCAAACGCCTTGCCAAGTGTCCCTGTGATGATCTCTGCCTGACCCCGGACATCAAATAATTCAGTTACCCCACGACCTGTCTTACCAACCACTCCGGCCGAATGCGATTCGTCGATCATGACCATGGCATCATACTTGTCAGCCAGCCTGACGATCTGGTCCAGAGGTGCCACATTCCCATCCATCGAAAAGACCCCATCCGTAACTACAATCCTGAAGCGCTGATCCTGCGCTTTCTTCAATTGCTCCTCCAGGTCTCTCATGTCTGCATTGGCATACCTGTAACGCTGGGCTTTGCACAACCTTACTCCATCAATGATAGAGGCATGGTTGAGAGAGTCAGAGATAATGGCATCTACATCAGTCAATAATGGTTCAAAGACACCACCATTCGCATCAAAACAGGCTGCATAAAGAATGGTATCGTCCATCCCAAAAAAATCAGCCACCTTCTTTTCGAGTTCCCTGTGCAGGTCCTGGGTACCACATATAAACCTGACCGACGACATACCATAACCCCTTTCATCCATAGCATCTTTAGCTGCTTTGATCAGACCGGGATGATTAGATAAACCCAGGTAATTGTTGGCACAGAAATTCAATACTTCTTCTCCGGTGCTCACTTTGATACAGGCACCCTGGGGTGAGGTAATGATCCTTTCTTTTTTATAGAGCCCAGCTTCTTCAATGGATTTCAACTCCTGTTGCAGATGATTCCTTATTTTACCGTACATAATATTTTATTTTATCAAATTCTATCTTAATAGATTTAAATTCAGCTTCTTACTGATTTCTTCAACCAT
>JADHVS010000114.1 GCA_016783865.1 Bacteroidales bacterium
ACAATAGGGCTTCTCACCGGATTGAATCGCCAGTCAGTGAGTCACTGGATACAGGTCTATCAAACGGAAGGATTTGATGCGTTATACCAATTTAATTACGGTACCAATAAAAGTGAGTTGGAAAGTAATTCAGAAAGTATATTAAAATCCTTTATCGAACGGCCACCCATGAGCGCTTGTGAAGCGAAATCACGTATTGAGGAACTTACAGGAATCCGCCGAAGTCCTTCACAGGTTCGTACATTTATGAAAAAACACGGACTACAATACATAAAAACAGGGCATATACCAGCTAAAGCAGATGTCGAAAAACAACGGCAATGGGTAAAATCAACATTAGGACCAGCTATTGAAGAAGCGCAAAACGGAGAATGTCATTTGTTATTTCTGGATGCTGCTCATTTTATATTACAACCTTTTATTTGTGCCTTGTGGTGCGTAACACGCTTGTTTATCAAAGCACCTTCAGGGCGCAATAGAATTAATGTATTGGGAGTTGTAAATGCTATTACAAAAGAAGTTCTCACCCTTTGTAATACCACCTTTATCAGCGCTGAAACTATTGTTGTTTTTTTGAAACAACTCAAAAACCATTATGGGGATTTGCCATTGAAGATCGTTTTGGATAATGCCCGCTATCAACATTGTCAATTGGTTGAAGAGGCAGCAAGTGCATTAAATATTACGCTTTTGTTCTTGCCTTCTTATTCCCCGAATTTGAACATTATAGAACGATTGTGGAAGTTTACCAAGAAAACAATTTTATATGCGAAATATTACGAAACACCTGATAAATTTCATTCTGCAATAACAGGATTCTTTCAAACAATTAACCAAAAATATAACCCTGATTTAAAAAAACTTTTGACTTTAAATTTTCAGTTTTTTGAAAACGAAAATGTTATAATTTACCCCGTTTAATGTATAATAATGTTTTGCAAGTGTTTACTCTCTGTTTTGAGCTTGTTATAGCGTAATGCTTCCGGCATTTGTCCGACTGTGATTTTATAGGGTTGACGGTTTCTTTTCTCAATGAGCGACTGTTCCTGATTTTTCAGTTCGTGCATTTGTTCTGATATTTTCAATTGAGATGCTAAATTTTTTCTGGTTTGATCAAGCCCGGTATTGGTATTTTCTTCCTTTAAAGCAAAAAGTGATGCTTGTCTACGAGCTATTTTTTCTCTGGTTTTTTTTAGCTTGGTATTGATATTATTGTACTCCGGGTTAACTACAATGATTGATTTATCTAATTCATCTACACCATATTGCACAATTCTATCCAGGTCGTATTCCTGTCTCATATACCGAAAGAAGTTTTCTTGTGCCCACCGTGAAAACATATACATAGCTATCAATAGGGTTGGCAATATATGATTCGTGGTGATGACACTGGTCTGATGTCCGTCTGAAGAACGTTTGCGAATCTCACGTAATTGGACGCCGTTTAACTCTATGGTTCTTTCACATAGCTCCATGGTAACAGTCCCAAGTTCGGTCTCTACCGGCAATTCCACAAAATCTGCTTCTTCCCAAAAGTCTTTCACGTTTTTACGGTAGGTTATCACTGCAACATGGTATTGGTTCCATATGGATTGGAAAAACTCCGGACTGTATGCCTCCCTGTCAAACACTAATGTGTATCTGGGTGACATCGGATCTCCGTTTTCCAAATTGCTCTTTATTGGGACCATTTCATTGAGGTGGGGAATAATCTGTTCTTCTATAACCTGTTGGAGTTTTTCGTTTACTTGTCCGGTGATAAAAAAGTATGGGAGGCCATCGTTGTTGTTGACCCAAAATTCCATCATGCCTGGAAGACAAAGACGCCGACGGCTCACATGTTTTATACCAAGGGTAGCCAGATATCCATGATAAACCTGAACATGTCCGTCAATGTAATAAATGGCCGGCTCCTCCCCGGTGATCCACTCCTGGGCAAGAAAAGCATTCCATTCTGATGATTTTCTCTGACCGGTCAACTCTTTGAATATGGCACGAAGACATTTTGCTTCCGGCACACGATCCAAACCCAGTAATTTGCCCAGTTCTCCCGGGCTGTGGTGTTTTAATTGTTCGGGTGTCTTTATCCGGCACAGATACATAAAGGATACCATCATGATAATGATGTCAAAATCATAATATCCATTTGAACGCTCAGAGTAATAGGAATTGTAGCTTAATAAGCCATTTGCAAGCAGAAATGGAACCATGCACAACACGCCTCCAAAAGGAAGACTTTGGCAAGCTTCAAAATGAATTACACCGGCAAGTTCCATTCCCAGTGAAGCCTGGTAACGTTGATCTATGCGCGTGGCTCCGACTCCGATGATATCTGATACAAGATAATCAGCAATATTCCTTTCCCTGGGCGTGGAAGCTATGGAGTCAGCATGACTTGGATCTACTTTTTTTTTGAAAGGTTCCCCTTGCCCAGGTGATAGCGGATCGCACTTTCGCTTATACCCAATGTTTGGGCTATGTGTAACTGACTATCCTCTTTATCCAGCATGGATTGTGCCTGCTCTTTTATAGTTGCTGTGAATTTGTGGCATTGGCCCCGGTTGTCCTCCCGATTGAAGAAATATCCCATCCCGTGTTCTCTTAATGCAATCGCATAACGCTGAACATTACGAACGTTGACCCCTACAGTATGGCCTAGTTCAGTCGCATTACAAAGCCCGTTTACAACCAGGTTAGCCAAAATATATCTATAACTGTTGCGGTCTTCCTTGGCATGGCAAAATACTGGTGAACCGTTATGAAGGTAATAAACAAATCCTTCTTTAGAATAAATACCAACGGAACCATTTACGAGCCTTGTCGTTTCAGGAAAAATAGGCAATTGATGTTGCATAACCTGTTTTTGTGCAAATATGCGACATTTTAATTTGCATACATGTGCCTGCAACTAGCTGATTTATAATGTCCGGGTCAGGAGGTCTGTATATTTTTGTTTTCGAAAAGAACAAAGAAGAAAACGGCAGGCCCTTTACCGAATATCGTATGGTTGAAGTGTATAAAGGCGTTACTGATGGCGGATATACCGAAGTAATATTACCTGAAGACTTCGACAGTAAAGCTGCCTTAGTGGTAATAAAAGGTGCATACAATCTGCTCTCTGCTATGAAAAACGCAGGAGAGATGAGTTGCTAGCTTGGGATCGTCATTTTGTTACATCTTGCGGAGGCGTAGAGCATTGGAGATAACTGAAACGGAACTGAAACTCATGGCGGTCGCGGCGATAATTGGGCTTAGTAAAATACCAAAGAAGGGAAACAATATACCTGCTGCAATTGGAACTCCTATTGCATTATATACAAAAGCAAAAAACAGGTTTTGTTTGATATTGCGCATTACTTTAGTACTCAATTCCCTGGCACGGACAATGCCATTCAGATCGCCTTTAACAAGTGTGATCTCAGCGCTTTGCATCGCAATATCGGTACCGGTTCCCATGGCAATCCCCACATTGGCTTGTTCAAGAGCCGGTGCATCGTTTATACCATCGCCGGCCATTGCAACAACCCGACCTTTGCCCTGAAGTTCTTTTACTTTTTTATATTTATCTTCCGGCAGGCAATCAGCCTGGTATCCGTCCAGGTTTAACTCCTCTGCTACTGTTTTGGCAGTAAACTCATTATCCCCGGTAAGCATATATACTTTCACACCCATCTTTTGGAGCGCTTTAATCGCTTTTGCTGAAGTTGGTTTTACCGTGTCGGCTACACTGACAATCCCTTCCACATTGTTTTCAATAAGCAGATACACTACCGTTTGCCCGGTTAACTGCCATTCTATTACCTGGTTCTCCTGTTCTTTTGCAAGTCTAGCGCTAAATTCGTCCTTCAACCGGGAGTTCCCCAGACCAATCCTTTTCCCATTATAAACCGCTTTCACCCCTTTCCCTGTGACTGATTCGAAATTCTCCATTTTTATTAACTCTAACCCTTTTTCTTTAGCTCCCTTCACAATCGCCTCAGCAAGAGGATGCTCGCTATAAGTATCAACTGAAGCTGCCAGACGAAGTATTTCAGTATCCGAAAATTTACCAAATGAAGTATACGATTTTAAAGCAGGTTTCCCTTCCGTAATTGTTCCGGTTTTATCAATAATCAGCGTATCCACCTTGTTCATCTCTTCAATTGCCCGGGCATCTTTTACCAGAACCCCCGATTGGGCGCCACGTCCTGTACCTACCATGATGGACATGGGCGTTGCTAATCCCAACGCGCACGGGCAAGCAATAATTAAAACCGAGACAGCATTTACAAAGGCATAGACATAAGCCGGTTCAGGCCCCCAGATTGCCCATATAGCAAAAGTTGTCAAGGCGACTCCTATCACAATCTGTACGAAATATTTTGCAACCACATCGGCCAGCTTTTGGATAGGCGCCCGGGAACGACTGGCCTGGTTAACCATCTCAATAATTTGTGAAAGCAGGGTATCGGAACCGACTTTTTCAGCTTTCATAATAAAAGATGTTTTGCCGTTAATCGTCCCTCCGGTAACATGGTCACCTGTTGACTTATCGGCAGGAATGGGTTCCCCGGTAATCATACTTTCATCTACAACGGCTGTCCCTTCCATGATGATTCCATCTACAGGGAGCTTCTCACCGGGTTTCACCCTTAATTCATAACCCACTTTAACTTCTTCGAGAGGGATCTCTTCTTCCTTCCCGTTGCGGATGACTCGGGCCACGGGCGGAACCAGACCCAATAAAGCTTTAATGGCAGAATTGGTTTTGCTGTGTGCCCTGAGTTCAAGTAACTGACCTAACAAAACAAGGGTGAGAATGATGGCCGCGGCTTCAAAATAGAGATGTACGTTTCCCTGAACATCTTTAAACTGAGAAGGAAATAATCCCGGGAATAACATTCCTACAACACTAAACAGGTATGCCGCCCCCACGCCTATGGATATTAATGTCCACATATTAGGCGCCCACCGGCGTATGGAGCTCCATCCACGTCTGAAAAACTCCCAACTGGAATAAAATACTACAGGGGTTGCCAGGATAAACTGAACCCAGCTCCATGTTTTTTGGGATGCAACCGCCTCAAGATGCATGAAAGGGAAAAATTCCGACATGGCGATAATAAATACCGGGATGCTCAATGCCAGGGCAATCCAGAATCTTTTTGCCATTTTTTTGTAGGCCTTTTCCTCCTCGCTTGTATTTTCTGTTCTTTCCAGCATCAGGTCCATCCCGCATTTGGGGCAACTCCCAGGATGGTCCTGTTTTACTTCCGGATGCATGGGACAAGTATAAATTGTCGTTCCTCCTGGTCCCTTTGATTGCGTTTCCTCCTTTTTTAAGTGCATCCCACACTCCGGGCAATCGCCAGGTTTGTCGTATGTTTTATCTCCCTCACAATGCATGGGGCAATAATATGTACCATGAGAATGCTCCCCATGCACACCATGATCATGGGGCGATTGATGTATTGAAATTTTATGATGTTGCATAACGGATCGTATTTATTGTTAATCACTTGACTGGGTCAATTGGGAACATCAATTGGACAATTGCTCCCCCATTTTTTGCATTTTTAACCTCAATTCTTCCTTCGTGTGCCTCCATTATTAATTTTAAGAGAGGGAAAACTAGTCCGGGGCTATTATCTACATGTTCTCCGGCGATTGAAAACAGCGTGAACAGATTATTTAATGTTTGTTTAGAGAAGCCAACTCCATCATCAATTATTTCACACGTTACGGATTGATTTTCAACATGTACACGTATTTCAATTTCACCGTTTTCAGTACAATATTTGACGGCATTATCCAAAATATTCTTTAAACAGATCCTTACCAGATTAAGATTAGCATTAATTGACACATATTCAGGAATATTACTCCGGTTAACCCTAACGCCTCTATCATGAATTTTCCCTGAAAGATCAGTTAACTGGGATTCAATCTCTTTTGCGAGATTAATTTCCTCTTTTTTTAAGTTATACTTATGTGACTGGAGTTCTGTGATTTTTAATGCAGTGATTGAAAAAGTTTCAAGACGGGAAACCGATGTATCTAACATTTCGAGAATAGTCCTTATCTCTTCAGAGGTAATTACATCTTTCAATAAATTAACGGATCCAACGATCCCATTAAGAGGCGTTCTGATTTCATGACTAATGATCTGAAGAAATTTTGATTTAATTTTTTCAAATTCAAGCAGTTGTTTATTAATTTGATTTAAAGCCATACGCCTTGCCATGGATCTTGAATATAATCCTGATAATAGACCAAAACTACAGCCAATAACAGAAAACAGGATGCCCATGGGACTCATATGGAGATCGAATGAATGCTGAAAACGGTATATGATTATTTCCATCAAGTAGCTAAGGGTAAATTGGGTGGAATTTGATTCCAACTCAAACCAATAGATCACCATGCTGATGGGGTGTAAAATGAAATAGCCAATCAACAAACCAGTAATGGAATGAAGTAATACTACTTTATCCTTTATTTGAGAGAGTCTAGACACTACCTTGGTTAAGGTGAAAAATTATTTCTTGAAATACTTTCGAATTAACGCTTTCAATAAATCAATATCAATAGGTTTTGAAATATATTCATTACAACCTGCTTCAATTGCCTTTTCTTTGTCACCTAAAAGCCCATAGGCTGTTTGTGCAATAATAACCACATCTTTGTTAAATTGCCGGATTTGACGTGTGGCTTCATATCCGTTCATATCGGGCATCCTTATATCCATCAGAACCAAATCAATGTCTGGGTTGTTGCGGCAAGCTTCAACGGCTTCAACTCCATTTCTTGCTTGGAATAATTCTTTGATATACATTTTGAGTGCCGTGGACAGGAAAAATTCCGATGATTCATCGTCTTCAGCGATTAAAATTTTCAGGTTTTTAATCTGACTATCTGCTCCGATTCCTGAAGAAATATCTTTATTGACGATTTCAGGTTCTGTTTCAGCATTGTATGGAATAGTGAAATAAAACGCAGAACCCTTTCCAAGTTCGCTTTCGAGCCAAATTTTCCCACCCAGCATTTCCACATACGCTTTCGCAATAGATAATCCCAATCCTGCCCCTTCATAATTGCGGGTCATTGATTCACTGCCTTGCCTGAACCGTTCAAAAATGAAATCTTGTTTTTCCTCAGGAATACCATCACCCGTATCTTTAATAAAAAATTCGAGGTATTTCCCCTTTTTCTCATATCCAAATTCAATGGAACCTGTATGTGTAAATTTGACTGCATTATCGACAAGGTTGTTAAGAATGGCAAGAATTTTCCCCCTATCTGATTTAATGATAGCTTCTTTTGACGACAAAGTGCTTTTAACAAAAAGCTGTACTCCTTTTTGCTCAACCTCCGGATTGAAAAAGTTATAAACGAATTCGATTTGTTCGTTTACATTTGTCTCAGAAACAGAAATTTCCATTTGTCCTGATTCTATTTTTGAGATACTAACAATGGCCGTGATAATATTGAGCATACGGGCGCTGCTTTTCTCGATATGTTGGATAAAGTTTCTTTGGTCTTTAAATGTAACATGTGGTTCTTTTAGGAGCTGGGAAAAACCGAGAATACCATTCATTGGCGTTCTGATTTCGTGGCTCAGATTTAAAAGAAAAGCTGATTTCAATCGGTCGCTCTCTTGAGCTTTTTCTTTCGCCTGAACTAAGGCTTCCTCTGTTCTTTTCCGCTCGGTAATATCCCTGACCACATGAATCAGTCCGGATAACTTCTTTTTGCTGTCGAAGCGTGGGATTGCCCTGATCTCAATGAACATATTCAGATGTGGCTCGAATACCTCAAATGTTGCAGGCAAACCTGTCTGAAGGCAGTTGCAGCTTGGACAACCCTCAGGTGGCGCCTCTGTCCCATGGTAGTATTTGAAACACTTCGCACCGGGCATCAGATCCAGTAGAGGTAGTTTTAACAACTTCTCGGCTGCCCGATTTGCGCGGATGATATCAAAATCCTTATCATGCACAGTGATTATGTCAGTTATCGTGTTAAAGGTTTCCTCCCAATCGGTCTTTGCAAGGATTAACTGTTCTTCTGCCTGCTTTTGCACCGTGATGTCCCTGACTGTGTGGATCATTGCCTCGATTTCACCCGTTTCTGAAAAAATCGGCCAGGCAGAGAGGAGGTAATTCCTCCCATGGCTTTCATATTCATTGAATTGCGGACTTCTGGTTTTTAACGACTTCTCACATGGGCATTCTTCTATTGGGTGATCCTGATTATGTACCACATGGAAACAAGGTTGTCCAATCAGCTTGTTGAGAGGTTGATCCAGCCCCGCACAGGCAGCTTTGTTGCTCATCAGTATTGTATGATCTGGTGAGAGCAAGAAAACCATATCCGTGATGGCATCGAAAATGGCTTCCCATTGATGAGTTGTCAATCTCTTATTTTGTTTCATGAATATCCTTAAGTTAGGTGTTCATTGTTTAATATTAAATAAAATACACTTCATCTTACCTTCTTCATCAGCTATCCGAAATTTCCTTCGTGATAACCAATGAACTCCCTGAAGGTAACTAATCCCAATTCTGTGCATGTATCGTTATTGGTTCCCCTGCAGTTTATAAATAATTCGCATTTATAATATTCTTCAACACTTCTATTCTAAATCCGAATCCGTTATTTATCGGATCAAATATACGTCAATATTATTATATAAATATAATCCTGGCATTTAATTATGTGATTATGAAGATGTTGAAATTAATAATAGATAATCCAAATGACAAATGCTAAGTATCTCTTTCCTTATTTGATTAACAACCTGTTTGAGATTCATGATATAATGAGTTATATCCAGTCAATCCGGAAGGCAAAATGCTCCCTGTATTATCGCTGATCTATAAAGATGCGATTATACGTTCGAGTTTTTCTTTTATTTCCTTGGCAATACCGGCAAGATCCGGGTTCACTATAGCCATCATTGAGGCAACCGGATCGACGGAAGCGACTTCAACTTCATTGTCACCCAGCTCCTGCAGGATTACGTTACAAGGGAGCATCGTTCCGATTTTATCTTCCTGCTGTAAAGCTTTATAAGCATAAGGAGGGTTGCAAGCCCCAAGGATTCTGTATTTCCGAAAATCAACATCCAGTTTTTCTTTCAGTTTTTGCTGAATATCTATTTCTGTAAGGATTCCAAATCCTTCTTTTTTCAACGATTCTGTTACAAGCTGAATAGCTTGTTCAAAATCCATCCTGACCTTTATACTAATGTAATATTTCATGGCAATAAATTTTTAAGATACATATATAATTGTCTGAATTCAACTGCTTAAACAGCTAGAAATCCTTTCTCGTCGGTTCTGACTTTATAAACTTCATCTACAAGCGAAACGATTATGATACCATCTCCCTGGTACCCCGTTCGTCCGTTTTGCCTGACAATGCTGATTATTTCCTGTACGTGCTCATCCGCTGCAAGGATCTCCAGCTTAATAACCCTGTAAGCATCGGCATAGGGGTATTTCACGCTTATGTGTTCTTTCTCATGGTCAGAATATTTCCCAGTCCCCTGGCATTCAACCATGGTCATACAACAGAATCCTTTGGATCTCAGTGCCTTAAACACCTCTTCCATTTTTCTTTGTCTAATATAGGCCTTTATCAGTTTCATAACTTTTTGATTTTAAATTAATCTTGACAAACCCACAGACAGACTGTCTCTGCTGGCCAGGTACGAAGATCAGAGCCAGCAGGAACAGTACATCCGTGATCAGAACTATTGCAGGTTGCCTACAAATTCCCGGGATGGTCAATGATTGTGACCATCGTGTCCTTTCATCTCCATTTCCTTCCCGGAAGCAGGACGCTCATACTGGCAGCAACCCGGTAATGAATGATAGGTCTTGTCGTCTGCCTTTACATGGTCAGTATCATGACCTACTTTTGCTACTGCCTCTTCGATCTTCAGCACAGTGGCCTTGGTATCATCAAATGTTACGGTCAATACATTTTCCGTAACATCCCATGTAGCTTTCGTCACGCCTTCCACCGATTTGGCAGCTTTCTCGATCCGGCTTTTACACATACCACAATTCCCGTACACTTTGATTTCCTCTGTTTTACCATCTTTAGCAAACAGAGATGTTATGCTCATGAAGAGCATTCCTAATGCAAGCATCATTGATTTTGTTTTCATTGTTTTTAGATTTAATTGATAATTGATGATTGATGATTTTTATTTTGAGCCGCAATAAATTGCCTGAGCCGCAATGAATTGCGGCTGTACATTTATTTAATTCGTAATTCGTAATTCGTAATTATTTTAAGGTTTCCCTGGTTTCCCCGCACTTCAGCATGGCTTCTCCGAAATAGGGATTACGTATCTCGTTTGACTCGCTGAGCCAATAGGCGCCCTTGCTGCCAAAGGCCATCGGGCAGTACTGGTAGTACACTGTTTTCCCCATTAATCCAAAGATTTTAATCGCTCTGTAAAACGGTTCACTGAAGCCGTAAAATGCCTTCCGTTGATCTTCAATATTATCCGAAGATGCAATTTGTTTGATTTGTTTTTCCATTTGGCCCGACAGATCCATCCATTTTGTATGGGCATCGCCTGTCAGCAACTTCATGTCAACGTTTGCCAAGGCTTGCAACACCTTTTGAGCCGCCTGTTTTGCCTTTCCTGCATCGCTTTGGACCAATGCATCTTTTAAACTTATGTACTTGTCAAAGATGGAATTCAATTGCATGGTAAAATCCATGCTTACGTTGATTTTCACCGACTCCCGGGAGGTCATACCTCCTGACTGCTCGTTCATCTCGCTTCCACCGGATTTACCATCGCCTGACATGTCCATTCCCGGCATCGTATTTGTTTTTCCGCCCTTCGGATTCATCATGCTAGGCTTGCCTTCCAGTTGGGCGGCAGCATCAACGCTGAAGGTTCCTTCGGTCACGATCTCCTCCCCTTCTGCCAATCCATCGACCACTACGTAGCTGTTTCCAAGCTGAGGCCCCAGCGTGATCTCCCGCATCTTAAACGCAGGCTCCTCTTCATCGGGCAGCCTGACATAGACGACCGACCTTTTTCCCGTCCACAACACAGCCGACCTGGGAATGACCAGGTTGTTTTTATACTGATCCAACCGTGCTTGAATCACTCCGGTTACAAACATCTCGGGTTTAAGCTGTCCATTTACATTGGGGACCTCCACACGCACTTTCGCCACCCTTGTCATTGGATCCACAAAGGGATCCACAAACATCACGTTAGCATGATATGTCTTCCCCGGCATGGACTGAAGCGTATAGGTGATCTTATCGCCGGTGCGGATGAAAGGCAGATCCTGCTCATAAGCGTCGAAGAGCACCCAGAGTTTCGACAGGTCGGCTATATCGAAAAGGGTTGTCCCGCGACTCACATAATCTCCCACGTTGACCCTTAGTGCCATGACAATACCGGCGGCATTGGCCAGCACGGGAACGTCGGTAGTGATCTCCCCCGATTGCTCGATTGCTGCAATCTGATATGTTGTCAGCTTCCACTGCCTGAGGCGTTCCCGGGCCGCTTCCAGTATGGCTGGTTGAAGATCCTTCATTTTCAACGCCTCCAGCAAATCCTGCTGGGCTTTGATCAGCTCCGGAGAGTAAATCTTTGCCAACACCTGGCCTTTCCTCACCGTTTCTCCGGTAAAGTTGACATTCAACTCTTCAATCCTGCCGGGGATATGGGCAGGCTGACTCTGTAACAAACGTTCATCAGGCTGTACCGTACCATAGAGATGAATTTCCCGGGTTGACTGGTGCCTGGAAACCACTGAGGTATGGACATTCGCCAGCGCAATAGCCTCCGCTGAAAGTCGGATAGCCATGGGATCCTGGGCAGCACCACCCTGTAACAACGGGATCAGATCCATCCCGCAAATCGGGCATTTCCCTGGTTCAGGCATCCGGATCTGGGGATGCATAGCACAGGTCCATATCTCTTCTGAGGGGGTAACGGTCTCGTGCCCATGGCTATCAACTTGTTCGGTACGTGCCGAATGGAAAAATAACCATCCGGCAAAAAGTCCGAGTCCTATCAATAAAATTGTTCTTATATATCTGTATATCATGGTTTTATAAAACCGTTTTCCCTTGATATAGTCTATGAATTGCTGCATTCTTTTCATGGTTTTTTTCTTTATTCCGTTTGAGCACCACCGGCGCTTGCCATAAGGCGGTCAAGTCCGGCTATTGCAATATTATTCTCCACAATGGCTGAGATTTTCAAGAGCTCGTAATCCAGTAACTGTTGTTCGATTTTTAAAAGTTCATCCAGTCCTGTTCCCGACACGCTAAATTCTACAATCATCAGGTTCAGGGTTTTTTGCGCCAGATCCGATTGCCGTGAGTAAAGCCTGATCCTCCGGGTTGCATCGTTCTGCATCTTCAACACGTTATGGTAATCCACTGTCAGGGAGTTTTGCATGGCTGAGATCTGATTGACGGTAGCGAGGCTCATGAATTCTGCCTCTTTTCTCAGGGCCGAGTACTTGCCCCGGTAGATGGGTAGAGTAATCTTTCCCATCGGCATGATCATATCCTTTCCGTTCATCATCGAAGTATTCCCAGCCCTGGGGTTGATGAGCATATAGTCAATCCCCAGCCCGAACATCGGGTAACTCATCCGTTTCGACATCCGGATCCGCTCGTCATACGCCTGTTTCTCTGCCGCAAGCATACTCAGCATGGTGTTGTTCGACCAGATGCTGTCGCGGATCGCTAAGAAGGAACCGCCCGGTATTTCCGGGATGAGGGTATCGGGCAGAGATACCGGTGTCCCGGATGTTCTGTTCAGCAGGCTGTTAAAGGTAGCTGTCAGAACGGTCTGTTGTGTCTTCCAGTCGGCCAGTCGGTTCTCCAGATCTCCCATCTCAATCTGGATCCGGTAGAGGCTGATGAGGTCGGAAGAGCTCCCCATCTGATTCGTCCCCAACTCAGAGGCTCCGGGGGTTGAAGACGAGAAGCGGATCAGGGCAATCCGTTCAATCGCCTTCAGGAGCTCCAGGTTTTTCTGGGTTACGCTGATCCGGGCCTGATTCAGATAGAGTTCAAGCCAGGCTTTGCGCACATCGAAAAACAGCTCCTGCTTGGCATTCCTGAACGACTCAAATTTTGCTTTTGCCATCAGGGATGCTTCATCCCTGGCAGAATGCAGGGTTCCGAACCAGGGGAACATCTGCATGAGCTGGAAATCGGCTACCTGGTTGCCGCCCAGCAGTTCCATGGGCTTGACGAAGACGCCAAAGCTGAATTCCGGGTCGGGCAAACCGCCTGCCTGTGGGACTTTCTCCAGCGCAGCCAGGTACTCGTTGAACTTCGCCTGAACTGTGGGATTGTTCCGGGTCGCCTGCTCCAGGTATGCTGCCAGGGAGTCGTGCATATAGACCTGTCCCTTCACAATTCCTGCAAACAACAGGATCATCAGCACCGGGAGAACCCTAAGTAGAATTCCTCTTCTCCAACGGTATCGTGTTTTATTCAACTGACTCATAACTCTGAATATTTCCAATTTCTAATTTCTAATTTCCAATTCGTCATTCTTAATTCGTAATTCGTAATTCCCTTCTCACCGCTCCTTCCCTCCAAATCGCCTGCAAGACCGGTACCACAAACATCGTCATCATCTGGATGATCATCCCGCCAAAAGTCGGGATGGCCATCGGCACCATGATATCCGCTCCTTTCCCGGTGGAGGTGAGGACGGGCAGCAGGGCAAT